>JBFXAN010000050.1:0-40594 GCA_050184225.1 Dehalococcoidia bacterium | reverse complement strand
GGTGTGCGGTCAACTATCACGGTTGCCCGCACTCCTCCACCACCCGGCATCGCCGGGCCATCGAATCAGCAAGCGGCGCATTTCCGCGCCTTTCATATCGGAAAAATCCGATAGAACGAGAGGAACATCATGTCCACGAACACATTGCCAGTCGCCGTCATCGGTGCCGGACCAGTCGGCCTCGCCGCCGCCGCCCATCTCCTCAGCCGCGGCGAACCCCCCGTCGTCCTCGAAGCCGGCGCCACCGCCGGCGCTAGCATCCGCGAGTGGGGCCACGTCCGCCTCTTCTCCCCCTGGCGCTACGTCGTCGACCCCGCGTCCCTCGCGCTACTCGAAGCCGCCGGCTGGTCTGCCCCGCCGGCCGACGATCTCCCCACCGGCGACGACCTCCTCGACCGCTATCTGCTCCCTCTTGCGCAGCTTCCGCCGGTCGCCCCGCACATCCAATACAACACCCGCGTCGTCTCCGTCGCGCGGCAGGGCTTCGACAAGCTGAAGACCTCGGAACGCGAGCACGCCCCCTTCGTCATCTACGTCCAGCGCGGCAACGGCGCCTTCGATCAGATCCTCGCCCGCGCCGTGATCGACGCCTCCGGCACCTGGACCTCCCCCACCCCCCTCGGCGCGAACGGCCTCCTCGCCATCGGCGAAACCTGCGTCGCTGAACACATCGCCAACGGCATCCCCGACGTCCTCGGCGACGCCCGCGAGCGCTACGCCGGGAAGCGCCTCCTCGTCGTCGGCAGCGGCCACTCCGCCTTCAACGCCCTCCTCGATCTGGCAGCCCTGGCCGCCGAAGTCCCCGGCACGCGGATCACCTGGGCAATCCGCGGTGGGGTCGCGGGTGATCTCTACGGCGGCGGTCAGGACGATCAGCTCCCCGCTCGCGGTGCCCTCGGCAGCCGCCTGCGCGCGCTGGTCGATGCCGGCGCGATCGAGCTCGCCGCCGGCTTCCGCATCGCCGCCCTGCACGCCACCAGCGTCGGCATCGAAGTCGAAGGCGAGGACCGCGCGATCGGACCGTTCGACGAGATCATCGCCGCCACCGGCTTCCGTCCAAACCTCTCCCTCACCCGCGAATTGCGGCTCGACCTCGACGCCGTTGTCGAGAGCCCGACCGCCCTCGCAACCCTGATCGACCCCAACGTCCATAGCTGCGGCACCGTGCCGCCCCACGGCTTCTACGAGCTCAGCCACCCGGAGCCGGACTTCTACACCGTCGGCATGAAGAGCTACGGCCGCGCCCCCACCTTCCTCCTGCTCACCGGCTACGAGCAGGTTCGCTCCGTCACCGCCGCTCTCACCGGCGACCACGAGGCCGCGTCGCGGGTCGAACTGACCCTCCCGGAAACCGGCGTTTGCAGCGGCCCCACCGGCGAATCCGCTGCCGAACCCGTCAGCGCCTGCTGCGGTTCAACGCCGGCCATTATCGATGTCATCGACATCACCGCGACCGCCGCGTCATCTGCACAGGCCGAAGCCTCGGCCTGCTGCGGCGGCCCCGCCCCCGCATCCAGCGACGCCTGCTGCGTCCTCGACGCCGAGGCCAAAGCCGCCGGCCAATCCGGCTGCGGCTGCGGCAGCAAGGAGAGTGACACCTCGTTCGTTCCGGTCACGGCCGGCCCGCGCGCCTGACCGCCGCCCCCCTGGGAGCGCGGACATCCTGTCCGCATGGTACTTGGATGCCATTGCAGTCAGGATGTCCGCGCTCCCAGGGCTACACTCCTCGGTTGCAACGGCGCACCGATCGATCGCAACCTCTACCATCGACGCAACCCACAGGAACAAGCGACATGATCGAGCGCCTCGCACGCTGGTGGCCCGCCCTCCTCCTCGGCCTCGCGACGATCGGCGCCTATGGCACCGCCTACTATGCGATCGGTGTGCTCATCCCCGTCATCGCCGAGGAAACCGGCTGGAGCAGCAGTCTCCTCTCCGCCGGCTTCTCCCTCGGCGTCCTCGGTCAGGGCGGGATCGCCTTGCTCGCCGGTCACACCTTCGACCGCCGCGGCTCCCGCCCCGTCCTCCTCCCCGCGATCGCCCTCGGCGCCACCCTGCTCCTCCTCGCATCAATGGCGCAGGCGCCGTGGCACTTCGTCCTCACCTGGGCGCTCGGCGGCGCGATCATCGGCGGCGGCCTCTACTACAACGTCACGATGCCCGTCACCGCCCGCCTCTACCCGAACCACCGCGCCGCCGCCTTCTCGATCCTCACCCTGCTCGGCGCGCTCGCCAGCCCGATCTTCTACCCGGTCGCCGCCTGGTTCGTCGACCTCTGGGGCTGGCGCGGCGGCCTCCAGGGACTGATCGTCCTCACCGTCCTCTGCGTCGCCCCCGCCGCGCTGTTCGTCCGCGCGCCGGCCGCGTCACGCCCCCGGGACGACGTCACCGCCGACAGCCTGATCGCCGCGCTCCGCCGTCCCGCCGTCTACCGCGTCCTGCTCGTCTTTGCCCTCGCCGGCCTCGCCAATGCCGCCGTTCTCCTCCACCAGGTCGGCGCGCTGCAAGCTGCCGGACTCTCCCTCGCCGCCGCCTCGGCCTTCGCCGGTATGCGCGGCGCCTTTCAGATCCCCGGCCGCCTCTTCCTCACCCCGCTCACCGCCCGCTTCGGCGTACGCGGCGCGATCGGCGGCTGCTACGCCCTCGGCGCCACCGCCTCCCTCGCCCTCCTGATCGCCGTCGGCGGCACCGCCCCGTTCCTCTTCGGGTTCTACTTCACCGCGATCGGCGGCATCGCCTTCGGCCTGCTCTCGCCGCTCAACGGCCTCTTCCAGACCGAGGTCTACGGCGACGCCCGCCTCGGCACGCTCAACGGTGTCAGCGTCGTCGTCACCAGCATCGCCGCCGCCCTCGGCGCCTGGCTCGCCGGCCTGCTCGTCGACCTGACCGGCTCCTATCTCCCGATGGTCGCCGCCGTCGCCCTCCTCCAAGCCCTCGCCGTCGCCGCCCTCCTCTGGCAACGCGCCGCCGACCCCGCGCATTCGACCCCGCCGGTACCGAGCCTCACACCCCAGCACACCCACAACGAGCAGTAGCCCGCGGCGCCCTACGACCGCACGAACGGCTGAAACATCATGAAGTAGACGATCGCCACCGTCAGGATCAGCGTCAGCCAGACCGGCCCCGCCACCCCCGCCGAACCAAGATGCGCCCGCGCCGCCGCAAGCCCGCCCGCACCGTCGAGCGGACCGGTCGCCTTGTGCGCGGCCCGCACCGCCTGCCCGGCCACACCCTGGAGGATCACCCACAGCACAATCGCGATGAACAGCCACCCCTGCCGGCTGAACTCAAAGATCCCACGCATGTCGTACCGAATCACCAGTAGGAAGCCGATCACCCCCGTCAGACCCGCCGCCGGCATCAGCACCCGCTGATTGAACACGTCCATGATCCGCAGCGTCACGCGCAGGTCCTCCGCATCGCTCGCCCCTCGCGCCCGCAGATACAGCACCAGTACCCCGAGCACTCCACCCATCGTCGCCATCGCGCCGAGCACATGCAGGAAGAGAATCAGCGTCGTCTCCACAAAGGCCGTCGCAGCAAGCAGGTAACTCGTCAGCACCATTCCTTCGTAGCCCTCACGTATGCGTGCATCGTAAGTACCAACATACCAGAGTTGGACTACGGACCCGGCGGCGGTCCAAGGATATCGATCCGGTGCCGCGCCGCTGCCGCCAGCAGCTTCTCCACATCGGGAGCGGCGGGCGGCGGCAGCGTCAGCGCCTGCGCCGGTTCGCCCACCTCGGCCATGAACTGCTCGAAGCCGGCGGGGACGGTGAGTTGGAGCCCCCGAATCGGCACCGTTCCCGTCACCGTGAAACCGTGCACCACGCCGCGCGGCAGGAAGACGAACGCCCCCGGCGTCGCCTGCCAGCGGCGATCGCCACAGGTGACCTCCAGCGTGCCATCTAAAATGTAGAACGCCTCATCCTCTACCTGATGGCGATGCAGCGGCGGCGCGAATCCCGGCGGCGCCGTCCACTCCAGCAAGGTAAACGCCCCGCCCGTCTGTTCGCTGCCCGCCTTGGCTGTCATCAGCGTTCCCAGGAACCACGTCGCCGGACCCCCGCCCGCCTCCACTACATACCCCGACCCGTCGTGCGTTGCCGTCATCGTCGCCTCCTCGTGCTCAGTCCACCAGGTGGTCACGACCGAGCAAGTCAACACTCCAGTATCCTGGTATAGGAAGTAATGGTTACTATATAGTAACCATTACTTCCTAAAGATCAACCGTTGCGGAGGAATCATGCCACGGACACGGGATGGTCGCCGGCGGGAACTGGCGCGGCAAAACACGAGTCAGTTGCTGCGGATACCCTATCAGGTCTTCATTGGCCAACTGTTCGACCGGCTCGCGACAGCGGGCTACGCGGATGTCCATCCCGCCCATGCCATCGTCTTTCAGCACGTGCGTGCCGAAGGCTCACGCGTCACCGAGCTGGCCGAGCGAACCCAGCTGACGAAGCAGTACCTGGGCCGGCTCGTCGTCGAATTGGAGGCACTGGGATACCTGGAACGGGCGCCGGACCCCACCGACGGACGCGCCCGGCTGGTACGTCTCTCCGCGCGCGGACAAGAGTTAACGCGGGTCGCCGAGGCCATCATCGCCGGCATCGAAGCCGGCTGGGCACAGCGCCTTGGCGCCGCGCGCCTCGCCGGCCTTCGCCGCCGCCTCGTCGACCTCATCATTGCTCTGGAGTCCCCACCGTGACGCCGAGCGGCTGATCTGCCTCGGATTACACCGCCGGCTACCGGTCGCGGCTCGCCGGTTCGGCTGGTCCGGCGCCTCCCGCAACCCGGTCCTATTCAAGAACGTCGTCGACGCTCATGACACCGAGAACGATGCCGACCGGTGGCGGTACCAGGCGATGCCGCCGATCGTGGACGAGCCGCGGATTCGTCAGCCGCCACGCCCGCCCACCCGTCTCCAACCGGCAGCCGCCGGCAGCGAGGACGTTCTGCACCCAGTTGCTCCCTTTCCCATACGTCAGCGCAATCACGAATCCATCATCGGTCCGAAAGACGTTGACCGGCGTCCGATACTGCCGGTGCGTCTTCCGTCCGACATGAACGACAACACCGAACCCCGGCAACCGTGGCGCCACCGGCCCAGTGATGCGATTCCACACCCGCTTATTGAACCGGGCCAGCCAACGCGGTGCCGGCATACAATCCACCTCCAATCCAAGCTTGTGGCGTCCCGATCCCCTCCCCCGGCCCCTCCCCCCGCTGCCGCGCGGAGAGGGGAGTCTCGCCGGGTCTGGGATGCCAAGGCAAACCATCCCACAGCCAGATTGTCGCGAGGACGACGCTGGCAGCCCCGTGCCGGCGTGGCACCCCTCTCCGCGCGGCAGCGGGGGGAGGGGCCGGGGGAGGGGTCCGCTCCTCGTCCCTTGCGTCTCACCAATCGTTCGAGTATAAGTCGATGCATGGCAAAAACCTGACTCGATCGCAGCAATCTCTCCCAACCGACGTGCACACGCCCGTAAGAAGGAAATGGAGGAGAAGGAATGACGGGAAATCGGTTCGAACAACTGACCAAAGCCCTCGGCGCGGCGCCCACCCGCCGCTCGGCCCTCAAGGTTCTGGCCGGCGCCACCGTGGGCGTCCTCGCCGCCCGCGTCGGCCGGGGCACTATTGCCTCCGCCCAGACACGGCCGGAAGCCACGTCGAGCGACCCCACCCACCTGACCGTGACCAACGACACCAATGCGCCGGTCCTTGTCTACCTGACCCTCGGCACCGTTGGCGGCTGCGCCCAGAACGTCGCGCTCAACGACATACCCTTCGTCACCAACCGCATCAACGCCAGTCAGGGCTCGTTCAAGCTCGCCCCACACGACTCCCAAACCTACACCGCCCCTCCAAACGCCTGCTTCAGCGGCAACTTCAGCTTCGGAGGCCCGCCGCAAAACTGCCCGGACCGGTCGCAGTTTCCCAACGGCATGAACCTCGCCGAGTTCACAATCAACAACAGCCCCCAGGGTCCCAACGCCCAGGAGACGATCGACATCAGTGGCGTCTATGGTGTCAATGCAGACCTCAGGTTTCAAATGAGCGGCGGCGGCCCCTGGAACGACGGCGCCGGACAGCACAACAACATCACCTACTTCGAAAACCGCGGTCTCACCGACAACATCGGCATCTCCGGCGTCTTCCCCTACGGCTGTGACGACTGCACCCGCCGCACATCCCCAACCGTCACCTGCCCCGGCGCCAACGTCCCACCCTTCCCGAATGTCTGCGACACCACCCATGTCTGCAACGTCCAACGCAACGCCACCGCCTCCGGCGGCACCGTCCAGGTCATCTTCGCCGGCTTCATCTAAGCCGGCGCCCGCCCCTGCGCGGCGAGGAACTCCGCGCCGTGCGCGTACTGTGTGTTGATCGGCACACCTGCCTTGCAGAGCGGGCAGGTGGCCGCCGGCCACGACGGAATCTCATACTCCAGCAGAGAGCGCAGGTCGCTCACACCGCAATCCGCCGCGCTCGCGTTGCCGCGCGTGACGATCGCCGCCGCCCCCGCCACCTGCCCGCCGCTCTGCTGCACCGCCGCCACCGTCTGCTCGATCGCGAGACCGGTGTTGATCACATCGTCGACCACCACCACCCGCTTGCCCGAAACGACCTTGTCGTAGCCGCGCCGCAGGATGAACGGTCCCCGCGGCGGACCACCCGGCGCCTCGGCCGCCTGCTCGCCGTGTTCGGCAAAGACCGACAGCACCCCCAGCGCATGCGCCGTCCACTGCGACACGATCAGCCCGCCCGTCGCCGGCCCGCACACCACCGCCGCGCCCAGATCGCGCACGACCTCGGCAAGCATCGTGCAAAGGCCATCCTCCCGATCCGTGTGCTCGTTGACGACATCCTTGTCGATCCAGCCGCTGCCGTGCTGGCCGGAGTCGTAGACGAAGTGGCTGTGCTCGATGATGCCCTGTGATGCGACGAGGATGTCCCGCGTCTTCGTCGCATACGCTGCTGCTTGTTCCACAGAGATCATGCCCCTCGATCTCCTTTCGCCCCGATGATCGCTGGTATTCTACCGCTCACGCTCCCGCAAGGACTCCCGGCACACGACTGCCGGCATGAGGAATGCGCGATGGCCGATCAATTCCTTCCACCACCCGTCAACGTTCGACCGTACTCCCCAGAGGACCGCGCGACCGTCCTCGACCTCGCCGGCCGGCTCCTCATTGGCGTCGCGCCCTGGCTGAACCCGGACATAGTGCTCTCCGTCGTGCGCGGCTCAATTGAGAGCGCCGTAGCCGCCATCGGTCCAGATCACACATTGCTTGTCGCCGCGTCAGACGATGGATGTGTGGGCTTCGTCACGGTCGAACGGCAGCAGCATTGGGCAGGTATCACCCAGGCATACATCGGCGAGCTGGTCGTGGCCGAGACGGCGGAAGGGACCGGCGCCGGCCGCGCGTTGCTGGCCGCCGCCGAAGACTGGGCACGCGCGCGCGGCTGCGCCACGGTTGCCCTCGACACCGGCGCCGCCAACCTTCGAGCGCGCGGGTTCTATCAACACCTCGGCTACGTCGAAGAGAGCCTCAGGCTGGTGAAACCGCTAACCTGACCCAGCAGGTGTTGCGGTACCTGACCCGTTCGCCGAAGTCCGAGTCGCATGGAGGCTGCCCATGAACCCCACCGAGGCGATCACGCTCGTCGACTACAACGCCTGGGCAACCGGCCACATCCTGGATGCTGCGGCACGGCTCGAACCAGAGCAGTTCACCGCGATCCTGGGCTCGAATACGTCCAGCCTCCAATCGATCCTGGTGCATGCCCTCAGCGCCGAGCGCCTCTGGCGTGTGCGTCTGCAGTCGGGCATCTCACCATCAATGCCGAACACAGGCGACATCCCGGACGTGGACTCACTGCGTCAGCTCTGGCACGAAGAAGCGGCAGCGTTTCGCGAGTACCTCATGACACTGGACGACGGCGCCCTGGAAGAGACGGTCCAGTTCCGCCGTCTCTCCGGCGAGCTTTCGGACCCGATCGCGCGATGGGTGGTCGTGACGCAACTGGTGACCCACGGCACGCAGCATCGCAGCGAAGCCGCAACCCTGCTCACCAGCTACGGTCAGTCGCCGGGCGACCTCGACTTCCTCTTCTTCATCCTCCGCCTCCGCTAGCTCAATGCCCGGTCGAAGCCACCCAGCAGCGGTGCACCCTCCACCTGGACGATGCCGCCGACCTCCTGCGCCTTCTGCTTCGCCTCATCCAGCGACGGAAAGAACTGCACCGCCCCGCTCCGCTTCGCGTGGACAGGTTGCTCGCGCTCTCCCTCCACGATGCGGGTTGTGTCCGCGCTCAGGATGCGTGTCTGCGTCCGAGCACCCAGCAGGTCAGCGCGAAGAAGACGGCAGCCGACGCCGCCAGCATCAGCCAACTCTCCGTCACTGGTCCCGAGAAGGTCGTGCCGTACTCGGCCAGCAGCGGTGGCCCGAGCGGGGAGGCACCGTTCGCAAAGAGCTCGTTGAGGTTCACGCTCGCGCCCAGCGCCTCGAAGCCCCATTTGTCGGTCATGAACCAGGCGATTCCCCGGCCGGCGCCCGCCATCGCCGGCAACGGCAGGATCGCCCCGGCGAAGAGCACCTGGGGAAAGCTGATCATCGGCAGTGCCAGCGTCGCCTGCTCCGGTCGCGTCACCGCCGCTGAAGCGAGCAGGCCGAGCGCGATCGCCGCCAGTCCTTCCAGCAGCAGCGTGACCGTGAGCGGGCCGTAAAGTTCCAGCCCTCCCGCCGGCAGGCGGTCGAAGATCCGGAGGACACAAACCATCAGGATGACGACCGCGGCGAGCACGGGGAACAGCACCGTCACCTTCGCCACGACGTACGGCGCGATCTCCAGGTTGACCAGTCGCTCCCGTCGGAAGATCGGCACCTCGGTGCAGATCATCAGCAGGCCATAGGTCAGTCCGAAAAAGAACGGAGCGAAGGCGACCCAGAAGAGGATCATCAGCGTCGCGCTCGGGCTGGGATTCGTGGGATCGAAGGCGCCGGGACGAAAGAGCACCGCGAACATCGTGATCACCATCAGCGGCGAGCCGACGAGGATCGCCAACGTGAGCCGGTTGCGCAGCAGCGTCTCAAAGGTCCGCTCGCTGAGCACAGCCCACTGCCGCAACGCCCCCACGGTCCGCCGCCGCGGCCGGCGCGGAGAGACGGTCGCCGGTGGCGTCTTGCTCTTCGGCACGGCGGCCGTCACAGCGAACACCGTCGCATCGGCATCACCGCCGAACGACGGTTCCCATGCGACCGGCGCACCCGACGCCACGCGCTCGTAGACGTCCTCAAAGCTCTCGACCTCGAAGTAGTCGAGCGCCTCCTTCGGTGGGCCGGCGAAGGCCGGCGAGCCGCCGGAGGCGAGGACGATCACGCGATCGCAGAGTCCGATGTCCTGGGGCGCGTGTGTGGTCAGGACGACCGTGACGCCATCCTCGGCCAGGCGGCGCAGCATCCGGAGCAGCGTGCGGCCGGTCGCCGGGTCGAGGCCGGAGGTCGGCTCGTCGAGAAAGAGGACGCCGGGCTTGGTCAGCAGCTCCACACCGATGCTCGTCCGCTTGCGCTGACCGCCGCTGAGCGTGCTGATTCGCTGTCCGGCCTGTGCCGTCAGGGCAAGCGCCTCGATCACCGCGCGGACAATCGCGTCCCGCTCCGCCCGTGTTGTCTCCGGCGGGAGACGGAGCCTGGCGGCGTACTGGAGCGTGCGCTCGACGGTCAACTCCGAATGGACGATGTCATCCTGCGGGACGTAGCCGAGCGCGCTCCTGAACGTGGCGAGGTTCGCATAGAGGTCCTGACCGTTGTAGGAGACGCGACCACCGGTCGGCGCTTTCACACCGGCGAGGGCATTCAGGAGCGTCGTCTTGCCGGCGCCGCTGCCTCCGACGATCGCGACGAGTTCGCCGGGTTGGATGGCAAGGGACACATCGTCGAGCAGCACCCGCTCGCGTTTGTCCTTGCGTGTGCGGACCGTGGTTCGCACGCTGAGCGCATCGATGCGCACGGAGGGCGGCGCTGCCGTCTCCGTCGCGCCGAATGATGCCGTCCGTTCTCGTTGTTCCGTAACCATTGATGGCCTCCGTGCCGGCTTCCGGCATGGTCGTGCCGATTGCTGATGGCGCGGCCATGATTCAGTTCGGCCACCGGGTTCAGGCGGCCGGTCGCTCTGCGTCGGTTCACGTCGCGGCTAGGAATATGCGGCGAGCGTGGCGATCACTTGATGACGAAGAACCCTCGCCATCGGTTTCGCGGTATCCGTCTCCCGCCCGTAGCAGCGGAGACAAATGCAACGCTCCCCCTGCAAGGTGATGGCGACGTCATCCAACTCGGTCTCGAAGTGGCAAATCTGACAGGTGAACATGGCGGCCTCTCGTATATCGGAAGTTTCCGATATAGAAAATTTCCGATGCTCGCCGTCGTCTGTCAAGTGATGCCCGAACACGTACCCTCCTGGTCATGAGTTCACGATAGGCGGCGACGGGAGTGATGACACTCCCTCAGTAGGGCCGAAACGGGTCCATTGCGCTTCTCTGGTCGACCGCCCAGCGCGCGCCCTTCAACAGCACGAGACCCGGCAGCGGGAGCGCCGGGTCCAGCGTGCGATCGAAACCAGGACCATCAGTTCGGGTTCGTCGCGAGCGGCGGGTCACTTTTCAGCGGGACGGCGACACAGACGGCCGGCTGACCGCCGTACCCGCAGATCTCGCCGTGGCTGTCTCACCGTGGGTCAATAACGGCGGCGTGTCCGGTCGAGCGATCGGCCTCGAAATGGCCGTCCGAAATCAACCAGTACGTTCCTTGTCCCCTTCAGGTCAGCGCCCGGTCGAAGCCACCGAGGCCGGGTGCCCCTTCAATCTGCACGATGCCACCCACGTCGGTGGCGGTCTGCTTTGCCTCGTCAATCGAGGTGAAAAGGCGCAGTGCTCCCGTATTCGTGCGGAGATAGTCGCCCCGGGCAACGACCCAGATTTGCCAGCGGGCCACGGGTTGTGATGCCTGGGTCATCGCGCCACCGCCGGCACATCCAACTTCCGCAGCAATCCCTCGACCCGCCCCCGGATGTCGTCCCGAATCCGCCGAACCACCTCGATCGGCTGTCCCGCCGGATCATCCACCTGCCAATCCAGATACCGCTTCCCCGGATAGATCGGACAGGCGTCGCCGCACCCCATCGTGATCACCACATCCGCCGCCTCCACCACCTCATCGGTCAGCGGCTTGGGAAACTCCTGACGCAGGTCGATCCCCAACTCCGCCATCGCCTCGATCGCCGCCGGATTGATCCGTTCCGCCGGATCAGACCCCGCCGACCGCACATGCACCCGCCCGCCGCTGAGCGCGTGCATCAACCCCGCCGCCATCTGCGAGCGGCCGGCGTTGTGAACACAGACAAACAACACTTCCGGCATCGTTCTTCGAACCTTCCCTTCAATCTGCGCGGCGGCCTGAAGCCGCTCGCGGGCGAATCGTCCGGCCAGCAACGGCAGAAAGCTCGGCACCCGCGCCGTCACCGCGAGCCGGTCGTACGAATCGACCACGCAACGCTCGACCGTCTCCTGGCTGTACGTCCCGACGAACTCCCGCGCCAGTTGCTCGACCGTGTGCTCGACGGCGATATGCGTTGCCAATCCGGGATTGACCATCTCCCGCTCCCTCCCCGCGTCCCTGCTCAGACCTTCTCCGCCCGCCGCAGGAACTCATAGACGAGCACCCCACCCACCGCCCCGAGCAGCGGCCCGGCGTAATAGATCCACTGGCTCTCCCAGGTGCCCGACACCAGCGCCGGACCAAAGCTCCGCGCCGGGTTCATCGACGCCCCCGACGCCGGTCCGGCAAACATCACCTCCAGCAACACCACGCTCCCGATCGCCAGCGCTGCCGCCTGCCCCACCGCCCGCGCATCCGTCGCCACCGCCGTAATCACAAACATCAGCAGGAACGTGAGAAA
This sequence comes from Dehalococcoidia bacterium, assembly GCA_050184225.1. GTDB lineage: Bacteria > Chloroflexota > Dehalococcoidia > CAUJGQ01 > CAUJGQ01 > JBFXAN01. The sequence continues at coordinate 28,636 of JBFXAN010000050.1, read as the reverse complement.
CACCTCCAGCACCAGCGCCCGCCCCTCGCTCACCCCCGGCAGCGTCGCTCCCAGATTGGCGATGTCCCCCCAGAGATAGCGCACAAACACGCTCGCGAGCGCCGCACCCGCCAGCTGCGCCAACCAGTACGGAACCAGGTCGCGCGCCGGAAAGTGCCGCCCCACGGCAAACGCCAGCGAAACCGCCGGATTGAAGTGCGCCCCCGTCAGATGCCCGAGCGCATAGATCAGCGCCGTGATCACCAACCCGGTCGCGATCGCCACGCCGACGTGCGTGATCGCCTCGTCCGCCGCCACATTCGCCACCACCACCCCGGTCGCGACCACGACAAGCACGAACGTGCCGATCAACTCCCCTGCATACCGAGGCAGATGCCGCCGCCAGTGCGCGATCAGCGGCTCGTGCCGGTGCGTCGCCGGCGCACCGTCAGTCGCAGCGGGCGGGCGCGCTGTCGAAGCCGGAGAGATCGAGGAGGCCATTGAACTGGTCCTTCAGAGACTCCACCGCCTCCGGATTGAGCCGGTAGTACACCCAACGGATGTCGCGCTCCTCCCGCCGCTGCAACAACAACCCCGCCCGCCGGAGCACCCCGACATGATGGCTCGTCATGCTCTGCGAAATCCCGAGCAACGCCTCCAGATCGCAGACGCACAACTCCCGCTGCGCCAGATACCCCACGATCCGCAGCCGCGTCGGGTCTGCCAGCGCCTTCAACACCTGCGGCAACCGCCCCACCCGCGGCTCCCTCGCAACAACCTCTGTCACTGGAATCGACAATGATCCATCAAATTGACGCATGTCGATATACTATCCTGGCCATCACCCTGACACAAGTCAGGTGCAGCGTGCTCGACCCACGTCACTGTTTCCTAACACAACGTGAGCAACGACCAGGTCCAGAATGGACATCCGCCGATTGCGCCCCGCTCCCCCGCCCGCTACCGTGACCGCATGAGCTCGCGAAGCATTCAGGCTGCTGTGACCGCCGTCGCTCACCCTCACACCGCAGCCGAACTTCGCCCAAACGATCAAACATTCAATCAACCCAACATCCCAAAATCCGAATCTAACACCCCCCACCGCCCACCCCACCCCATATTCACACCGCACCCCACTCCAAAAATCAAACAATCAACCCACCCACACCGCCAGAGATACTGGCCGGCCCGCGCCGGTCAGGATCCCCTCTCCCGCCGGGCGGGAGAGGGGCCGGGGGTGAGGGTCCCAAGGAGCACCCCATGACCACCACAACCCCCGACGTCATCGTCGTCGGCGCCGGCAACGCCGCCCTCTGCGCCGCCCTCGCCGCACGCGAGCAGGACGCGAACGTCCTCGTCCTCGAAAAAGCCCCGGAGCACCTCCGCGGCGGCAACACCTTCTTCACCGGCGGCGGCTTCCGCTTCCCCTACCGCGGCCTCGACGACATCCGCGCCCTCATCCCCGAGATGTCCGACGAAGAGTGCGCCGGCATCGACGTCGGCGCCTACCCCCAGCCCCAGTTCTACGACGACCTCATGCGCGTCACCGAGGGCCTCGCCGACCCCGACCTCGCCCAGACGCTCGTCTCCCGCGCCTACCCCACCGTCCTCTGGATGCGCGAACAGGGCCTCCGCTGGGTGCTTCTCTACGGCCGCCAGGCCTACCGCGTCGGCGACAAGCTCCGCTTCTGGGGCGGCCTCATCGCCGAAGCGATCGGCGGCGGCGAGGGCCTCTCCGACGCCCTCTTCGACATGGCCCTGAAGAAGGGCATCCGCATCCAGTACGACAGCAAGGCCACCGACCTGCACATCGACGACCACGGCCGCATCACCGGCCTCACCGCCCGCGTCGGCGACCAGTTCCAGCGCATCGACACGAACGCGATCGTCCTGGCGGCCGGCGGCTTCGAGGCCAACCCTGAATGGCGTACCCGCTACCTCGGCCGCGACTGGGAACTCGCCCGCGTCCGCGGCACCCGCTACAACACCGGCGACGCCATCCGCGCTGCCCTTGCCATCGGCGCCCAACCCTTCGGCCACTGGTCCGGCTGCCACGCCGTCCAGTGGGATATCGCCTCACCCCCCTTCGGCGACCGCAAGATCGGCGACCTCTTTCAGAAGCACTCCTACCCCCTCGGCATCATCGTCAACGTCGATGGCCGCCGCTTCGTCGACGAAGGCGCCGACTTCCGCAACTACACCTACGCCAAGTACGGCCGCGAGGTGCTGCACCAGCCCCAGCGCACCGCCTTCCAGGTCTTCGACGCCAAGGTGATGGACAACCTCCGCGACGAATACCGGATCAGCGCCATCACCAAGGCCACCAGCGACACGATCGAGGGACTGGCCGACGCCCTCGGCATCGACCGCGACGGCTTCCTCGAAACCGTCCGCGCCTACAACGCCGCGATCCAGACCGGCGACTACAACCCCGCCATCCTCGACGGCAAGCACACCGAAGGCATCACCCCGCCCAAGTCCAACTGGGCGCTGCCGCTCGACACGCCGCCGTACACCGGCTTCGCCGTCACCTGTGGCATCACCTTCACCTTCGGCGGTCTCCGCATCGACCCGACCACCGCCCAGGTGCACGACACCGAAGACCGCCCCATCCCCGGCCTCTACGCCGCCGGCGAGCTCGTCGGCGGCCTCTTCTACCACAACTACGCCGGCGGCTCCGGCCTGATGTCCGGCTCCGTCTTCGGCCGCATCGCCGGCGAAAGCGCCGCCAAAAGCGTAGTAGCCGCCGCTCAGGCGTCCGGCGTGTAGAACATGGCACCGTCATCACCGATCCTCGATCGGTGCATGGTGAAGAAAGTCGGTGTAATAGGGGATGTTGTCTGGGTACAGCAGGTGATGATATGCGAGTGCCGCCGCCATCGCACCGAAGTCATCGCCGCGCATCGACTCCGGCACGATCAGCACTCCGGCGTGGGCGAGTCCCTCTTCCAGGAAGCGCCGGGTCAGCCGGATGAAGTCGTCACCGTTGCGAGTGACAATGCAGTGGCCTTGCCCCGCGGCAAAGCGCAATTGTTCGCTGTCCGGAGCGTGGTCCATTCCAACGTCGTGCGAAGCGGTAATGTCGAGGCCGTACCGCTCATGGGCCACATGGGCGATCACCTGCGACTGATCTTCATCCAGGTAATAGCGCATCAGCCGCGCGGAGGGCGCGTCGAAGGATGGTCACGCCAGAGCCGTTCCAGTTCGGTGTGAGCCGCTTCTTCCTTCTTCAGCCGGGCGCCAACATACTCCGGATTGGCTTCCGCGAAGGAGAGGGCGGATCGCAACTGCTCCTCATCGAGCCAATCGCATGCCGCACGCAGCCGATCCCAGTCATTGCCGACCGAGCGATAGATCAGCATGACCTCGAACACCTCGACCCCTGTCCCCTGGACGCGCGCCCGATCCGTGATCGGATCGTAGAGGACGCCGGAGACATCCTCGACGATGATTCCCTCGGGGCTTCTCGTGGTGGTCATGGGCTGCGTCCCTCTTCCTAAGCCGACGCCTGATCCGACGTTTCGCACTCACGGACGATCCGCCGGTCGCGACCCTTCTTCTCGCCAGCGGTATATGTCCGCAATCATCTTGTCGGTATCGAGGTCAGACCAGGAGCCGACGGTTTCCGCGAGCGCCTTCCGCACTGCTTCAGGATCGTAGCCGGCCCAGATATCTTCGTCCGGCTCGCGCGAAACGCGGTACCGAGCGCCGTTCCGCTCGATCAGGACCGGCTCGTCCGCGGCCTCATCCAACACCCGATCGAGTTCACTTCCCGGCGTCACGGTGAACGTCTTCATGACCACTGCCTGCCGCGCACCGCGTCTCTGTCGCACAGCGCGGCATTCCCCTTCGCGCCCAAAGTGTAGCATGGTGACCTCGGCACTCACTGCGCAGGAGCCCCCGCCATGACCATCGCCAATCCGCTCGTCGCCGACCTCACCGCGCTGCTGGGCAGCGATGCGGTCCTGTCCGACGCCGCCGCGCTGCCCGCCTACGGGCAGGACTTCCTCGAAAACCGCGGCACCCCCGGCGTCGTCGTCCGCCCGCAACGGACCGAGGATGTCGCCGCCGTCCTCCGCTACGCCGCCGAGCGCGGCATCGCTGTCGTCCCCCGCGCCGCCGGCACCAACGTCGCCGCCGCCTTCCTGCCCTCCCCCGAACGGATCATGCTCGACCTCCGCGCGATGAACCGCATCCTCAGCGTCGATCCGGAGCGCCGCGTCGCCACCGTCGAACCCGGCGTGCTCAATGGTGACCTCAACGCCCGCGTCGCAACACACGGTCTCTTCTATCCACCCGACCCGGCCTCCTTCGCCATCTCCACGATCGGCGGCAACATCGCCACCAACGCCGGTGGTCCCCACTGCCTCAAGTACGGCGTCACCGTCCATCACGTCGAGGCCGTCACCAGCGTCCTTGCCGGCGGTGACCTGCTCCGCCTCACCGCCGCCGACCGCGGACCCGACCTGCTCGGCGTGATGATCGGCTCGGAGGGCACGCTCGGCATCGTCACCCAGGCGACGGTCCGCCTGCAGCCCCGGCCCGCCGTGACCCGCACCCTCCTCGCCGTCTTCGACCGCACCGAAGACGCCGTCGAGGCCGTCTCCGCGACGATCGCCGCCGGCCTCGTCCCCGCCGCGATCGAGTACTTCGACCGCCGAATGGCCGAGATCGTCGAGGCGTATCAGCCCTCCGGCTACCCCACCGACGCCGAGGCGTTGCTCCTGATCGATTGCGACGGCGCCGCCGACGAGGTCGCCCACGACCTCCCCCGCGTCGAGGCGATCCTCCGCCGCAGCGCCCGCGAGGTCCGCCGCGCCGACGACGAGGCGACACGCAGCGCCCTCTGGCAGGGACGCCTGCTCGCCGCCGTCGCCCTCACCGCCGGCGGCCGTCGCGTCTACTTCGGCGATATCACCGTCCCACGCGAATGCCTCCCCGCCATCAACCGCACGATTCAGGATGCCGCCGCCCGCCACGGCCTCACGATCGTCAACGTCGGACACATCGGCGACGGCAACTTCCACCCCACCGTCATCCTCCGCCCGGACGACCCTACCCACCTCGCCGCGGCGAAAGCGGCCGACGACGCAATCGTCACCGCCGCCCTCGAGCTCGGAGGCACGATCACCGGCGAGCACGGCGTCGGCAGCGCCAAGCGCCACCAGATGCACCGCCGCTTCACTCCCGCCGAAATCGCCGCGATGCGCGCCGTCAAGCATGCCGTCGACCCCACGGGCATCCTCAACCCGGGCATCCTCCTCCCCGACCCACGCGGCGATGAGCCATCGCTGCCCACCTTCACGGATATGATGCAGATGCTGGCGACCACCGCGCGCACACCCTCCCCTGTCCCGGCCGTCACGAGCGATACGCGCCGGAGCGAACCTCGACACGATGCCCCGATCACTCTGGATGCCGCAAACCTGACCGTGACGCTCCCCGCCGACGCCACGTTGCGGGCGCTGCACGCATCACTCGCCGCCGGTGGATTCTGTACACCCCTCACCCCCGGCGACGAGACGATCGCCGATGCGATCGGGGGAGAGTCGCACCGGGCAGCGATGCGCGATGCACTGCTCGCCGTCCGGGCAACTCTGCAGGATGGCCCGCTGGCGCGCTTCGGCAGCAACGCCGTCAAAGATGTCGCCGGCTACGATCTCAAACATCTCTTCATCGGCAGCCAGGGTGCCTTCGGCCAGATCGACGAAGTGACGCTGCGGATCACGCCGCTCCGCGCCTGAGCGCCCTGCCGACGGCTCATCGCCGTGGCCTCCATTTGAGACATAACCACGGGTTTCACACTGCGTTGGAACCCCCGCCCTGGGCTATGATGGCGCGGACGGCTGGCGCGGCCGTTCATCCAACGGGAGACGAAGCAGAACACCCGCCGCCCCGGCGGCGCAGAGAGGCAATCGATGTCTGGTGATGATGTTCGTGATTTCTTCGAGAACGTCGGCCTGATCATTCTCTACTCGGCCGTCGCCGTCGCGTTGGCACTGATCGTCTTCGAGATCGCCGGCCGCCGCTATGACCTGATCCGCGAGATCAAGGAAGAAAACAACGTCGCCGCTGGTGTCCTCGGCGGCGCCTTCGTCCTCGGCATCTTCTATACCGTCGCCCAGATCGTCGTCTCCTAACGGCGAGAATCAACCACCAAGACTCCTTTGACTTGGTGTCTTGGTGGTGAACTCCCGTTTCGTGGCTCAGGAGCGCTCGTCGTCCCAGAGTTCCTGCGCGCGGGCCGAGCGTCGCACCTCACCCCGCCGTTTTGTCGCCCACTCTTTGCCGGCCCGAATAATGCGATCCAGCTTCTGTGGTGTCACCGGCGGCTCCGCTCCCGCGATCATAATCAGCTCGCGATAGAAGGCGTCGTCACCGAACACCTGCCGCCAGGTGCGGTCGTAGAACCCGTTCTCGATGTTCATCAGGAAGGCAGCCCGCACCGGGTCGACGTTCTCCGCCTGGTACACCCAAATGCGCAGATCCTCGCCGCGTCCGGTGTGGAAGCGCGGCGACTCCTCGGTCAGCGTCACGTCGCCGAACTGGTCGTAGTTCTTGATCAGGTCGTCGGTCTCACGCACCAGCGCGCGCAGCAGCTTGTTGCCCTCCTGCGTGCGGCTGTAGACCGGTTTGTATTCGCCGCGCACATCCTTCGCCGAGAGGTCGAGCCAGCCCTTCGTCACCGCCCAGTCGGCCACCGCCTCGATCCCAGTCGTGTCCAGGTCCTGCCCCTCGAACACAAAGTCCTGGCCGTAGCGGTCCATTAGGTACAGCAGCAGCACGAACCGCAACTCGCGCATCTGCTCCGCCTGTCGCGCGGGCGGGATCGAGAGACGAGGCAGGTCCGTTACCTGCAGCACCAGGTCGATCAGCCGGTAGTCAAGCCCGTACTCCTGTGAGTAGGCGCGGCTGAAGTGCCGTGCCAGCCGGTCGTCCAGGCTGACGTCGGGCGGCCCCTTGTTGATGTGGAACCTGACAATCGCCTTCCCCTTCTGCATATCGTCGAAGGCGCGGCGAATAGCGAGGTACAGTTCCGGCAGATCCGGGTTCGTCTCGGTGTCGAGATTGGCCGTGATCCGCTCACGGTCCTCGCGCGACTCCCCCATCAGGTACTGCTGGATCAGCTCTCGCAGGGTCAGTCCCTCCGCCTTCCCCGGAACCGTCACCCAGAAGGCGGTATCGAGCGGGTCATCGCCGAAGGTGATGCGTAGGTCGAAGTCTGTACCGGCGTAATCGCCGATATCGCTGGGCATGTAGTCCAGCACCACCCCGTCGATGTCCTTCTCGTACTCATCGGCCACAGTCGATCCGCTCCGGTCATGCGCATCCCTGGGAGCGCGGGCATCCTGCCCGCATAGTCGCTTGACCGCCATTGCGGGCATCCTGCCCGCGCTCCCAGGAGAGGCGGCCGGCGACTAAAGCGCGAGCCGCCCGCCGCCGCCGCTGATGCTGCCGCCGCCTGATGTGCCAGCCTTGGCGCCACTGCTGATGCTGCGCGAACTGCTACCACTCGAGCGGAAGCCGCCGCTGTTGATCTGCCGCGACTGATACGAGCTGCGAGCCGCGCTGACGCTCGAAGCCGCGGCAGCGTTGCCGTAGCGGGACGACAGGCTGCTGCCGTAGGCCGAGTTCCGTGCCTGCTGCGCCGCGTAGCCGCTGCTGTTGCGATACGCGGTGCGCGAAGAACTGATGTCGTCATAGCGCGCGGGCGGTGTGACGTAGCGGTTGCCGAAGCCACCCGTCAGCAGGTTGCCAATCAGCAGGCCGGTGAAGAACCCGCCGAACGGGTTGACCGAGTGATAATACCCGTTCGCCCCGTGACCCTGCGTCGTGTAGTTGCCGCCGTCCTTCAACTCCTGCGTGATCGTGAACAGCTTGTCATCCTGACCATCGACCGGCGTCTTATCCCCGTTCAGGTCTTCCCAGCCGGTGATCGTCGCGTTGGCGTCGTCACGTGTAACGTCGATGACGACGGGATTGTCGCCCTCGTAGATCTCGTTGACGCGATTCTCGAACTTCGTTACGTCGAAGCCGTCGGACCCGTAGGCGTCGCGGTAGGCCTGCTGCACGTCATCCATATTGATCCGGCCGGAGGCGCCGTCCGTCTCCAGCCACACCTGACCGGGATCGTCGGCCTTCTCGCCGCCGCCGATCCCACAAGCGACCGCGAGCGCGCCGCCGGCGGTGAGCAGCAGCGCACCAAGCCGGCGCAGACGGCTGGGCCGTCGATAGAGCGGGGTTGAACCCTGGCCGGTTTCTGCAACCGGCGCCACGCGAACCATGTTCGAACCTTCACTTTCACACTGGTACTGCGACCGCCGGGTGACAACACGGGAGTACCAGTCCCTCTATTGTACCGGATTCAGAACCCGCCTGCCGCCGCCGTCCCAACAAGTGACAGCGGTCGTTCGTAGGGTAGCGGCAACGTCAGCAGATTGGCGAGCGTCTCCGCCTGCACAAGCCAGGTGAACCCGGCATAGCGCCGGTTGGCCTCGCGTGCGTACGAGATCTCGATCGGCGCCGACAGGAACGAGAACAGCGTCGGCGCCTGCTGCTGCACCTCTCCCAGCGAATCGACGTGCGCGGCCCACTGCTCCGTCGCCGTCTGCAACAGCACCGACCGCACCACCTCCGGCCAGCGCTCTCCCCACTCGCCGCTCATCCGCGCCAACCGATCCTCAAGCCTCGCCCGAACGATCGCCGCGAGATCGTCACTGCCTACGAGACCATTCACCACAGCCTCTGCCAGCGCATCCGCTGCCAGGCCGTAGCGGACGGTGATGCCATCTAGCCATGCCGGCCAGGCCGCGCGTTCTGCCGACCGGGATGCCGCTTCGCCTGCCGCGACCTCTGCGGCGAAGCCACGGATCAGATCATCAGCAGCCGGATGCGTCAACACGGCGTCATAGGCACGCACGAACGCGCGGCGCTGCGCCTCCAGGACATCGTCCAGCTTGAACAATTGCTGCCGCTGTCCCGCATGCAATCGTTCCGCTCGCTCCTGAGCATCGGCGATCAGCCGGTTGGCGGCGCGACCCTCCAGATACGGCCTTCCGCCCAGACTGCGGAGAGCGCGCATCCGCATCCCCGGATCGCCGTAATATCGCAGCGTCTCATCCTCCAGCGATGCATACAGCTTCGTCAGCCCTTCATCACCCTGCCGTCCTGCCCGCCCGCGAAGCTGCTCGTCCAGCCGGCGCCCGCTTCCCGGCTCGGTCGCGATCACCGTGAGTCCGAGCGCCACGAAGAGCATCGACCGCTCCTCCTGGCCCGCGTCGCCATCACGCGCCACGACGAGCAACGAATGCCGCCGGCGATCCGGCATCAGCTGCAGCGCGCCATCCTTCCCGATCGCCGCACGCATCGCCTCCGTCGCACCCGCCGAGGCACCGATCACGCGCACCGGACCCGATTCGGTCCGGCGCCGTACCTCGGCGACGGCGCGCTCGACCAGCCGCGCGTCGAGGTCGGGATGCAACCGGATGTCAGTGCCCCGGCCCGCCATTGCCGTCGCGATCACGATCGCCCCCTCCCGCCCTGCCTCGGCGATGATCGACGCCTCCCGCTCATGCTCCCGCGCGTTCAGCACCACATGCGGCACTCCTGCCGCCGCGAGCCGCGCGCTCAGCCGCTCCGAACGGGCAACGTCGGATGTACCTACCAGCACCGGCCGCCCCAGCGCATGCGCCTCGGCAAGGTCAGCCAGCACCACCGCATCGACCTCGGCCGCCGTCCGGTAGAGGCGCGGCGGCAGGTTCACCCGCCGGTCCGGCCGGTGGCGCGGGATCACCTCGACCGGCATCTCGTACATCCGCTGGAACTCGCCGGCGGCGGGCTGTGCCGTGCCCGTCATTCCCGCCCGCCGCTGGTATAGCCGGACCAGCCCCTGCACGCTGATCTGAGCGAGCGTTTCTGCCTCTTCCAGCACGCCGCCCAACTCCTTCACCTCTAGAGCGGCGTGCAGACCGCGCATGTAGCGGCGGCTCTCCGCGCTGCGGCCGGTCGCCTGCTCGATCAGCACGACCCGCCCGTCTCGCACGAGGTAGTCCCGGTCCCGCTGAAACAACGCGTAGGCGAGGATCAGGTTGTGCAGTGCCGCCAGGGTCTGTGCCGTCTGCTCCGGTTGCGCAAACAGCGGACCGGTGCGCGCCTCGATCCACGCCTGACCGTCACCCGTCAGGTAGGCGATGCGTCCGCGTTCGTCCACGGCGAAGAGCAACCCGTCGTCGAGCATCCAGCGGTCGCCGCCCTTCAATTCGCGGTCGGCCCGCTCGGCGGCGCGGATCAGCCCCGGCCGCTCGGCGAACAGCGCCGCCACCGCCGGATCGCGCGGCGCACCCCGTCGCAGCTGCGCCGCCACCACCGCCGCATCGAAACTGCGCGGCCGCAGCCCTCGCAGTACCGCGATCTTGGCGGCCGCCCGCTCTACCTGCTCGGCCTGCAACCCCTCGACCAACCGCGCCAGCGCCGGCAGGTCCGGCCCCTCACCCTCCGGCGCGGCCCGTGCGATCACCAGCGGCGTGCGCGCCTCGTCGATCAGCAGCAGATCCGCCTCGTCCACGATCAGCGCGCCGAGGCCGCGCACCTGCACGCGATCCTGCAACTGCTTCACCATCCGGTCCCGCAGGTAGTCAAATCCGAACTCGCTCAGCGTGCTATAGACGATATCCCGCGCGTACTGCGCCTGCCGCTGCGCCGCCGTGTGCTCCGCTGCCACCACACCGACACGCAGCCCAAGATCGGCATATACCGGCTCCAGCCAGGCGGCATCCCGCGCCGCCAGGTAGGCGTTGGCAGTGGCGATATGCACCGGCCCCGCACGCGCCCAGACCGCCGCCGCGAAGCCGGCCGTCACCGTCTTTCCCTCGCCGGTCGCCATCTCGACCACGGAGCCACGCAGCAGTCCGCGCGCCCCGGCCACCTGCTCCGGATACGGCACGAGCGCGCGGTCCGTCCCCGGCACACGCAGATGCCGCTCGATCGCTGCCTGCACGTCCACGAGTTGCCGCTCGATGTCGCCGCTCAGCCACCGTCCGGGTGATGCCCTTGTCTTCGCCATGCCGCCAACGTATCACGCGCCCGACGACGCACGAGGAATCCGCCCGATCGTAGCGACAACTCGCTGGAACGTGGGATCCCGCTCCGGTTCGGCGATGCCATACAGCCCGCGATAAACGGCAGCGACCAGCGCCCGCAGCATCTCGGGTGACGAGGGAGGCCCTGCATCCGTCAGCGGCTCATAGGTGAGCGCCAGCATCGTCTCTGGCAGCCCCTGCGCCGCCGGTGAGTGGTACACAACCGGCAACACAACGGCGATGCCGCGCTCCACCTTGCGCCGGTATTGGGCGCTACCGGTCACTTCTTCTGATACGTTCCCCGACGGTTCTGGCAGCCCTCGCTTGCGGGCATCGCGCCGTAGTTGTTCGAGCATCGCCTCCTTTAGCTGCCGGTAGATCCCCCGCCCCTCGAACTCCTCAGCCACTGCCGTATACGGCAGCGACAGCATCCCCACCGCCGGCAACAATCCACCCAACTGCGCCCCGACGAGCCGGCCGCCCATCTCAACCAGACCGAGCCGCGGCGCCCAATCCGCCGTCTCTACGGTCGCGCTGCGCTGGAAGCTCGTCCGATCCTCGACCAGCCCCGTCCCGATCCGCCGCACGAACAACGCATGGGCCACATCCACGTCCGTATCCGACTGCGCCCATCGGACCACCGGCTCAGCCTGCATCGGCCGCTCTCCCGCGCCGGTCCACCAGCGGCGTCAGCTTTCGCCCCACCGCGGACTCCAGCGGACGGAACTGAACCTGAATCAATCGCGCCGCCACCAGGTAGTCGAGCAGCGGGTGCGTCGCCAACCGCCGGCGCATCGCCCGCCATCGATCCCGACTCTCCGTCCCCGGCCGCAGCGTCATCCGCACGCGCCCCCCCAGCCCATCGTCGAGCACCACCTGGAGCGACGCATCACCCAGGCCGAGGTATGCCGCCAGTTCGTCCACACTCAACTCGATCTCGAACAGCGAGAAGCGTGCCCCCAGCCGTCCCAACACCTCCACCCGCGGCCACGACGACCCGCACGAACACGCACCGACAACCGGCCGCACCCGGTCGCCGGTGGGATAGCGGAGCAGTGGCATCGAATAGCCGAGCGTCGTCACGATCAGTTCGTGATCCGCATCCAGCGAACGCAACTCGAACAACGCCTGCTCCGGCGAGAGGTGAACGCCACACTCCGTCGCACAACTGATGCCAAGCGCCGACGTCTCCGTCAGTCCGTACAGCGAGCGCACCCCTATCCCCGCCCCACGCAACCGCGCCGCCGTTTCGCCATCCAATCGATCGCCGTTGTAGATCACCAGAGGCAAACCCGAAGGCAGCGGCGCGATCAGCTTCAGCAGGCTTGGCGGCGCGATCAGCACGCTCGGCGCCAGTCGGTGCAGCGAGGATAGATCTGCACCCGGCCGCCAGGCGAGCGCCGTGCTCTCCCGTACCCCCAGTCGCTCGCACCCTTCGAGGAATGCAACCGCGAGCGGCGTCACCGACAACTCGATCGCCGTTACCCGATCGCCGGCCCGAACGCCCGCCAGGTGCAGCAGTCGGGTCAGCAGCGCGGCATCGAGCGCAAGATCCTCTTCGCTGAGCACGCGCCGCTTCGGCGTGCCGCCCGTCCCCGAACTCAGCTCGACACCACCCAGGTCAAACCGCCGCTGCTCCAATGCCTCTCGCGTCAGCCGTGCCTGCATCTCACCGGCAAACAGGGGCAACCGCGCGAGCGCCCGCATCGGCTCCGCCCGGATCAGGCTCTCCTCGATCCCGGAGCGACTGAACAACTCAGCATACACCGGCAACCGCGCGGCACCGAGCAGCGTCGCCCGCAGCGCATCGCGCTGACCGATACTGACCGGTGCGAGGAGGCTGAGGCCGCTCACAGGGCAACCTCCTCCAGCCACAATCGGCCGCGCACCAGCCGCCCTCGGTCCGGCAGCTGATACCGGATCAGCGGCTGATGGTAACGCAGCAGCGACGTCAGCAGCAGTTCGCCATCGCTCCCCTGCTCCAGCAGACAATGCTGCCGCAAAACGCGGTACGCTGGTTCGCCCGCCGGCCGCACCGCCACGATCCCGGCCTCCGGCACGATGTACAGATCCGTGTGATCGCTGCTCGGCTGCCGTACCGTCACTATCTCCATACCACCACTGATCGCCGCGACCCCGAAGCAAACAACCTGCCGTGGAGCGAGCGCCTCGATCGCCCGCGTGACCGCCGCGTCGTCAATCGCGATCACCAGATTTGCATCCACCCGGAAGAACCCGAGTTGATCGGTGATCTCCGCCGCGATATAGCGCTGCCGCGGATGCGCCACCAGCGTCACCCGCATCCCGGCGCGACAACCGGCCCGCGCGAACGCCGCCCGCGTCTGGTCAAAGGCCGCGTCGGTGTCGTCCGCGTCCAGCACCAGCGTTCGCGGTGTGACGGTGCTCTGCAGCACATACGCCGTCTGTGAGCGGAGTACGTCGTCAAGCGCGTCCACCTGCTCGACCAACGGTGTCGCCCGCAACCGCGCCGTTGTCAGCACCGGCAGCTGCTGAAACGCCGCCCAGCTCTCAACGGCCGGCACGCCGGCATAGAGTTCCCGATAGAGCGGCACTCGCTCCCGCGCCCACTGCACCAGCGCCAGCGCCGCATCACGCGGCCGTTGTCGCCTTGTCATCCGCTTCTACCATCCGCTGCCCCGATCTGCGAATTCCAGGTCGGTCGCGGCCTGGGAGCGCGGACATCCTTCCCGCATGGATGTGGGAGAATCGGCGGGAAGGATGTCCGCGCTCCCAGGATGGCACGGAAAAGAGGCAGGCGCGGTGGTTTCATGGTGAAACAGTCGCGTTGGTCCCGCGCTCACGAGCCGGCTTCTGACCCTAATCGCGCGAGCAGTGGCCGCCGGTCCAGCACGACCAGGTCCGCTCCCCATAGCTTATCGATCCCGTACCGCACGAGGATATGCTCGCGGTAGCGCCACACGAGACCGGGCAGCGCTGCTGCACAATCCCGTGCCTGCTGTGACATCTGCGCCGCGAACGCCGCCATCGTGCACCGCTCCGCCCCCGACACCCGCAGACCGTCCGCCTCGGTCAGCCCCAACCGCAATCCGTGCTCCGCGGCGTAGCGCCGCCACCCCGCGATCGCGACCGCCCGCTTCGTCTGCGACCCCCACACGGCGGCGGTCACATGGAACTCCCGCCCCACCAGCAGGCCGAGGTGATTGTCGAAAACCTGCATCAGGTCCACATCCGCGATCCAGGTTTCCCAGGCGAAGAGGAAGTCCAGCCCCAGCGACTCCGGCACTCGGTGATACGTCACCGGCTCCTCCACCGCCAGCATCCGCACCGCCACCGAACGCCGCTCATTGCCATCGTCCAGGTACGGCGCCGACGGGTCGCAGATGAATGGCGTGTTACCGTTCGATGGGTCCACCAACCAGCGGCTGCCATCCGACAGCCGGTACTCCAGCGCGACATGATCCCAGTAGCGCATGTACCGACGGGCATAGGTGAAGTCGTAGCTGTCGAGCTCGTCGAGCATCGCCCGCAGCTCGCTCAGCGGCAGCGGCGCCCGCGTGTGCGGCCCGGCGAAGACGATCTGACTCTCGATCCCGTAGGCATCGGTCAGATACTTCAGCGCCAGCACCTTCTCCGTGCAGACGCCGCCCCATCCACCGGCGATGCTTGCTACCGTCTCATCCCCGGTCTTTAGCCGGATCGCCGGCGCCAGGAAGCGCGAGTAGTTCTCGAAGTCCGCCTCCCAGATCCGCCGCGCCGCCCCCTCCACCAGCCGCCGCTCCGACGCGGGACCATCAAGCCCGAAGTCACCGGACAGCACACCGGCCAGCAATCCCTCTGCCACGGCACGGAACCGCGCGAAGCGACGGGTATGGAAGCCCCGCCAGGTGCGCTCGTAGCGTAACTCCTGCCGGTCGACCTCCAGCGGCAGCAGCAGCACATCGGGCGCGTCCCACCGCCGCACCCGCTCGAACAGCGCCGGACGCTCCGGCGTCAACGGCGCACCGTCTCGCTGCCGCCAGATCAGACCGGGATACGGCCCCTTCTGCAGCGCGCCGCACGCATCGACGGGATAGATCAGGTCCTGCAGCCGAAAGAATGTATTGGCGTGCTGCGATGCTATCTTCCCCCGTGCAACCAGATCCTCCGGCGTCGCATGCAGCACGCCGTCGAGCAGCGTGCCCAGCGGCAGCAGCGCCTCATCACGCGATAGCTCGACCGCCACCTGCTTGCCGGTGGCGGCGTCGCGCAGGTCCAGTACAAAGCTCGGCTCCATCACGTCAGTGTACGTGGTCTGTCGCGTGGCCGGCGGACCTACTCGAAGACGCCATCGGCGGTGAGGTCGGCGATCTCCTCGTCGCTGAGTCCGAGCACATCCCGGCACACCTCGTCGGTGTGTTGCCCGAGCGCCGGGCCTGGCCGCCGTCCCTCCGCCGGTGTCCGCGACAGTTTCCACACCGGCGCGTCATAGGCGTGCGGTCCGATCACCGCGTGGTCGAGCGTCCACCAGTGACCGCGATGGTCAAGCTGCGGGTCGCTGAACAGCTCCTCGCAGGTCTGCACCGCGCCCGCCGGAACCCCCACCGCCTGCAGCTCTGCCATCGCCTCGCGCGGCGACCGACTGCCCGTCCACTCCGCGATCACCGTCTCGATCTCTGTCGCCCGCTTCCGCCGCCGATCGTGTCCCATCAACGCCGGATCGGTTGCCCATGCCTCCCGCCCGATTGCCCGGCAGAGCGCCGCCCAATCCGCGTCATCCCGCGCGGCGATCGCCACCCAGCAGTCACTACCGGTGCACGGAAACGCAGCGTGCGGAAACATCTCCGCATCGTCGTTCCCCGCCCGTGTCAACTCATGACCGTTGGCAAAGAAGTCAAGGAACTGCGGGCCAAGTAATTGGATTCCCGCCTCGACCTGGGACTGATCGACGTATTGCCCAACGCCAGTGCGGTCCCGGTATTCGAGCGCTGCGATCAGCCCGGTGAGCAGAAACCACGGCGCGAGGAAGTCCGTATAGGCGCCGAAGATGCCCGCCGGCGGCCGGTCCGGCCAACCGGTGAGCGCGTGAAATCCCGCTGTGGCGGCGCCGTGCTGGCCGTAGCCGCCGAAGGAGCGGTACGGCCCCGTCTGCCCCATCTGCGTCGTGCTGTACATGACGATCTCCGGCTTCACCACACGCAGGCTCTCGTAGTCGAGGCCGTAGCGCGCGAGCGATCCCGGCGTCATACTGTCGGCGACGATATCCGCCCACTGCACCAACCGCAGCGCGATCTCGCGGGCGCGCGGTATCCGCAGGTTGAGCGCCAGTCCGAGCTTGTTCGAGTTGTACACCGCACCGAACGCGCTCCGGTCGAGCCCCGGTTGTCCGTCCCTGAACGGCGGCGCCAGCCGCAGCGTGTCCGGCCGCGTGCTCGTCTCCACCCGCACAACCGTCGCGCCGAAATCGGCCAGGTGTCGCGCCGTGATCGGCCCAACGCCCACCCAGGAGAAGTCCGCCACCTTGATCCCCTCGAACGGACGCATCGAGGGCGCCGCCGCATCCGGCCGGACACCGGGTACTTGTGCGGCGGCGGAGATTGAGGTATCGGTGATCGTCATATCGTCCCCTGCTCGTTCAACGTCGCGATCGCCCGCGCGCTCAGCCCGAGCAGATCGCCGTACACGGCGGCATTGTCCTGTCCCGGCAGTGGTGCCGGCCGGTCGATCCGCCACGGTGTCTCCGAGAGCTTCACCGGCGCCCCCGGAAAACGCAGCGTCGTGTTGAGATAGTCGTGTTCGATGTCAGTCCAATACTCGCGCGCCGCCAGCTGCGGGCTGGCTGCCACATCCGGAATCTCGTTCACCGACGCCAGCTGAATCCCCCGCGCCAGCGCTCCCTCGAATAGCTCCTGCTTGCTGTGTGTGGCGAAGAAGGCGAGAAACGGCGCGGCGAGCCGGTCATACGTCGCCTGATCCATCGTCGCCGCGCTCAGCGTCGACCAATCGACCTCGCCCGCCGCGCCCGCGTCACCCTCCTCCGTCATCCACTGCACCAGCGCCCGCACGGAGGCCAGTGCCCCCGCCTGCGTGCCGCCGCTCAGCGCCCAGAGCACGAACCCGTCTCGGCACGGCCAGATCGAGCGGTGCTCCAGCGCCGATCCATCCGCCCGCGCGGTGCGCCGAATCGCCCCACCGCGACGCGGATTGATGTGCGAGATGTCCCAGGTCTGCGCCGCGATCATGAGCGTCCAGGTGACACACTCCTGCGCCGAGATATCGACCTGCTGACCGATTCCCGTGCGGCAGCGCGCGTAATGCGCCGTCATCGACCCTACCGCCGCGTGCGCCCCCGCCAGCAGCCATGCCTGCGGCGCCGTGCAGCGTAGCGGCGCCCGGTCGCCATCGCCGTCGATCATCATCTGCCCGCCCGTCGCCCAGGCGATCAGGTCCGTCGCCTGGTAGTCCCGGTACGGCCCGCTCTGCCCGAACGGCGTCACCCGCGCCATCACCAGCGTGGGATTGATGGCCGTCAGTTCCTCATAACCGAGGCCGAGCGATTCCAGATACTCGGGCGGATATGACTCGACGAGAAAGTCGGCGACCGACACCAGCCGCCGCAGCAGCACCGCCCCGTCCGGCCGTTCCAGGTCGAGCGTCACACCGCGCTTGCCCGCGTTGGCATAGATCCAGGAGAGACTGCGATGCGGATGCGGCTCCTCGTCGAGGAAGGGACCGTGCGACCGCGCCGGATCGCCGCCGGGCCGCTCCACCTTGATCACATCGGCGCCCAGACCGGCGAGCAACCGCCCGCAGATCGCGCCGAGTGCGCCCGTCAGGTCCAGCACCCGATAGGGCGCCAGCGCCGCCGGTTGGGTACGTTCGTGGGTTCTCGTCATGCTGCCTCGCGTCGCGCCGACAAGGTGTTCGATGAGGCGGCGTTGGCCAAGAATACCACGCTCGGCCACAAGACACCTGCACACCACCACATCAGCGCGACCAGAGGTGCGCGCTCGCCAGCGCTGCGCCTTCGGCCAGCGACCGCAGCTTCGCCCAGACGATCGGCGGATAGACGTTCGCCGACACCGCCGCCGTGCCAAAGCCGCAGTCCGTTCCCGCGATCACGTTCTCCCGTCCGACGACGCCCGCGAAGGTGATGATCCGGTCGGCCACCAGTTCCGGATGCTCGACGAAGTTCGTCACCGAGTCGATCACGCCGGGGATCAGCACCTTACCCTCCGGCAGTCTCACGTCCCGCCACACCTTCCACTCGTGCGCATGTCGCGGATTTGACGCCTCGACTGAATAGGCGCCGGCGTTGACCTTCAGGACGATGTCGACGATCTCCCGCAACGGCACATCCTGTGTGTGCGGTCCCTCGACGTTGCCCCAGCAGACATGAAAGCGCACCCGTGCCGGATCGATCCCGCTGAGCGCGTGATTGATCGCCTCCACCCACAGTTCCATCCGCGCCCGAAAGTCCACAATCGGCTGGTCGCGGAAGGGTGGCAAAGCACGGTCGATCCCCATCTCCGGTGCGTCGATCTGGATCAACAGCCCCGCATCCGTGATCGTCCGATACTCCTCCTTCATCACCTCGGCGATCGCCCCGACGAACGCCTCATAGCTCGGGTAATAGGCGTTGTCCATCCGCTGGGCGATGATCCCGATCGAGGCGCACGGCATGAACGCCTCCGCGACCGGCCGGCTCGCGAGCGCCGCCTTGAAATTGTCGATGTCGGCGGCGAGGTCGTTCGCTTCGTTCCACGCCAACGGCGCGGTGCATACCGGCCGTGAGGCAAAGGGACTTGGCCGCACCGTACCGCCCGGCGTCCGCCACACGGCATAGCCCGGAAAATCCGCATGCAGATCGAGTGCCGGCCCCCGCGTGCTCACCCCCTCGAACCCCTGCACCCGGTCGCGCACGTAATGGACGAAGCTGCTCTTCGCCATCTCCCCATCGCTGACGACATCGATCCCCGCCGCAACCTGCCGTTCCACCACCTCACCGACCGCCGTCCGCACGCGCTCCCGGAACGCCCGCTGTGCCCCAGGCGAACTATCGTCTTTCGCGAGCAGCAACTCAATCAGGTCCGGTGGCCGCGGCAGGCTGCCCACGTGCGTCGTCAGAATCCGCTCGGTCGATCGCTTCATCGGTACTGCCCTCCCGTCACTCGCCGCCCGCGCTACGAAGCGGCGCCCTGCGCGATCTGTCGGAACGCCGTCCCTGGTGGACCCACGTCGAGCCGCCGTCGAATCACCGCTGCACATGCCGTCGGACTGAGCAGCGACGTGTCGACTTCGAGGTCGTAGATGCCCGGAATGTGCGCCTCACCTTGCCACAAGCGAACAGGAAGCGGGATCGGGTCGTCCGCCGAACCCGTCAGATACGTCCCCTCCCGCCCTACCTGCCCCGCGTTCCTCCGCTCCATGATCACCTCGATCGGACAGCGCACGCCAACGAACAGCACCGGCAGCCCTGCCAAGCGCCGGGCGCAGTCGATGAGGATGCCCAGCGGACGCGCGTAGGCGTCGTGATGCCCGACATCGACCACGACATTCAGCCCCAGTCTGCTGTGGGCGGCGATCGCTTCATACAGCGTCGCGTACATCACCTGCACCAGCGGCTCGAGATCCGGCCGCTCCCCTCCCGGCCGCAGCCCGATCCCGGGACGATATCGCGGCGGCGTTACCTGCCGCACCCAAGCATCGACTCCCAGGTTCATCCATACCCCGTCGAACGTCTCCTGAATCACGGCGGCGATGCTCGACTTCCCCGATCGCGGCGCACCGTTCAAGATGACGATCTGTCCCGGTCCGTGCTCCATGCCACGCTCCACTCCACCTTGTCAGCCGCTCCCAAGCCGCCGTATGAAATCGACGGGAGCGGCGGTCATTGATGTATCGTCCGGTACACTGTTCCGGTGAACGTCACCGGAAACCGTGCCCTCATCCCAAGGGGTGTCCTCGACCTCATCACCGTCCAAGCCTGGGCCGCCGGCTTCATCAAGCCGCTGCTCCATCGCTACGCCGGCAGCGGGCATCGAGAGGGATGCTCGTGAATTGGGCACGCGACGCGGTGATCTATCATCTCTATCCCCTGGGAGCGCTCGGCGCTCCGGCGCGAAACGACTTCACCTCCCCACCCGCCCAACGCATCACCGCCCTCCACAGCTGGCTGGACAGTATCGCCGACCTCGGCGCCACGGCGATCCAACTCGGACCGGTCTGGGAATCGACCGCCCACGGCTACGACACCGCCGATTACTTCACCGTCGACCGTCGTCTCGGCGACACCGCTATGCTTGCCCGCTGGAGCGACGATCTCCACCGGCGCGGCCTGCGCCTGATCCTCGACGGTGTCTTCCATCACACTGGCCGCGACTTCTGGGCCTTCCGCGATCTCCTCCGGAACGGTGGCGCATCGCCCTACGCCGGCTGGTTCCATCTCGACTTCACCGGACGCAGCCCCTACGGCGACCCCTTCGCCTATCAGGGCTGGCACGGCCACTACGACCTCGTCAAGCTGAACACGTCCAATCCGGCGGTCCGCGACCACCTTTTCGCCGCCGTCCGCCATTGGGTCGAAACCTTCGGCATCGACGGCCTTCGCCTCGACGCCGCCGATGTCCTCGACCTCGACCTCCAGCGCGACGTTGCCGCCTTCTGCCGCTCGCTCCGTCCCGACTTCTGGCTGCTCGGCGAAGTCATCCACGGCGACTACCGCCGCTGGGCCAACCCCGACACCCTCGACACCGTCACCAACTACGAGCTGTACAAGGCGCTCTACTCCAGCCACAACGATCGCAACTACTTCGAGCTTGCCTACGCCCTCCGTCGCCACTCTGACGACGAGGCCGGCCTCTACCCCGACCTCGCTCTTGCGACCTTCGCCGACAATCACGACGTCGATCGCATCGCCAGCCGCCTCACCGACCCGGGCCACCTCGAATTACTCTACGCCCTGCTCCTCACTGCGCCCGGCGTCCCTGTTATCTACTACGGTAGCGAGTGGGGCATCCCCGGCCGCAAAGCCCCCGGCAGCGACGCCCCGCTTCGCCCCGCGCTCACGCCCGCCGCCCTCCAGAACGCCGCCCCGCATCCCGCCCTGCGCGGGCGGATTCGACGCCTCATCCACCTGCGCCGCACCCACCCGGCCCTCCGTCGAGGAAGCTACCGCCAGCTCCACGTCGCCCACGAGCAATTCGCCTACCAGCGCACGCTCGAAGACGAAGCGATCGTCGTCGCGGTCAACGCATCCGTCCACCCGGCGCAGATCGAGCTACCTGTGCCCGACACTCCACGTGGCCGCCTCATAGACGTGCTGAACGGCGACACCCCCGCTGCGCTTGTCGATAGCCATGCCACTCTCCCACTCGATCCACGCCAGGCACGCATCCTTCGCATCGAACACGCCGCATCATAGACCTGCCGCACCGTCGGCCACAGCGTCTTGCCCAGCAGTGGCGACACGCTCGATTCCCGCCTATACTGCCCGCGTCCGGATCGGTCAGGATCGTGGGGAGGAACCGGCGTGACCACCACCAGCAACTTCAACGAGCGGATCATCGAGGAGTTTCGCGCTAACAAGGGCGTCGTCGGCGGCCCCTTCGCCGGCGCGCCGATGCTCCTGCTCGCCACCACCGGCGCCAAGAGCGGCGCGCCGCGCACGAGCCCGCTCGTCTATCTGTCCGACGGCGACCGCTTCATCATCTTCGCCTCCAAGGGCGGTGCGCCGAATAACCCGGACTGGTACCACAACCTCGTCGCGCATCCGGAGACGACGGTTGAGGTGGGCACTGAGACGATCCCGGTTACCGCTGTCGTCATCAACGGCGAGGAACGGGACCGCCTCTACGCCGCCCAGGCGGCGCTCCGACCGGCCTTTGCGGACTACGAGGCGAAAACGACCCGCACGATTCCCGTCGTCGCGCTCCAACGGCGCAACGGCTAAGACCGCCGCCATCGAGCGGGAGAACGCACCGACCGGAGGTAGACGATGAAGCTGGTCTATTTCGACGACTTCACCCTGGGTGTGCTCAAGGGCGACCGTGTGATGGACGTATCCGCCACTGTTGCGGACATCCCCCATGTCGGGCCGCACGATCTGATCAACGGCCTGATCGCCCGCTTCGACGATTACCGTCCGCGCCTGGAGAACGCCGCCTCGAAGTCAGACGGCGTACCCGTGAGCCAGGTCCGCTTGCGGCCGCCGCTGCCCAAACCCACCACGATCGTCTGCATGGCCGTCAACTACATGGAGGACGGCACCCGCACCGAGCCGGCGCTGATCAACGCCTTTCAGAAGACGCCGAACGCCGTCATCGGCGACGGCGACACGATGGTGCTGCCCGATGTCCCCGCCACGATCTTCGAGGGTGAGGCGGAACTCGGCGTCGTCATCGGCCGGCGCGCGTCCGCCGTATCCGCAGCGGACGCGATGCACTACGTCTTCGGCTACGTGAACTTCATCGATGGCTCCGCCCGCGGCCTGCCGCCTGCTGCCAACTCCTTTTATCAGATGAAGTCGCGTGACACCTTCGCCCCGCTCGGCCCGGTGCTGGTCACCGCCGACGAGGTGCCTGACCCCCAGTCCCTCCAGGTGCAGCTCTGGGTGAACGGCGTGCTCAAGCAGAACTTCAACACCAGCGACATGGCCCACCAGATCCCCCGCTGCATCGAGTGGATCACCTCGATCCACACGCTCGACCCCGGCGATGTCGTCGCCACGGGCACGAACCACCGCGGCCTCAGCGCCTTTCAGGACGGCGACCTCGTCGAACTGGAGTGCGATGGCCTCGGCCGGCTGCGGATCCACGTCAGCGACGACCTGCATCGCACCTGGGACCGTGAGACCCGACTGGAGCGGCAAGAACGCGGTCTCGAAGGGACAACACCGCAACTGTCCGGCAAGTACACCCCGGCGCACGTTTGATAGCCGTTAGCCATTAGCCGTTAGCCTTTAGGGAATCTTGATTTTGGTACCTGATGACTAACAGCTAACGGCTAATGGCTAACGGCTAACCACTCTCCAGGAGGACACCATGCCACGCGTAACGGGATTGGGTCACGTCGGTCTGTTCGTGCAGGATCCGGCGACGATGGTGGAGTTCTACGAGACGTTCCTCGGCATGGAGGTAACGGACCGGGGAGAGGATGACCGCATCGTCTTCCTCAGCGCCCGCCCGGAGCAGGAGCATCACGAGCTTGCCCTGCTCAAGGCGCCGGACCGCAAGAGCGAGGTCCAACAAGTATCGTTCACCGTCGGCTCACTCGCCGACCTGCGCACCTTCTACCAACAGATCAAAGAGCGCGGTTATCCGGTTGATCGCGTCGTCAACCACGGCATCGCCTTCGGTTGCTACTTCCGCGATCCGGAGGACAACCGGATCGAGGTCTATTGGCCCACGGGAAAGGATTATCCGCAGCCCCACGGCGACTCGATCGACCTGGAGCTATCGGAACCTGAACTGCTGACGCTGCTCGACCAGATGCCACCGAAGCAGCGCACCACCGCGACGGCCGCTCCGTAGGCTACGGCCGCGGTCGACAGAAGCCGCAGACCAACGGCCGCGCGCCCGCGCCGCGCCCGCCGGCCGCTCCTCACGAAGCAAGAGCGGCCGGCTTCACGTTCTCGACGCCGTGGCGGAGCCGGCCAGTGTATCGCCGGTGACAGCCGGACTGTCTCGGAGGGTACTGTCGCGGCTTCCGCCGGCAGGCATGATGAAGACACGAAGACACACCACCACATGGAGGTTCCACCATGAACATCGTCGTCGCACCGCAGATCAACATCCAGACCGGACTCAACCTCGCCGTCCTCTCGCCTGGCGCCCAGCAGACGCTCGGCCAGGTGGCGGGCAACAACCTTGGCGCCAACCAGGGCGGTGGCGCTGCCCCGAAAGCGGCTGCCGGCGGTCAGGGCGGCCAGAGCCCCTTCCTCCTGATCTAGGTTCCAGCATCACACGACCGAAGACTGAGGCCGGGTTCCATTTCAAATGGAACCCGGCCTTCGTCACGAGCGACGCAGGAGTGGATACCCCTCCAGATACCCCATTTCGATCAGTTCCGTATACGGCGCCTGCCGGCCGAGTTCTTCCCGGATCGGCGTCACATCGGTCGGCCGGGTGATCGGCGGCATCCAGTCGTCGTGATGGGAGAGGATGATCTGCCGCGGGCGCAGCAGGTCCGCCTCCCGCGCCACGAATTGCGCCAGCGAACCCTGAATCGGCTCGCCGTCGATGTTGCCGCGTCCGGCGGCGGCGAGCAGCGCCACGTCCGGACGCAGATCGCGCAGCACGCCGGTCCAGTGACCGGAGGTATCCTTCCAGAGGATGCTGCCCTCCGGCGTCTCGATCAGGTAGGCAAGCGCGCCCCCTTCGCCACGCGGACGCTGGTTGCTCGCCTGCCGGTGCGCGGTAACTTCCTCCATGCCTGGACGGCTGCCGTCCATTCGCCGGCCCGCGCGTGAGGCTAGGTTCTCCTGCCGCTCCTGCAAGGTCAGACCCATGCCGCCGAGGCAGACCTCGCCCGCATCACCGCCCGCCGTCGTCCAGATGCACGAATGCTGACTGGGAAAGACGCGCACGGTGACGCGGTCCGACAGGCGGATGCGCTCGCCACCCGCCACCGCCATCAACTGCGCCTCCGGCACCTCTTCGTTCGCCATCAGCCGCACCGTCTCGTGCGACCCGATGATCGAGGCGCCCGTGTTCCGCGCGATCCGCTCCGCGCCCCACAGGTGGTCGAAGTGCGAGTGACCGACGAGGATGTAATCCGCTCGGTCCACGTCCGCGCTGGTCAGCCCCACCGGCGGCGCGGCAGGTACGCGGTCCATGTACGCATCGAGGAAGATCACCAGGTCGTCGATCGTCAGCCGGAAGGTGGCGACGCCGAGCCAGTCAAGTGTGACGGTCATGGGATGGACCTCCCGAAGAGCATTCTCGCCAAGGATGACCGATGCAGGCCCGTAGGTGAAGTCCGGAAGCCTCCGGCGGGCCGGGCGGACCGGTGCAACCGGCAACATCGAGCATCATCGCCAGAGCGTCAGCGGCTGCCCCAGACGAGGATGCGCTTGAACGGGTAGATGAACGGCTGACGGTCGTCCAGTTGAGGCAGCAGACGCTCCCGGTATCGTTCGACAAACGCAGCGAAGAGCTCGGGCGACAACCGTTTCTCATAGTCGGTCAGCAGCGTCCCCCGCACCCACTCCACCACGCCCTCGCGTGAGGGTAGATGGTGCACATAGACCTGGAGGCGCACGTGCTGCTCGCGGAAGCCGAGCCGTTCGAGCAACACGGCGTACCCCTCCGGCGTCAGATTGCTGAACCGTCGGACATGGCCGCCCAACGCCTCGCGAAAGGGCGCTTCCCCCGCCACCTCCCGCGCGACGGCGTGCGACGGGTGATCTTCATTTGATGGAACCTGCAGCGCGAGTTGCCCCTCTGCCGTCAACATCGCCGTGAGCCGTTCGATCACCTCCGCCTGTTCCGGAATCCATTGGAGCGTCGCATTCGAGAGGACGAGATCGAACGCCTCCCGCATCGCATCCCGCGCCGCAAACTCGCGCAGGTCGGCCTGCTCGAAGCGCAGCCCATCCTCCGCCGGCGCCGCGGCGCCGGCGAGCATCGCCGCCGAGCTGTCGACGCCGATCGTCTCTCGTGCGGCCAGCGTGCGATGCATCTCGCGCGTCAACTCGCCACCGCCACACCCCAGGTCGGCCACGCGCATGTCGGGACGCGCTCGGACGAGTCCGAGCAGGTCGAAAAACGGCCGACTCCGCTCCGATTGGAAACGTCCGTATTGCGCCGGATTCCAGGTGTCTCGGGAGATATCCGTGCTCATCTTGCATTCCTTCTCGGTCGAGGCTCGCGGTTGATGCAGGTGCTCTCGCACGTCACGCGTCCATTTTTGGCCGCTGGTGGCCAAGAGAACGAGCGTGTAGTCCGAATCCACGACCGCCAGGCATTACCATTACCTGAACGTACAGGCTCATCGTCACTGTAGTCTCCCCTCTCCCGTCCGGCGGGAGAGGGGCCGGAGGTGAGGGCATTGCACGAACAAACCCTGAAGATCCACGCCGCGCGGTTCATCATCACAATGGACCCGCAGCGGCGCATCATCCGCGACGGCTCGATCCTGGTGCGCGGGTCGCGGATCGAGCGGATCGGCAAGGCTGCTGAGATGGAAGGTGAACCAGCCGACCGCGTGATCGATGCCCGCGAGATGGTGGTGACGCCCGGCTTCGTCAACGGCCACATGCATGTCAGCTACGCTCACGCCACCCGCGGTATCTTCCCCGACGACCTCGGCCGCCGCTACCTTCCCCAGGTCTTCACCCTTCAGGGCGTGATGACACCGGAGGAGGAATACGCTACCTCCCTGCTCGGCATCACCGAACTGCTCATGTACGGCACGACCTGCTTCGTCGATCCCGGCAGTACCAAGCACATCGATGCCTGTCTGCCGGCGTATGCGGCGTCCGGCATCCGCATCATCACCGGCACGCACGTCACCGACCGGCCCAATCCGCTCAACCTGCCCGTCTCCACGACCGACGAAGCCATCGCCCGCATGGAATCGACGATCGCGGCCTTCGACGGCAAACTCGACGGCCGCGGCCGTGCCTGGGCGATGCCCTTCTCGCAACAGTACGCGACGCCGGAACTGCTGCAGGCGGCGAAGCGCCTGGCCGATCAGCATCATACCTGGCTCACGCTCCACGTCAGCAACGCGCCCGACTACATCGAGGCGACGGTGAAGCAGTTCGGCCGGCGGCCCGTGCAGGTACTAGAAGACCTCGGCGTGCTCGGCCCGAACGTGCTGCTGTCGCACGGTCTGGGACTGGACGATGCGGAGGTGGCGTGCATCGCCCGCAGCGGCGCGACGGTGACGGTCGTGCCGACCGCCGCGGTCAAGGGCGGCAGCGGCATGACCCAGGGCGCCGGCACGCTGCCGGAGATGCTGGCGCGGGGCATCACCGTCGGCCTGGGAACCGACGCCGGCAATAACTCGAACCTCGTCGAGACGATGCGCTCGATGTATCTGATCGCCGTGCTCTATAAGGACGCCCGCCGCGACGTAACCATCATCCCCGCCGAGAAGGCACTGGAGATGGCGACGATCGACGGCGCCGCC
The DNA here is from genome assembly GCA_050184225.1 of Dehalococcoidia bacterium. Classification (GTDB taxonomy): domain Bacteria; phylum Chloroflexota; class Dehalococcoidia; order CAUJGQ01; family CAUJGQ01; genus JBFXAN01. Next base: position 1,487 of record JBFXAN010000050.1, on the reverse strand, counting down.
TCGCTCGGCCTCGCCGATCAGATCGGCTCGCTGGAGGCGGGCAAACGGGCGGACGTCGTCCTCTTCGATACGCGCCGCCCCGAGTGGCGCACCTTGTTCAACCCGGTGAACAGCCTCGTCTATAGTGCGGACGGCCGCAGCGTCCACACGGTGATCGTCGATGGCCGCGTCGTGGTGGAGGATCACCGTCCTACCTTTGTCGACGTGGGGGATCTGATCGAGAAGGTGCAGGCGATCGGTGCTTCCATGCTGGAACGGACCGGCATCGCCTACCCACCACGCTGGCCGATCGTGTGAGGCGAAGCGATGACGACGGAGATCGTACCGTTCACCCCGGACCACCTGGACGCGGCAGCAGCATTGCTCGCGGCGCGGCAGCGCTCAATCCGCACTGAGCAACCGGGACTGTCGGCCCGATACACCGATCCGACGGAGACGCGGCCGGTTGTCGAGCAGGCGCTCGCGAACGAGGTAGCCACCGGCATGGTCGCGATCCGGGACGGACGCTTCATCGGGTATCTGATCGGCTACCTCATCGGCGAGATGGTGCTGCCGCGACCGTCCTACCGTCCGCGTGCTGCCTGGGTGGACTACGCCGGTCACGCCGTCGATGTCGATGACGATGACGGTGGGGAGACGTACCGTTCGCTCTATGCCGCCCTGGCGCCGCGCTGGATCTCACGTGGCAGCTTTGCCCACTGTGTCATTGTCCCGGCACACGATCAGCAGGCGCTCGCCGCCTGGCACTCGCTCGGCTTCGGACAGTTCCACGCGCTCGGACTGCGCGACACGTCGCCACCCGCCCAGCGGGTGTCACCGCCGGGAATCGAGATCGATCACGCCGGCCTCGAAGACGCCGAACCGATCGTCCAGATGCGGCGGCGCCTCGCGCTGCACCACACCACCTCGCCGATTTTCGAGGCATACCTTCCGGAGGAGGACGCGTGGTTCCGCACCAACACCCCCGAACGCCTCGCCGATCCGGAGACCCGTATCCTGATCGCGGTGCGGAACAGCCAGCCCGTGGGCACGTTCACCGTCGCCCCCGCCGGCCCAAGGGACGCAATGGCGCACCCCGATCGCAGCCTGCACATCGACGAGGGATTCACGGAATCGACCGAACGTGGTGGTGGCGTTGGTTCACTCCTGCTCGACGCCGCGCTGTCCGAAGCGCGGGAGGAGGGTTACGAGTGGTGCAGTGTCAGCTGGCGCACCGCCAACCTTCAGGCGAACCGATTCTGGCGCGGCAACGGCTTCCGCCCCGTCTACTACCGTCTCCTGCGTGAGATCGACCCACGCATCGCCTGGGCGAAACCGGAATCGTAGGATACTGCCGCTACGTTCTGAACCACCGGACGTGGCCTCAGGCGACTGATGTGGGTTAGTGAGATGAGTTGGCAGAGTGAATCCTCGGTCGGATGGTGGTTGTTGCGAGGCAACGACCATGACGACCGAGGACTTGCTCATTGTACTGTTCTGCGCGATCG
>JBFXAN010000049.1:0-40986 GCA_050184225.1 Dehalococcoidia bacterium | reverse complement strand
GCCTGATCGAAGAGATCTGGAGCACCGGCAAGCCCGTCGATCCCGATCCCTATCTGGAGTCTTACGGCTGGGGTAGCGAGTTCGCCAAGGAGAAGAAGGACAACTAGGCTGCAGCCGCGCCACGGGCCAACGGCTGCCCGCGTGGGTGGGGTCCGGTTCGCCCCACCCACGCATGATTGAACCCGTCGAGAAAGGCGACAACCGATCGCCAAGTCATCCTGAGCGAAGCGAAGGATCTCGCGGTTGGCTGAAGCAATGGACGCGAGATCCTTCGCTTCGCTCAGGATGACAGAGTGACCGCCGGTTTCAATTCACCAGCACGATCACAAGGGGGGACAATGGACCTTTGGTTGTCACAGACGTTCAACGCCGTCAGCGTTGGTTCCATTCTGCTCTTGGTTGCGCTCGGTCTGGCGTTTTCCTTCGGCCTCATGAATGTGATCAATATGGCGCACGGCGAATTCATCATGATCGGCGCCTATACAGCCTATGTAATGCAACGGTGGTTCTTGGGCTCGTTTGGTAATGCGGGTTTGGAGATCTACTTCCTCGTGACGTTGCCGGTCGCGTTCCTCGTGGCGGCGTTGCTCGGCCTGCTCCTGGAGCGCACGCTGATCAACCGCCTCTACGGACGGCCGCTCGACACGCTGCTTGCCACCTGGGGTGTGGCGCTCGTCCTCCAGCAGGCGGCGCGGAGCATCTTCGGCGCTCCCAATGTCCAGGTGATCAGCCCACCCTGGCTCAACGGCGGCCTCACGATCACGGCGACGTTGCTCTTGCCCTACAAGCGGATCTTCATCATCGCCCTCGCCGCCCTGTGCCTCGCCGGCGTCTTCTACTACATGACCCGCACCCCTGCCGGCCGGCGTATGCGTGCGGCAATGCAGAATCGATCGATGGCCGGCGCTCTCGGCGTCAACACCCAGCGGGTCGATGCGCTGACCTTCGCGCTCGGTTCGGGATTGGCGGGTGTCGCCGGCTGTGCCCTCTCGCTGATCGGGCCGGTCGGGCCGTCGCTCGGTACGTACTATCTCGTCGATGCGTTCCTCGTCGTCGTCCTCGGCGGTGTGGGGCAGTTGCTCGGCACGGTCGTCGCCGCCTTCGCGATCGGGGGACTGAATACCTTCATCGAGTACAGCACCACGGCGTCGATGGCGAAGGTGATCGTCTTTGTCCTGGTGATCGCCTTCCTGCAGTGGCGACCCTCCGGTCTGGTCCGGGCGCGGACGCGATGAGGACGGTGAGTAAGATGAACCCCGCGCTTTCGCGTCGCCACCCCTCGACACTGCTGCCCGCGCTCCGCGGCATGATCCCCTTCGCCATCGCGGCCCTGATCCTGCTCGTCGTCGCGCCGGCGATGCTCTCGGAGTTTCGGCTGAACTTGTTGGCGAAGTTCCTCACCTTCGCGATCATCGCCATCGGCCTTGACCTGCTCTGGGGGTACGGCGGCATGCTCAGCCTCGGACAGGGCGTCTTCTTCGGCTTGGGCGGCTACGCGATGGCCATGTACCTCAAGCTGGTGGCCGCCGACGGCGACATCCCCGACTTCATGAACTGGAGCGGGTTGGAGTCGATGCCCTGGTTCTGGGCGCCGTTCCGCTATCCCTGGTTTGCGCTACCGATGGCGATGATCGGTCCCGGGATATTGGCGTTCGCACTCGGCTATTTCATCTTTCGCAGCCGCGTGACGGGCGTGTACTTCTCGATCATCACGCAGGCGATGGCGCTCATCCTCAGCATCTTCTTTGTCAGCCAGCAGGCGTACACGGGCGGCACCAACGGCCTCACCAACTACACCACGATCTTCGGCCGGTACGTCGCCGCGCCCGATACCCAGCGGACGCTGTACTACGTTACGGTCGTCGCCCTCGGTCTCGTGTTCCTGCTGAGCCGGCAGATCACCCGCTCCCGCTTCGGCAAGCTGCTCGTCGCCATCCGCGACGACGAGAACCGCGTCCGGTTCTCCGGCTACAATGTCGTCCTGATCAAGGCGACGACCTTCGCGATCGCCGGAGCGATGGCGGGCCTCGCCGGGGCGCTCTTTGTGCCGCAGGTCGGCATCATCTCACCGGCCAACCTCGGCGTCGTGCCGTCGGTCGAGATGGTGATCTGGGTCGCAGTCGGTGGTCGCGGCACGTTGACCGGCGCTGTGATCGGGGCGGTCGTCGTCGGCGCCGCCAAGAGCAACCTCAGCGAAGCCTTCCCCGATATCTGGCAGTATTTTCTCGGCGCCCTCTTCATCGGGTCGGTCCTGCTCTTTCCGGCTGGGATCGTCGGGTTCGTGCAGATGGCGCTGGAGCGGTTGCGTGCCGTCACCAGGCGTGAACGCCGGCCGCGCCCACGTCCGATCGCCGGCGGGCGCGACGAACCAGAAGCACAGGTGATCGTCCATGGGGAGTAACTATATTCTGCGCGTCGAGGGCGCGACCGTCTCCTTCGACGGCTTCACGGTCCTCGACAAGCTCAATCTCTCGGTTGAGTACGGCGAGCTGCGGTTCTTGATCGGGCCGAACGGCGCGGGCAAGACGACGCTGCTGGACATGCTCACCGGCAAAGTGCGGCCGTCCGGGGGACGTGTCCTCTACGACGAACTGCACGACATCACGCGATTGCCCGAGCACGCGCTCGTGCATCGCGGCATCGGCCGCAAGTTCCAGACGCCGTCCGTCTATAACAGCCTTACCTGTTACGAGAACCTCCAGGTGGCGCTCGGCTTCCGGCGACCGCTCTTCTCGCTCTTCGGCCGGGCGCCGCGATCGGAGCGCGATCGGATCATGGCGGGCTTGGAACGGGTCGGGCTTGACTCACGCGCGACCACCGTCGCCGGCGAACTCTCGCATGGTGAGCGACAGTGGCTTGAGATCGGGATGCTGCTCGTCCAAGATCCGAAGCTGGTGCTGCTCGACGAGCCGGTGGCGGGCATGACTCGGCGGGAGCGAGACAAGACCGGCGAGCTGCTCCACTCGTTGGAGCATCAGCACACGATCATCATTACCGAGCACGATATGGAGTTCGTGCGGAGCTACTCGCGCACCGTCACCGTGCTCCACATGGGCCGGGTGATCGCGGAAGGACCGATGGAACAGGTACAGCAGGAGCCGCAGGTGATCGAGGTCTATCTCGGCCGATCCGCCGTGGAGCAGCCGGTATGATCTCGATCCGCTCGCAACGACAATCCCGAACGATCGCCGGCGACCGCACCGGCGACATCCTGCGCACCGTCAACATGACGGTTGCCTACGGTCAGAGCGTCGTCGTCCAGGATATCAACCTCGAGGTGGTTCCCGGCCAGGTCGTCGCGCTGATGGGACGCAACGGCGCCGGCAAGACGACACTCCTCAAGTCGGTGATCGGCGCGCTGCCGATCCGCCGCGGCCATTTGTATTACGAGGGGAACGATATCAGCCGCTGGCCGTCGTACCGGCGTGCCCGTTCCGGTATCGGCTACGTACCGCAGGGACGGGGCATCTTTCCCCTGCTCTCCGTCTACGAAAACCTGATGGTCGGCCTGGAACCGGTGGGCGGAAGGGACGACGGTGATATCGAACGCATCTATGCGTTGTTCCCGGTGCTCAAGCAGATGAGCCGCCGCACCGCCGGGCTGCTCAGCGGTGGCCAGCAACAACAGCTCGCCGTCGGCCGCGCCCTCATCAGCCGGCCCCGCCTGCTGCTGCTCGACGAGCCAACCGAGGGCATCCAGCCGTCGATCGTCGAAGAGATCGAGCGGGTGATCGCGTCGCTCCGCGGCACGATGTCGATCCTGCTGGTCGAACAATTTCTCGACTTCGCCCTCTCGGTCGCCGACCAGTGCTACGTGATGGAAACCGGTTCAATTGTGCTGCATGGTGCGCCCGATTCGATCGACCTCGATGCGCTGCGTACCTATCTGGCCGTGTAGGCATGTGTACTTCGATCCTGGGAGCGCGGGCTTCCAGGATCGGCATGCCGGCCTGATAGTGTGTCGAGAGGATGGCGTAGCATGGCGTCAGGCCGACACGCATGACTCTGCTCCGGAGGCGATCAACCAGACATGATGCTCACACCGCGTGAGATGGAGAAACTCTGGATCTACGTCCTTGCCGACCTCGCCCGCAAGCGCCGGAACCGCGGCACGCTGCTCAACTATGCCGAGGCGATCGCGCTGATCACCGAGGCGATCCTCGAAGGCGCCCGCGACGGCAGGACCGTGCCCGAATTGATGGACCTCGGCCGCACCATCGTCCGCCGGACCGAGTGCATGGACGGCGTGCCGGACCTCGTGCCGGCGGTCCAGGTCGAGGCCACCTTCCCGGATGGAACCAAGCTCGTCACCTGCCACGACCCGATTCAGTGAGGCGCCTCGATGCACACGATGCCATACATCCTTTCGGACGAACCGATCGACCTGAATGCCGGCCGCCCGACGACAACAATTACAGTCAGCAACACCGGCGACCGGGCGATCCAGGTCGGGTCACACTTTCACTTCTTTGAAGTCAACCGCGCCCTCCACTTCGACCGCCATGCCGCGTTCGGCATGCGCCTGGATATCCCCGCGGGGACAGCCGTCCGGTTCGAGCCGGGCGACATCCGCGACGTGACGCTCGTTACGCTCGGCGGGTCGCGCCGTGCCGTCGGTTTCAATGGCCTCGTCAATGGTTCAACCGCCGCCGGGGTGGGCCGAGTCATCGCCCAGGCGCAGGCGCGCGGCTTCATCACAGCAGAGGAGCGCGGAGCATGACCCGGATCGAACGCGGGCACTACGCGAGACTCTACGGCCCCACCACCGGCGACCGCGTGCGGCTGGCCGATACAGACCTCCTCGCCGAGATCGAAGCCGACCACGCCCATTACGGCGATGAAGTCGTCTTCGGCGGCGGCAAGAGCATCCGCGACGGTATGGGTCAGATGCCGGGCATCACCAACGCCAGCGGCGCGCTCGACCTCGTCATCACCAACGCGATCGTGATCGACCCGATGATCGGCATCGTCAAGGGTGACATCGGCGTCAAGGCGGGGCGGATCGTCGCGATCGGTAAGGCCGGCAACCCGGAGATGATGGATGGTGTTCACCCGAACCTCGTGATCGGCGCGGGCACCGAGGTGATCGCGGGCGAGCACCTGATCGCGACGCCCGGTGCGATCGACTCCCATGTCCACATGATCTCGCCGCAACAGGTCTGGCACGCGCTGAGCAACGGCATCACGACGCTGATCGGTGGCGGCACCGGCCCCGCCGACGGTACGAACGCGACGACCTGCACGCCCGGCCCCTGGAACATCGGCATGATGCTGCAGGCGGCGGAGGCGTTTCCCGTGAACTGGGGCGTCACCGCCAAAGGCAACAGTAGCCGGCCCGAACCACTGCACGAGCAGATCATCGCCGGCGCCTGCGGATTGAAAACGCATGAAGACTGGGGCACAACCCCGGCGGTGCTCGATTGCGCGCTGCGGGTCTGCGACGAGTACGACGTACCACTCGCAATCCATACCGACACGCTCAACGAAGCGGGCTTCGTCGAGGATACGATTGCGGCGATTGACGGGCGCACGGTCCACACCTATCACACGGAGGGCGCCGGCGGCGGTCACGCGCCCGACGTGATCCGGCTGGCGGCGGAGCGGAACGTCCTCCCCTCGTCGACCAACCCGACCCGCCCCTTCACGATCAACACGCTTCCCGAACATCTCGACATGCTGATGGTCTGTCACCACCTCAGCCCCGATGTACCTGAAGATGTCGCCTTTGCCGAGAGCCGCATCCGGCCCCAGACGATGGGCGCAGAGGACGTGCTGCATGATCGCGGCGTGATCAGCATGTACTCATCCGATTCGCAGGCGATGGGCCGCGTCGGCGAAACCTTCACCCGCCTCTTCCAGACCGCCGACAAGATGAAGCGCACCACCGGCCCGCTGGCCGAGGATAGCGATCGCAACGACAACCACCGCATCCTCCGCTACCTCGCCAAGCTGACGATCAACCCGGCGCTGACGCACGGCATCGCCCAGCAGGTTGGCTCGCTGCTGCCGGGAAGGCTGGCCGACATCGTCCTCTGGCCGGTGCACTTCTTCGCGGCCAAGCCGAAGATGGTGATCAAGGGCGGCGCGATCGTCTGGTCGGCGATGGGCGACCCGAACGCCTCGATTCCGACCTGTGAACCTGTCTTCTATCGACCGATGTTCGGCGCCTATGGCGGCGCCCTCGCGCGCACGAGTTTCACCTTTGTCTCACGAGCGGCACTGGCGTCCGGTGTCCGCGACCGATTGAACTTGCAGCGGGAGGTCGTTGCGGTCGAGGGCTGCCGCACCATCAGCAAGGCCGACCTGGTACGCAACTCGGCGATGCCGCGGATCGATGTGGACCCGGACACGTATCAGGTGCGGCTCGACGGTGAGCTTGTCGAATCCCCACCGGCGACCACCCTCGCCCTGGCGCAGAGGTTCTTCGTTGTCTGATACGACCGCGTTCCTGATCGCGCTCCAGTACGGCGACAGCGCCTATCCGGCCGGCGCCTTCGCGAACAGCTGGGGACTCGAAACAGCGGTTGCCGCCGGTGACGTGACCGACCGCGACTCGCTGGCGGGCGCATGCCGCTCGCTCCTGCGCCATCAAACCGGCCCAACCGACGCAGTGGCGGCGGCGGCGTGTTCCGTGTCGGCGACCCGCCATGACCTGGAGTCTTTCACCGAGATCGATCGGCGGCTCAGCGCCACCCGCGCCGCCCGCGAGCCGCGGGACGCCTCTGCGCGGATCGGCCGGCGGATGCTCGACACGGCTGCATCGGCCGAACAGCACCCATGGTTGCAATCGCTCCGCGATCGCGTCCGCGCTGGAAACACACCGGGCAACCAGGCGTGTGTGCTCGGTGCGATCGCGGGGCTTGCCGGCAACACGCCGGAGCAGGCCGCGGCGCTGGCGCTCTGGACCGCCGCGAGCGGGTTTCTCGGCGCCGGCCTCCGGCTTCTGCGCATCTCGCACGACGACGTGCAGTCGATTCTCGTGGAACTTCGTCCGCTGATGCAGCGGTTCGCAATCGAGGCTGTCGAAGCCGACCCGCTCGCCATGGCCGGCGCCGCGCCTCAGCTTGAGATCTGGGCGATGCGCCACGAAACCGCCACCGTGCGACTGTTCTCATCCTAGGATTGGAGGTTTCCTACCATGACACGAGCGCGGGTCCATATCGGTGTTGGCGGTCCGGTTGGGACCGGCAAGACCGCTCTGATCGAGGCGATCGTGCCGAGGCTCGTCGCGCGTGGGGAGCAGGTGCTGATCGTCACCAACGATGTCGTGACGACCGAGGACGCCGAGCACGTCCGTCGCACCCTGGCCGGCGTGATCGCGCCGGAGCGGGTCGTCGGCGTTGAGACGGGCACCTGCCCGCACAGCGCCGTCCGCGAAGATCCGAGCGGCAACCTCCTCGCGATCGAAGACCTCGAGTCGCGTTTCCCGAGCGCGGACCGGCTCTTCATCGAGAGCGGCGGCGATAACCTCACGCTGACGTTCAGTCCTGCCCTGGCCGACCTGTCGATCTATGTGATTGATGTGGCCGGTGGGGAGAAGATCCCGCGCAAGCGCGGCCCTGGTCTGATCCAGGCCGATCTGCTCGTGATCAATAAGACCGACCTCGCCGATCTGGTCGGCGCGCGCCTCGCGGTGATGGAGTCGGACTCGAACGAGGTACGCGACCGCCGGCCGACGATCTTTACCAACTGCAAGACCGGCGAAGGGATCGACGCCGTCATCGCCTGGCTCGACGATGCCGAGCGGTTGTTGTATGGGCACGATGATTGGTCGACCCGCTACGCCGTTTCCGCCGATGACTAACGTGGGATCCACGGAGAACACGGCTCGCTCACTGGTAGGATGCCTACGGCTTCGGTTTGCCTACGCCAAGGGACGCACGATATTAACCGACGCCGTCCGGGCGCCGCCGTTTCATGTACAGCGGCTGTTGTATCTCGACCGCTGCTGGCCCGATCTCGCCCAGGCGGCCGTTCTGAACACCACCGCCGGCATGTTCTCGGGCGATCGGCTCGAACTTGCCGTCGACGTTGCATCACACGCCTCGGTCGAGCTGACGACGCCCACGAGCACCCGCGTGTTCGCCATGGACGACGGTTGTGCCGAGTCTCGAACGTCGATCGCCGTGGCGCCTGGTGGCTATCTGGAGTTCGTATCGCGGCCGGTTATCCTCTGTCGTGATGCCGCGCTCCGGCTTCGTACGAGTGTCACCGTCGGACGCGGCGGCAGGGCGGCGGTCGGCGAGGTGCTGGCCTTTGGCCGGGCAGCGGCGGGAGAGCGCCACTGCTATCGTTGGCTCGATCAGCGTACTGAACTGCGCTACGACGGTAATATCGCCCTAACCGAAGCGCTACGGATCGCACGGGAGGACGGCCCGGACGCCGTCGGCGTGCTCGGCGATGCGGCGGTCTACGGTGCTCTTCATCTCCTCGGCGTCGATTCGGAGATGTCGTCGTTCGTGACGCAGGTGCGTCAGATGATCGACGCGCAGCGGCATGTCATGGGCGGAGTCTCGACGCTGCATGGTGATGCCAGTATCGCGGTCAGGCTGCTTGGCAGTCGCCCGCACGCGGTCTATGAGGCGCTGCGACTCGTCGCCCTCGAGTTCCGCCAGGGTTTGCAGCGTAGCCCCTGCCACTGAGCCAGGTTTCATATCACCATATGTGTTTCGATCTGCTGTACGATTCCGTCGTCTCGTACAATCGCAGGCACGCTGGAGCTTTCCATCGAGTGATTCATTGAGAGGGGCGGTCTTCATGCGATCGCCGTCCGCGGTTGCCAATTCGCTGTTGCACCGCCGTATGGCCCGCGGCTCGGTCGCCCGCGGCTATCGCCGGTTGCTCCGACTGCTGGATCGCGCCATCGCCGTTCCTGCCGGCGTCAGCGAGCGCATGCATGCCTTCGAGTTGCTCGAACAACGGGTCGCAGAGCGGACGCGGGAGATCTCCACCCTGCTCGCCGTTTCCTCCTCCGTCGCCTCGACGCTCGACCTGCATCCGCTGCTGGGCCTGATCCTCGACAAGCTCAAGATCGTCGCCGATTACTCCGGCGCCTCACTCTTAACGCTCGACCAGGGCGATCTCGTGATTGTGGAAGTCCGCGGCGCCTCGGCGGTGGGGGGATCGGTGGTCGGCATCCGCTTTCCCCTCGTGCTGGGGACGCCGATCGCGGACCTCTTCGCGCAGCGTCAGCCGGTGATCATCGCCGACGTGCGCGACGATTCCGTCCTGGCGCAGGCGTATCGCGGTGCGGTCCGTGGCTTTGAAGATGACCCCGCCTTCACCTACGTCCGCTCGTGGATGGGCATACCGATGGTGCTCAACGGCGACGTGACCGGCGTCCTCAGCCTCTCCCACGCACAGCCCAACTTCTACACCGCGCACCATGCCTCCCTCGCCACGGCGCTCGCGAACCAGGCGGCCGTGGCGATCGAGAACGCCCGCCTCTATGAACAGGCACGGAGCCTGGCGGCGATGGAGGAGCGGCAGCGCCTGGCGCGGGAGCTGCACGATTCCGTCACGCAATCCCTCTTCAGCATCACGATGATCGCCGGCGCCCTTCCTCGACTGTTGGACCGGGATGTCGTTCGAGCGCGGGAGCGGTGCGAGCGCTTGAACGAGCTTGCATCCAGCGCCCTGGCGGAGATGCGCGCGCTCATCTTCGAACTGCATCCCGAGTCGTTGGAGCGGGAAGGACTTGCCGCCGCGCTTGAACGGCTGGCCTCTGCCCTACGCGCGCGGCATGGGCTTGCGATCGAATGCCGATTAGACGCGGGAGTCGATGCACCTTTGCACGTCCAGGAGGCGCTCTACCGGATCGCGCAGGAGGCGATGCACAACACGGTCAAGCATGCCCGCGCTCAGCATTTGGTCGTGCGGCTGGCCGCTGGTGATCGCTTCATCTCCCTCGAAGTCTGCGACGACGGTGTTGGCTTCGATCCGTCCGGCCAATTTCCGGGGCATCTCGGGCACCGTTCCATGCGCGAACGTGCTGAAGGCCTAGGCGGTACACTCGTCATCGTGAGCACGCTGGAACGTGGGACGTGCGTCCGGGTCGAGCTCCCCCGACCCGAGCTTGCGCTGCCCTCCGGCAACCGTTCGAACCTGCCGGTCGAGAGCATCGCCCCACGGTCAGGATCGCTCGGCCAGACCGAGCCGTTGCCAGACTCGGGTCAGCCCCTTCGGTGAGTACCACGCCGGCCGACCCACCAGCATCAGCACCGAAGGTACGAGGAACGTGCGCACCACCGTCGCATCGACGAGCACCGCGATGAACATGCCCACGGTCAGCGACTTCACCAACGCATTCGACGCCGTGCCATAGGCGGCCAGCACCACGAGCAGCGTCGCCGCCGCGCCGGTGATGATGCCCGCCGTGTGTGACAGGCCGTTGACGATGCCCGTCCTGACATCGCCGGAACGGTCATATTCCTCTCGAATCCGCGAGAGCAGGAAGACCTGGTAGTCCATCGACAGGCCGAACGTGACGGCAAAGAGGACCACCGGTGTCGTCGCGTCGAGCACCCCGAGCTCGCTGAAGCGCAGCAGGCCGGTGAAGTGCCCCTCCTGAAAGATGAAGACCAATGCGCCAAAGGATGCGCCCAGCGAGACCACGTTCAGCACAAAGGCGATCAGCGGCAGCGTCACCGAGCCGAGCAACGCCCAGAGCACGACATAGGTGAGAATGAAGACGAAGATCACGACCATCGGAATGGCATCGACCACCTCGTCGACATAGTCGAGCGTCGATGCCGGCGTACCGCCCACCAGCGCGGTCGCGGGTGGCGCCGGGCGGTCATCGCGCAACGCCTTCACCAGATCTCGCGCCTCGTTCGATTGTGGGTCGCCGGACGGTGACACCTGGATCAGCGCCGTGTCACCCTTGATGATCGCATCGCGCAACGTGACAAACGCCTCCAATTCGGCGCGGCTCATCGTCTCGCCGTTGGGCAGCGGGAGTGAGGCCGGCACCTCCTGGATGCGCGCCAGGATCGGCACGAGCGATACGTACAGCGCCCGTTGTTCCTGTGGCGACAGACTGGTCAATCGAGAGTCGAGCACCGAGACGGCACTTTCCACGGCGGGCACGTTGTTCGCGCCGGTCGCAATGCCGGGCCGCGTCATCACCTGCTCGTGAACGTAGTCCCACATCCGGCCGATGCCCTCCGGTGTGAGAAGATTCGGTTCCTGGTATGCGATCTTGATCGGCTCGGCCGAGCCGGTGCCAAACGCCTGCACCAGCACCTCGTATCCCTCACGGACGTTACTGCTCTCCGGCAGGATGCGATAGTCGCTCGTCCCGAGGCGGATGCGAAACGCCGGAATCGCCAGAATCCCCAGGAAGATGAGGGAGACGACCGCGATCGGCAGCGGATGGCGCACGACGAACTCCGCCAGACGCCGAAAGAACCCGCCGTCGGTCTCGGGATTCGGTTCGGCGGCGCGGCCTCTGCCGAAGAGGTGGAAGATGTTGAAGCGGTTGATATTGCTGCCCGCGATCGAAAGCACCGCCGGCAGAATGAACAACGCCCCCACCACGGCAAACAGGGCCGTGATGCACCCGGCCAGCGCGAGCGACCGGAAGGCGACCAGCGGCACGAACGCCAGCGACATCATGCCGGTCGCCACGGCCAGGCCGCTGAAGAGGACCGAACGCCCCGCCGTGTTCATTGTCCGCTTCAATGCTTCGAGCACGTCCGCTGATTCGTCCCGCATCTCCTCGCGGAAGCGGGTGACGATCAACAACGCGTAGTCGATCGAGAGTCCCAGTCCGAGTACAGCGGTGACGGTGCCGGCGACGTTGGAGACGGTGATCACCCGGCCAAACAAACCGAGCATCACGATCGCCACGCCCGCCGCGAGGAATCCGATGAACAGCGGCTGAATCGCCGCAACGACACCGCCGAAGATCATGATCAGCATGATCAACGTCAGCGGCAGCGAAATGCGGTCGGCCCGGTGCGAATCCGACTTGCTCAACTGCGCCGCTTCCTCCGAGGTGGCGGCGCTGCCGGTGATGTAGATGCGGAAGTTGGTCAGCGAGTTGTTCTCGCTGAACTCCGCTTTGAACTGTGGGTCGCTGTTTGCCAGCGTGCGGAACTGGTTCTCCAGCGGCGTGATGATATTGGCGACAATGCCCTTCTTCTTCTCGTCCGACGTGCCCGCCATATCGATCAGGGCCATCGTCACCTTCGGATTGCCGCTGCCGATCTGAAGCGGCGTGCCACCCTGGTAGAAGGTGCGCAGGCTGATCGGTTCACCCACCCGCTCCGACTCTGGTTCGGCCAGCGTTGCTTGGATGCGCGCCTCGATCGGCGCGAGCGCTTCCCGGACGAGTCGAATATATTCGTCACGGGTGTCGCCGCGCGCCGAGATGCTGTTCGCGTCAAAGACGACGATCACGTCGCCGCCGCCGTTGGCGAGGTTCTTGGAGAGAATCGAGCCGGCTCGGCTCGATTCTGTGTTGTTCGAACCGCCGAGGTGCGAGGAGAGGCTTTCGAGCGCCTTGTCCTTGCCCGCGTAGCTGACGACCAGCAGCACGATGCCTATCGGCAGGATCAGCCATCGCAGTCGATAGACGAACGTGGCAAGCGCATCGAACACGGTGGAGGCCCTCCTCGGCGGCTCGACAGCATCATCTGCTGTGTGGTGTCGGGCGTGATGCGAGCGTACTGAACCGGATGAAGCGTGCACAACCGCACGCCATGGAACGCCTTTACGCATGTTCGGCTTGAGTCTCAGCTCAATGCGAGCGACGATGAAGCGCGTTCCTGTGGCAACTGTACACGAGTGGAGGAACATTCGATGACGGGATCTGCGCCACTGGCCGGTCTGCGCGTGCTCGATCTGACGCTTGGTCCAGCAGGAGGAATCGCCACGATGGTCCTGGCGGACTTCGGCGCCGAGGTGCTCAAGGTCGAACCGCCGTCCGGCGATCCCTATCGACGCCTGGCCGCTGCGCCGATGTGGCTACGGGGAAAGCAGAGCCTCATCCTCGACCTCCATGATCAGGTGGCACAGGAGCGACTTCACTCCCTGGTCGACGGAGCCGATGTCGCGGTCGTCGGTCTTCGCCCCGCCACCGCCGCACGATTGTCGATTGACGCCGCCACGCTGCGAAGTCTCAACCCGCGCCTGATCTACTGCGGCATCACCGGATTCGGCGACCGCGGGCCGTATCGCGACTATAAGGGATATGAGGGCATCGTCGCGGCCAAGTCCGGACGCATGGTGTCATTTGCCGGTCAGCAACAGCGGGAGGGGCCGGCCTACGCCGCCGTCCAGGTCGCGACCCACGCCACGGCACAGGCCGCCGTCCAGGGGGTGCTGGCCGCGCTCATCGTCCGCGCGCAGACCGGAACCGGTCAAACCGTCTCGACCAGCCTGCTGCAGGGTATGCTGCCCTATGACATGGCCGGCCTTGCCACCCGCCAGCTGATGCAGAAGTTCCCGGAGCAGTTTCCCGCCGATCCGCTCGCCGGCTACAACCGTCAGCCGACGCTCCAATATCAGCCGGTGCTCACCGCCGACGGCCAATGGCTTCAGTTGGGCAACTTGATCGAGCATCTCTTCCATGCCTTCATCAACGCCGCCGGGCTGAGCCACATCTATGCCGATGAGCGGTTCACCAATGCCCCCTACCTCACGGACGAAAACCGGGAAGCACTGCGCGCAATCATGATCGAGCGCATGCAAGAACGAACCGCCGATGAGTGGATGGCGGCGTTCATCGCCGACGGGAACGTCGCCGCCGAGCCGGTAGTCAGTGCCCAGCGCGCGCTCCATCATCCGCAGATGCGGCACAACGGCGATGTTCTCGACCGCGACACCCGCCGGCATGGCGCTGTGCGGCAGCTTGGTCCCGTGGCCGCGTTGCGTGCGACGCCCGCCGTGGTCGCGGGCGACGTACCGGACATCGACGACCACACTCTCGACCTGGCCGAACGGTGGCGCAACGGCGGCACGCCTGATACCGGCTCAGCCGCAGAGGGCAGCCGGCCCAATCACGGGCCGCTCGCCGGCGTCACCGTGGTCGAACTTGCCACGATCATCGCCGCGCCGCTCTCCTGCGCGTTGCTCGGCGACCTCGGCGCCCGCGTGATCAAGATCGAAGCGCCACCGGCCGGCGACCCGCTGCGAAACCTGGGCAACGGCGTCAGCGCCGCCAAGACCACGGCCAGCAAGGAGAGCATCTGCATCGATCTGAAGCGGCCGGAGGGCCAGGCGATCGCCCGCGCGCTGATCGCCAACGCCGATGTTCTGGTCCACAACTTCCGTCCCGGCGTCGCCGAGCGGTTGGGGTTCGGCTATGACGATGTGCAGGCATTCAACCCGCGCATCGTCTACGTGTCGGCGATGGGCTACGGCGTCGACGGGCCGTACGCGCATCGCCCCAGCGCCCACCCGATCGCCGGCGCGGCGAGCGGCGGCGCGCTCTGGCAGGCGGGCGGCAGCTGGCCGCCGCCAACCGGGACCACGGAAGAGATCAAGGAGGCGGCACGGGCGTTCACCCGCGCGAACGAGGTCAACCCGGACCCGAGCACATCGATGGCGATCGCCACGGCGGCGCTGCTCGGCCTCTATGCCCAGCGTATCCACGGCGTCGGTCAGCGCGTCGACACGAACATGTTCGTCGCCAACGCCTACGCCAACGCCGACGACTTTCTCTCTTACGAAGGCAAGCCGCCGCGCCCGCGGGTGGACGCGGGCCTCTTTGGCCTGAGTCCGCTCTATCGCCTCTACCCGACCGCCGACGGCTGGGTCTTCCTCGCCTGCCTCACCGATGCGGAGTGGTCGGCCTTCTGCCACGCGGCCGGCCATCCCGAACTGAGCGACGATCCCCGGTTTGCGACATCGGATCTTCGCTCCCGCCATCACGACGACCTCGCGCGAAGCATCGAGGCGCTCTTCTCCGAGCGCCCATCCGAGGAGTGGGAGTCAATCCTAACGGCGGCAGACGTTGCCTGTGTCCGCGCCTCCGGCGCCGCACCGGGTGAGTTCTGGGATACGGACCCGCACGTCCGCGACAATGGGTTCGTGGCCGAGGTCGAGCATCCCCTCTGGGGACGAATGCGGCGGCATGGTCCGCTGCTCATCTTCAGCGAAACGCCCGCCACGCCGGGGCCGGGCACGGTCGCCGGACAGCATACCAGCGCGATCCTCCGCGAGCTTGGCTACGACGAGGAGACGGTCGCGCGGTTGCGCGCGGAAGGGACGATTGCCTCGGCCGCAGAATAGAAGCGTCCCGGCAGGATATACTACGAACGTATCGATCCCGTCCGGGCCCGTAGCTCAGCGGCAGAGCAGTCGGCTCATAACCGATCGCGCACAGGTTCGAATCCTGTCGGGCCCACCGCGCCGGCGTCCCGGCACCGGGCCGGACTATTTTCAGGATGCGCACATGACGATCTCGGTCACACCCTACATCGACCTTGCCCGCGACCTCCTGCGCGACTATGAACCGCGCGCCATCGCTGCGCCGGATGCCCGGCGGGCGGCGGTGCTGACGCTCCTCTACCACGACCAGGGGGCGGACCGCGTGCTGCTGACCAAACGCACGGATACGGTCGAGCACCACAAGGGTCAGATCTGCTTTCCCGGCGGCGGGATCCACGACGCCGACGCCGACCTGAGCGTGACTGCCCTTCGGGAGACGTGGGAGGAGGTCGGCGTCGAACCGGAGCACGTCGAGATCATCGGACGGCTCGACGAGATCGTGACGACCAGCAACTTCCTCGTGACGCCCTATGTCGGGGTGCTGCATCGGACGCCCTATGAATTCGTCCCCAGCGAGATCGAAGTCGCCGAAGTGCTGGAGCCGCCGATCGCCGACCTGCTCGACGAGGCAACGCTCGAACTCGAGGAGCGTGTGGTCGACGGTCAGGCGCGCTATGCGCCCGTCTATGTTTGGAACGGCCACCGTGTTTGGGGTGCGACCGCGCGCATGCTGCAGGAGTTTCTCGACCTGCTGCAGGGCGCGCCGGATCGTCTGGCTGCCATTCAACAGCCGGCCCGCCTGTAACCCGGTTTACGGTGGACTGATCGATGCGACTCGTCCTTATCCGCCACGCCGAATCCGAGGGCAACGCCGAGGGCCGATTCCAGGGCCACCGCGACTATCCGCTCACGTCGCGGGGACTGGCACAGGCACGTCGCCTGGCCGAGCGGCTCAAGGACCGGCACTTTGACCACCTCTACGCCAGCCCCCTGCTCCGCGCCAACCACACGGCGGAGATTGTCGCCGGTCTGAAAGGGATGCAGGTGACGCCGCTGCCTGGTGTGATGGAATATGACTTCGGCGACCTCAGCGGCATGAACCTTACCGAGATCGAGGCGATGCACCCAGAGCTTGCCGCGGCGCATCGCGCCCGCGGTCTCTTGTACGCTCCCTGGCCGGGAGAGGAAGGCCGGGAAGTCTTCCGCGAGCGGGTGTGCAGCGCCCTCTGGTCATTGGAGCGCGATCACGAGACAGAGACGATCGCCGTCTTTTCGCATGGTGGCGCGATCGCCGTTTTCTGCCAGTCGGTGCTCGGCCTCTCCTACGACCGCCGCCCTCCCTTCACCGTCGAGAACACCGCGCTCTTCGAGGTCGAGGTGCGGAATGGCAAAGGCACCCTGTGGACGACAAACGACGCCTGTCACCTCCGCGATTGACAAGCATCCTTCGCGATCACAGCCGTCCATGAGGTTCCGAGAGTGACCGGCTCATCAACCGACGGCGGCCGGACGTTGATTGAGGCCGTCCGTTCCGCGCTTGCCTCAGCCGCCGATCCGGCCAGGGCCACATCGATGCAGGCGTACATGAAGTCGGCGATGCCCTTCTACGGCATACCGGCTCCGGTCCTTCGCCGCCTCTGTCGTGACGTCTTCGCCGCCCATCCACTCGACAGCGTTGATATCTGGCAGTCCACAGTCCTGGCCCTGTGGCGTGAGGCGGCCCATCGAGAGGAACGTTACGCCGCCATCGAACTCACTGGCGCGCGTCGATATCGGGCGCATCAAACGCTCGCCACGCTGCCGATGTACGAAGAGATGGTCGTTTCCGGAGCATGGTGGGACTTCGTTGACGCGATCGCACCACATCGCATCGGCGCGTATCTGCTGCGCGACTATCGCGAGCCGATCACCGCCGTCGTGCTCGAGTGGAGCCGTTCAGCCGACCTCTGGAAGCGCCGTGCCGCAATCATCTGTCAGCTCGGCTTCAAGGAGCGGACCGACCTCGAACTCCTCTACGCCAGCATCGAACCAAATCTCGATCACCGGAACTTCTTCATTCGCAAGGCGATCGGCTGGGCACTCCGCGCCTACGCCTGGACCGACCCCGACGAGATCGGCCGCTACGTCCGCGAGCACGACTCCCGGCTGAGCGGCCTCAGCCGGCGCGAAGCGCTCAAGAACATCGGCCGGCTGACCCACGCGAAAGCGTAATGGCAGCGGTTTGCCGGCTCTGGAATGGCAACGATGTCATCCTGAGCGAAGCGAAGGATCTCGGACGCGATATGACCACCGAGATCCTTCGCTTCGCTCAGGATGACAGGGACATGGCCGGATCGTGTCACGCTTTCGGCGGATCGACCGAGGTCCCGCCACCGGTTCGAAAGCCAGACAGTCGCGCGCCGATCGATGCCTCATCGCCCTGGTCGCTCGGCTCGTAATAGCGACGGTCCGCCAGTGCGTCGGGCAGATACTGTTGCTCGACATAGTGCCCTTCGAAGTCGTGGGCGTAGCGATATCCCTTGCCGTAGCCCAACTGCTTCATCAGACCGGTCGGGGCGTTGCGGAGGTGCAGCGGCACCGGCTCATTCAGGGTGCGCTCTACATCCGCCGCCGCCGCGAAATAGGCGTTCTTGGCCGTGTTGCTCTTCGGCGCCGTCGCCAGGTAGACCGTCGCGTGGGCGAGCGGGTACACCGCCTCCGGCATCCCGACGAAGTGGACCGCCTGCTGCGCCGCGATCGCCACCGATAATCCCCCTGAATCGGCCATACCAATATCCTCGGACGCGGCGATCACCAACCGGCGGGCGATGAACAGCGGATCCTCGCCTCCTTCCAGCATCCTCGCCAGCCAGTACACGGCGGCATCCGGGTCGGACCCGCGGATCGACTTGATGAACGCCGAGATGATATCGTAGTGCGCCTCGCCGCCCTTGTCATAGCGGGGTGACCGCTGTTGTAGCGCTTCGCGGACCTGCTCGACTGTAATCCGCCGCTCGTCCGGGCCGGCGAGTGCCGCCGCCACCTCCAGCGCGTTGAGTGCGATCCGCGCGTCGCCGCCCGATGCCGCGGCCAGCGCCGCGGCCGCCTCATCATCAATTGATAGCCCGCTCTCGCCGAGCCCGCGCTCCGGATCGGCCAACGCCCGATGGATGAGCGACGCGAGTTCCTCGTCGGTCAAGGCCCGCAGCACGACGACGCGGCTCCGCGACAGCAACGGCGCCACCACCTCAAACGATGGGTTCTCCGTCGTCGCGCCGATCAGTGTGACCGTCCCCGCTTCGACATGTGGCAGGATCGCGTCCTGTTGCGCCTTGTTGAATCGATGGATCTCGTCGACGAAGAGAATCGTCCGGCGCCCGGCGTCGCGTCGCCGCACACGGGCCTCCTGTACCACCCGTCGCAGATCGGCTACCCCGGCGGTGACCGCCGAGAGCGGCTCGAAGTGTGCCTGCGTCGCGGCGGCGATCAGACCCGCCAGCGTCGTCTTGCCGCTACCCGGCGGACCCCAAAGGATCAGGGAGGGCACCCGGTCCTGCTGCAATGCCCGCCGCAGCATCCGCCCTTCACCAACAACGTGCTCCTGACCGATGAACTGATCCAGCGTGCGCGGACGCATCCGCGTCGCCAGCGGCGCCGTGCGTTCCGCCTGACGGCGCTCTTCGGCGCTGAAGAGATCCTCCCGTTCGACAGACGTGCGGCGTGCCGGCATCAGTTCCCCTCATTGTCGGGTTGCGATCTCGATCGTACGTGCGATCCGCGCTCCGTGACTACGTCACTGCATCGCGAGGTGGCACAACGGCGTATCCGTGGCTATGCTGACCAGCAGGCCGGCGCGGACCGTGCATGGAGCCGAATCCTCGTGGGGGAGAGTGATGATCATGACGAATCCGGGCGCGCTGGATGGGGTTCGTGTCATCGATGCGGGACAGATCATCGCCGGACCGTTTGCCGCGACCCTGCTCGGCGAGTTCGGCGCCGACGTGATCAAGGTCGAGCAACCAGGAATCGGCGACGCCTCGCGCGGCGCCGGCGGCATGTCGCCCGAGTTTGCCCAGAACTCACGCAATAAACGATCGATCACACTCGACCTGCGCCGGCCCGAGGGTCAGCGATTGTTCAAGCGGCTCGTCGCCGTCTCCGATGTCGTCATCGAGAACTTTCTCCCTGGAACCATGGAACGCTGGCATCTCGGCTACGATGACCTCGCCGCGGTCAACGCCGGGATCGTCATGCTTCGCTCGTCCGGATACGGGCAGACGGGGCCATACAAGCATCGCTACAGCTTCGACCGCATCGGCATGGCGTTTGCCGGTCTGACCTATCTCACCGGGATGCCCGACCATCCGCCGGTCCGCCCCGGCTACTTCATCGCCGATTACGGCACCGGCTTCCTCGGCGCGTTCGGCGTCCTCGCCGCGCTGCACCATCGCGACGGCCCGGGGAATGGACGCGGCCAGGTCGTCGATATTTCCCTCTACGAGACGATCTGGCGGATGTCCGGCATCCTCGCCAACGACTACGCTTCGACGGGGAAGGTACGCGAGCGACTGGGGAACACCTTCACCGGCGTCTCGCCGGCGGAGCAGTTTGAGACCGCCGACGGTCAGTTCATCGTCATTCATGCCGGCAGCGATCGGACGTTCGAGCGTCTCTGCACGACGATGGGTGACGCCGAGCTGGCGAAAGACCCGAGAATCAGCGGACGAGGTGGCCGGGTCAAGCACATGGAGGAACTCCATCAACGCATTCGGCACTGGGTCCAGAATCTCACTCTGGCCGAAGCGCTGGAGGCGCTCGATGCCGGCGGGGTACCCGCCAGCCCGGTCAACACGATCGCGCACATCTTTGCCGACCCGCAGTTTCAAGCGCGGCAAAACCTGATCCATGTTGCCGACCCCGTGCTGGGCGACCTCGTCCAGCCGGGTGTCACTCCCAAACTGTCGCTGACACCGGGCGGCGTCCACAGCGGCGCGCCGCTGCTCGGTCAGCACAATCATGAAATCTACCGCGACCTCCTGGAGGTTGGGCCGTCGGAGTATGACGAGTTGCAGCGCACCGGTGTGATCTAGACCGCGCCATCACACGGAGGACGTCAATGAACGAGTACCCAGTCCGCTACGAACGGAGCGGTCATTAAAGCCTCGACCACAGCTTCAAGCGTGTCCCACAGTGGTCGCACAGCGACACGGGACGCTTCATCGACACGATGCCCTGCCGGACCGTCTCTTCTCGATCGCGCAGGTGGCGATCGCAATAGAGCGCGTGGCACTTCGAGCATTGACCCGACCGCGGTTCGGCGCAGTCTTGGACGCCACAAAATCCGCGATTGCTTCGGTCGAGCGCGGCGGCGCGGTAGATCATGTGTGCCTTCAGGTCTTCGTGCTTCTCGAGGCAGATCTCCCGGCAGCAGATCTCTTCGGTGTCGACGCGCAGGCCGGCGTGTACCGAGCAGAAGTCGCGTCCACAATATTGACAGGTTGCGATCGCTGTTTCATGGCAGCGGTGGAAGAGTCGTCCGATCTGGCATTGCCGCGGCATCGCAGTGCACTGCCTTCCCAGAGCGAGAACGAGTACGGCACACCGCTAGTGCGAGTGCTGTGGCTCGTCATCGCCGATATTGGTGATTCCCTGGCGGATCGCATACGTAATCAGGTCGGTGCGATTCTGCGCTTTCAGCTTGGCCATGATGTGTGCCTTATGCGCCTCCACCGTTCTGACGCTGACCACCAGCCGGTCCGCGATCTCCTGGTTCGGATATCCCGCGGCCACGAACTGTAAAACCTCGCGTTCCCGTGACGACAACGTGTCCGCTGGTCCCTCCTCGCGTGTCTGAAGCAGATACTCGACCGGCGTCCGTCCATGCGCGAGCGACTGGCCGAAGTAGGGATTGCCGAGACTGACGGTCTGGATCGCGACCAGCAGTTCATTGATGTTCGAGCGTTTGACGACGTACCCGTGGGCACCGGCTCGGAGCGCGGCCGGCACGCGACGATCGTCCACATATCCGGTGACGATCAGCACCTTGGTTCGCGGATTGCGCCTGACGATCTGGCTGGTTGCTTCGACGCCGTTGAGTCCCGGCATCGCCAGGTCCATCAAGACGACATCCGGCTTGAACTGGTCGGTCAGTCCTATAGCCTCGTGACCATCGCGTGCCTCGGCGACGACCTCAATCGGTCCCTGCATCTCCAACATGACTTGCATTGCCTGCCGGAGCAGCTGGTGATCGTCGGCCAGGAGCACGCGGATCCGGCCCTTGTGTCCGTCCTGCATCGAGTGGAGCGTACAACACGCTCAATCCTTTCCCGACTCAATTGCGTGCAGGTTCCCTGATCCGCACTCAGGTCGTTCTGCTCGTTACTGAGTGCGGCCTAGTCTACCATGTCCCGGTAATGCTTGACGCCGCTGTTCGAAGCGGCGTTAGTCTGCGTTGGAGAGTGGCATGGTAGCACCAAGGCTGGAAGACCTGCTCCGCGATCAGGCGTTGCGACGGGCAGAGGTGGAGTCAGCCGGCGCATACTTCGTTGGCGCAATTGACGATCAGGCCGCGGAAATGTTCAACCGCAGCATGCTGCTCATGTCAGTCGCTCGCGCCGGCCGTACCGATCGGCCAATAACCGTCTATGTGAATTCGGCCGGCGGCGCCGTTGGCTCCGGGTTCTCGATGATGGAGATGGTCTACCACATGCGCCGCGAGTACGGTATCCGAGCGCACATGCATGTCACCGGCTCCGCGTTTAGCATGGCCGCCGTTCTGGTCCAGGCCGGTGACCATCGTTCGATGGGCACGCTCTCGACGATGATGTTGCATTCCAGTTCGTGGGTGCTCAGCGGTGAGGACGAGACAATCTTTCGCGACTATCAGAAACTGAGCGACCACTACCAGAACGTCACCAGTCAGATCTTCGCGACCCGCACCGGACGCAAGGATGCGCGATGGTGGCGGCGGTTCATCTATTCCGGCCGTGACCGCTTTCTGGGTGCGGAGGAATGCTTGGAGCTGGGATTGGTCAACGAGATCGCCCAGGTCGCCGAATCGCCCAATCCGAACAGTGTGCGGCCGCCCCGGTGAATGCCATGAATGACGACACGCTGCCGCCGGTCCCACTCCTTGCGGGCCGTCTCGTCCGCCTCCGAGCGCGGGAGACGGCCGACGCCGAGCGCGCCTTCATCTGGATCAACGATCGCGAGGTGGCTCGGTTTCTGATCCTGCGCTATCCCCAGTCGATCGAAGAGGAGCGCGAGTGGCTTCGTGGCACACCGCGGGCGGGATTCTTTGGCGTGCACCTCGCGATCGACACCGCCGATGGCGTGCACATCGGCAATATCGACCTGCGCAACGTCCAACCCGAGAACCGAACCGCCGAGCTCGGCGTCATGCTCGGCGACAAACGATACTGGAATCGCGGCTATGGCTCCGACGCCGTCCGGACCTTGACCCGCTTTGCCTTCAGCATGATGAACCTGCAGCGCGTCCACCTCCAGACCTACGAGTACAACGTCCGCGCGCAGCACGCGTTCGTCAAGGCCGGATTCAAGGAGGAGGGCCGCCTGCGCCGTCATCTCTACGTCGATGGCCGGTACTGGGATGTTGTGCTGATGGGCTGCCTCCGCGAGGAATTCGAGGCCAATGATGAGCCGGCCGCCGGATGAATGGCCGCCGGCAGAACGGACGCGTGCCTGGTATCAGGCCAACGCGCGTCACTATGATCGCCACAATCCGGGACTGCCCGGCGACCGCGACTTCTATGCAGCGCTCTGCCGCGGCGCCCGCGTGTTGGAGATCGGCGCCGGCACCGGCCGAATAACCGAGGCAATCGCCGGAGTAGCGCGCACCGTGATCGCGGTCGACAACGTGGCGGCCATGCTCGCGATCGCGCGGCGACGGCTTGGTCATATTCCGACCGTCGCGTTCGTCGTGGCAGATACCGGTAACCTTCCCGTTTCCTGCACCGTCGACCGCATCATCCTCGCATACCGTACGGTTCAACACCTGACCCCGGCCGTCCGCCTCCGGCTTTGGCAGGTCGTGCGGTCCCAGTTCGCCCAAGGCGGCATGGCGGCGTTCGACACCTGGCACGGCCCGGTTTCTGTCGGGCACAAGGGACAGACGATTGCGATCGCGCACCTCTCGGTATCGGATCTGCGGGCGGAGCTTGCCGCATCTGGTTTACAGGTGTTCGGTCCGCGATCGAGCTTTATCGGTTGCGAGGATCAGGACAGCCTAACACGTGTATGGGTGGTTACACCGCGCCGCGATGCAGAAAAGTCGGGAGAAAAATTTCACGAAGTTCTTGACACTAGAAGTCGGCGTATCTAGTATGTGCACGCAATCACAAACATCCCACCCAATCGGGTGATTGCACCTGGGGGTGTGCCGCCGACACTGCGGCCATCCGCGCACCATGCGACAGTGACCCGATGCGCTGATCGCCACGTCGGAGGAGACGCCGAGATGTTTGCTTCTGCACCGCGGAACTGCCCACGCTGCCGGGGGTCGATGCTCACCGAACGCGACCTGTACGGCGCCTACAGTAGCTGCATCGCCTGCGGTTTCGTCCACGAGTGGGTCAGCTCACCCGCGATCGATCTACCGGACGATTCTGACGGCTCGTCGCGGCAGCGCCGCCGCCAGCCCTCGCACGGCAAGCTGAGGCTGTAACGGTTCACCTTCGATCGGCGCCGGACCTCCCACATCTCCGCTGCCGGTCAACCAGAACCCACCGCTTCGGCAATGCCCCACCGCGTGAGTTGATCGTTGGCGCTGTGTACCTCATGCGCCATCACGATCAGATCCCGCTTATCACCTCTGCGGTCGCGGACATGATCGCGGAGCAGACCTTCGATCCGGAAGCCCAGCTTCTGAAAGACGCTGATCGCACCCTTCTGGTCGGGGGTCATCTCCGCTACGATCTTTTCGACGCCGCGCTCCAGCGCCGCCAGGAAGATCGCCTGCACCAGCGCCGAGCCGAGGCCGAGCTGGCGGTGCTCCGCGTCCACGACCACGCGGATCTCGCCGACGTGCGGCGACCACGGGGCGCGGCTTCGGTGAATGCTGGCCTCGCCGACGATCGCACCGTCGCGCTCGGCGAGCAGCGTGAAGGTCTGACCGGTCACCACATCAAGCGCCCAACTCTCGATCACGTCGCGGTTGGTCACGTCCCGGCGCAAGAAGAGCAGATCTTCCTCCGGCACGCGCAGAAAGAACTGATGCAGCGCGTCGGCGTCCTCGATCACCATCGGCCGCACCCGCACGGAGCGGCGGCCCTTCAACGAGAGCCGGCGTGGGTAATCGAGCTTGTCTTTGGTCGCAGTCGTTGTGGACGCCGTCATATCTCGTTCTCCTTGGTTGAGCGGTCGGCCAGCCAGGCCGCTACCCGCGGCCACAGGCTCTTGACGGCGCCTCGTCCGGCGACGATGCCGACATGACCGCCATCGAGCACGATCTGTTCCTTGTCCTCGCTGCCGACCAGTTGCACGAGCGGCTCGGCCGACGCCAGCGGCACGATGTGATCCCGACCGGCGACTACATGCAGGAACGGCCGCTTCATCGATTCCAGCCTGACCGGCTTCCCGCCGACGATCAGGTCACCGCGGACGAGTTTGTTCTCCCATTGGAGGTCTTTGACCACCTGACGGAAGCACTCGCCGGGAAATGGGATGTGATCGTTCGTCCATTTATTGAAGGCGCGGTATTGCTCGACGTACCGGTCATTGAGGATGTTCTGCCAGAGCGAGATATACCGCACCGGTGAGAACTCGGAAGCCGGTTTCAGCATCGAAAACGAGCGGTGGATCAACTCCGCCGGTACATTCCCCAGCCGGTCGACGATCGCGTCAACGTCGAAATACCGGCGGTCGGTCCACACCGTGAATAGCCCCATCTTCGTGAAGTCGGCGGGCGTCGCCAGACATGCGACCGCGGCCAACGGGGCGCGCGGGTGGAGCGCCGCATAGATCACGCTCAGTAGACCGCCCATGCAATAGCCGAAGACCGAAACTCTGCCATCGGGCGCGTCGTGGACAATCCGCCGGACGACCGTGGGGATCATCTTCTGGACATAATCCTCCAGACGCAGATGCCGGTCGGCGTCGGTTGGCGTGCCCCAATCGATCAGATAGACATCGAAGCCCCGGCGCAGCAAGAACTCGACGAAGCTGCCTCCTGGATAGAGATCGAGAATGTACGGCTTCGAAATGAGCGAGTGCACCATCAGGACCGGCGTCGCCACCGCGCGCTCGGTGAGCGGTCGGTAGCGATAGAGCAGCGTCCGGCCACGTTGCCAAACGACGTCCTTCGCCGTTTGACCGACGCCGGCGTCGTCGCCATCGGCCGCAAGCTCTATCATCTTCTGCGACCGCAGGAACATCTGCTGAAGCTCGTCCTGCCATCGCTGATAGATCTCCATTCCAGGCGGAACGTCCGTAACCATCGCACCCTCTCGCCTTTCCGTCCTGCTACCAGTCCGTGTGTGAAGGAGCAATCACGGCACCGCGTGCCATCCCGAGCTTGTATTGTACGCATCGCTGCCCGCGTGTCGGCGGCGGACTTGTCTGGATGCCGCGGGGCGAGCTCAGGCGGGAGGGGTGAGGGACGCCACCAGCGCGGCGCGATACTGCGGATGAGCGATCGCGGCCAGCGCATCCCCGCGTTCGCGGAGCGTCTTGGCGCGAAGGTCGGCGACGCCGAATTCGGTGACAACATAATCGACGCACTGCCGCGGCGTGGTCACGGCCGTTCCCGCGGCAAAATGCGGGACGATCCGTGATGCCGTACCACGGGCGGCCGTCGCCGTCATCGCCAGAACGGAGAAACCATCGGGAGCATAAAGCGCCCCTTCGACGAAATCAAAACTGCCGCCCAGGCCGGACACCTGCCGGCCACCCAACCACTCCGCGTTTACCTGACCGGTGAGGTCCACTTCCAGGGCGGAGTTGATGCTCACAAACCCGCGCTGTCCCCGGACATATTCCAGACCGTGCGACCTCGTCGCCGGCAGCATCAGCACGCCAGGGTTGTCGTCGACGAACTCGAACAGCCGCTCCGTGCCGAGTACCTCTCCGGCGGCGTGTCGATAGGGATCGAGCGACTTTCGTGCACCGTTGATCGCGCCGGACTCGATCAGCGGGATCATGCCGTCGCAGAGCATGCCCGAGTGGACGCCGAGATCGCGATGGCCGCTCAACGCTTCGAGGATCGCCTGCGGCACCGCACCAATGCCGATCTGAATCGTGGCGCCATCTGGCACAAGCGCCGCGACGTGACGAGCAATCGCCTGCTCGGTTTCGGTGACACGCGCGGCGCTCAGCGGTACGAGCGGGTGATCGACCTCCACCCCGAGGTCGATCTCAGAGACATGCAGTGCTCCCGATCCGTGGGTCCGGGGCATGCGGGGATTGATCTCGGCGATCACCAGCGGCGCCGCATGTGATACCGGCGCCGCCGTGCCCACACTGACGCCGAGACTACAAAACCCGCGTGCGTCGGGAGGAGCGACCTGTATGACGGCGGCATCGACGGGCAGGGCGCCGCCAGGGCTGAAGGTCGATGGAATCTGCGAGTAGCGCAGCGGCAGGTAGTCGGCGTCGCCACGGGTGATCAATGGTTCGGTCGGTCCGGTGGGATGGAGGCTGACCAGCCGGACGCAGGCCGGATCGGCGTCGAGCAGCCCGATCGGCTCGAAGACCAGACCGACGTATACCTGGAGGCCGCGGAACCGATCGGCGGTCGCGCCTATCGCGTCACCGAGCACAACGGGCAGACCACAGCCCGGCCCGACGAAGACCCGCCCGGACCGAGGCAATGCGGCGATCGCCTCTTCGGCGCTTACAATCTGCATTCAGCAAGGCTCGTTGCGGACGGTCGCAGGGGCCTACCGCCGTCTTCCCTGCCCCCGCTCCGCTTCGGGCTTGGCATCGACGACCACCATCTGCTCGTCGGTCAGCTCTTGAATCTCGCCGTCTTGGACGGCACGGGCCATACCGTGCTTCCACGTGCGCTCGTCGACGATCCACGGGCGCTTGACGACGATCTTGCTGCCGGTGAGCAGCATCTGGCCGCTCATGCCCCCGATCCGGATATCCTTTCCGGCGGCAATCACATCATCGGCCGCCGGCTCGGGACGGACCAACCAGGTTCCCAAGAGGAGAACTTGTGCCATGCTCATAATCCTTGTCGGGCATCGCGCGAATGAGCGAGCTGAGGAGTGTCGGCGTTCGAACCACGGTTACCGGATCGCGGGCGGAATCAGTGGCTCCGCTGACATGCACCGCCGCCATCGTACGTGCGCGTCACAGGATGGACAACTCCGCCGGACTCTAATCCTTGGGAGAGACAGGGCGGCGTTCCGTTGCCCCTATCGATGCGGGTAGGATGCGCTCAATTGCGACGTGGATGGCGCGATGCGGCGTGACCAGCCTCCCGGTAATCGGCTTGACCGGTTCGCCCAACCCGCGGTTGGTTGGGCCGAACGACTGCTCTATCTGATCGTGGGCGCGCTGTTCCTGATCGCGGCGTTCCTGATCATCGTGTACGCCGTCGGCAATTTCTTCCAAGATGCGGGAGACGACTTCCTGCTGGCCGTGATCGTCCTGATCAACGATCTGCTCCTGGTCCTGATCGTCCTCGAGGTATTGGGAACGGTACGAGACTTTCTGGCGACCGGTTCAATCTCGGTGCGCGTCTTTCTCTACGTTGGCATCATCTCGGCCATCCGCCGTATCCTGGCCATCGGAGCGCAGACGACGGTCGGGGAAGGACTCGATCGCGCGGGCTTTCGCGATCTGATGCTCGACCTGAGTGTGAACGCGGTGGTGGTGCTCGCACTCGCCGCTGCCCTGTATCTGGTCGGTCATCAATTTCCCGCCCTGGCAGGTGGTCCCCAGGTTTCACCCGATGTGGAGGACTCCAGCCGCAGCCGGTACGACCGCGAACCCGAGCCGCCGTAGGTGGGCATCGGTCTCGACGTCTACCACACCCCATTCGTGTCGACCGTCGGGCTCTGGAATCAACACATCTGGGAGGCAGAGAGGATGGCATTGCTAGGTAGTCGATGGATGTCTCGGGCGGGAGCGCTGCTCGTCGGTGTGGCAGCGTTGGGTTTCGCGCTGGCCGAGGCGCCGTCCGCGCGTGCAAACGGCGCGTGGCTGGATGCGCCACTGCAAAACTGGAATCGGCCGAATCAGCCGGTGCCGCACGCGCCCGTGCAGGTGGCCGAACCGAGCAATCCCCAATGTCTGACCACGGTCCGGCCGGCGGAAACCGACGAGGACCGCGCCGTTGTCGCGGCCGGTTGGAAGCTCGTCGGCACCTTCCAGGGTGGATTCGGCGCGATGGTTGTGACGGCGACGACGGACTTCGATGGGATGTGTCGCCCGGTCGGCTATCAGGTCTTCGTCTTCTATCACGAGGCATTCATCGGCACGATCTCACCGGAGACGATGGTGTCCCGGAGTGATGGCGCCGAGCAGCGCGTATTTCTCATGCCGAGCTTCACCGCGTCCAGGGTTCCCAGTCTGAGCGCGGACTTCTCACGGTACACGGAGCAGGATGCGCTCTGCTGTCCGTCGCGCGTTTCCTCGGTGAACTATTCGATCGAATTTGTTGAAGGCGGCTGGGTGCTCGTGCCGAAGGATGTCTCAACCAGCCCAACCGGGCAATGAGCAACGGTTGAAGGCAATCGGCCGCATCGGTGACGATCTCAAGATCCATCACCGATGCGGCCTGGGCGGGAGAACGATATGCCGAGACAGCTTCGATTCGGTCTCGTCACGCCGCAGTTGGTCGCATGGCCGGCCATGGTCGAACGATGGCAGACCGCCGAGCAGGCCGGATTCGACAGCGTCTGGGTCGTGGACCACTTCGTCAACCCGACGATGCCCGCCGGGCGCTGGTTTGAGGGTTGGACGATGCTGGCGGCGCTGGCCGCGCGGACGGACCGCGTCCGGTTGGGCGCGTTGGTCACCTCGATCAGCTTCCGCAATCCGGCGGTGCTGGCAAAGGAAGCTCTGACCGTCGACCATATCTCCGGCGGGCGGCTGGAGCTGGGTCTCGGCGCGGGTGGTCAGGTCAACGACAACACGATGACGGGCAGTGAACCGTGGCCACCTGCCGAGCGGGTCGAGCGTTTCGGCGAATTTGTCGAGGTGGTCGACGCCCTCCTGCGCGGTGAAGGGCCGGTGACGTTCGACGGCAGGTACTATCGTGTGCAAGATGCAATCATGACGCCGGGTCCGGTCCAACGGCCCCGCCCGCCGATCACGATCGGCGCCGGCGGCACGCGAATGCTCCGGATCGCGGCCCGCTTTGC
Organism: Dehalococcoidia bacterium; assembly: GCA_050184225.1. Classification (GTDB taxonomy): domain Bacteria; phylum Chloroflexota; class Dehalococcoidia; order CAUJGQ01; family CAUJGQ01; genus JBFXAN01. Next base: position 11,461 of record JBFXAN010000049.1, on the reverse strand, counting down.
CGACACCCTCAATACATCGGCCGGCGGCTTCGGACGCCACGCCACGCGGCCCACGTCCGAGGAGGCAGTGGCGAACGTCAGGCAGCGTAACGAGAAGCTCGATCAGTTCTGTGCGGATCTCGGGCGTGATCCCGCAAGCCTCAGTCGGTCACTGCTCGCCGGCGGCGGCGCCAATCCCGACGATCCGTGGGTATCGGCCGAGGCGTTTCGAGACTTCGTCGGACGATATCAGAGCGCGGGCATCGACGAGTTTCTGTTCTATTACCCCTCACGTTTGGAACTGGGTTACGAGACGTTCGAGCGGATCACACGGGAAGTCATCCCCGCCCTGAAGCAATAGCTCAGTGAAACATCCTGGGAGCGCGGGCATCCAGCAACCATGCGGGCTGGATGCCTGCGCTCCCGAGCAGCGTTGCTACATCTACCCCGCGTGTGGCCGTTCAATCGTTGCCGAATCGGCGCAGCGCGGCCAGACCGGACACCGGAGGGATGTCAGGGTTCTGCGCCTCCACGATAAAGCCGGCGCGACGCTGGAACGCATCTTTGATCGGCTCGTGCGTCAGGACATAGAGCCGTTCTTCGCGGATCGCGTCAAAGACCATCTCGGCGACCTGTGCGGGCGGCATGCCGTTCTCGGTAAAGAACTGATGCGCCTGTTCGGCGAAGGCGTCCGCCTGACGGCGTGCCTCATCTGCCGCGTCATTCTGCAATTCATCCGGCCGGTTGCGGGCCGAGAGCACGATCTGGGTGGCGATCAGCCCCGGACAGAGCACCGAAGTGCGCAGCTTCGATCCGGCCGCCTGGAGGTCGTAATAGAGTCCCTCGGTGATCCGGACCACGCCATGCTTGGAGACGCCGTATGGTGCGCCGCCGGGACCGGAGGTCAGTCCCAGCACGGACGCCGTGTTGACGATGTGACCGTCGGTGCCCTGCTGGAGCATGATCGGGACAAAGACCCGGATTCCGTGGATGACGCCCCAGAGGTTGACGCCCAACACCCATTGCCAGTCGGCTTCGGTTGCCGTCCACACCGGGCCGCCGCCACCGGAAACCCCGGCATTGTTGCAGACGATGTCGATCGCGCCGAAGGCAGCAAGCGCGTGCTGTGCCAGCGCCTCGACCTGGCTGCCCTTCGAGACATCCGTCTGTACCGCAATCACGCGGGCATCACGACCGCGCAACTCGCTCTCGACGGCGGTGAGCGCATCCTCCTGCACATCGGCGAGGACGACCTTCATCCCTTCCGATGCGAATTTTTCTGCCATCGCCCGCCCGATACCGCTCCCCGCTCCGGTGACGACCGCAACCCGATCTTGGAACTCCTTCATCGTTGACCGCTCCGCACGAAGTCGGGTTCCAGGTTCCGCGGTCAGCGATCTCATGGAGAACCTGGCACAAGGAACTTGGAATCCGCTCCAGTATGGTAGCGTGACACTCGGAGGAAGGTAGTCGATGACGATTGAGTATCTGGACATGGGCATGGATCAGATCGCGCCGGGGGACCCGCCCATCGAGTTGGTGCAGGGTGGATTCCAGTTTCTTGAAGGTCCGGTGTGGGATCGACGGCGCGGCATATTGATCTTCAGCGACATTCCTGGCCAGGTGCTCTATCAGTACCGTCCGGGCGATGGTGTCTCGGTCTACCGGGAGCAGAGTCCGTTTCCTAATGGCAACACGATCGACCACAAAGGCCGGCTACTCACCTGCGAGCACGTGGGCCGGCGGGTCGTACGCCAGGAGGAAGATGGCGCCCTGACGCCGATCGCGACCCACTTTGAGGGGAGGCGCCTGAACAGTCCCAACGATATCGTCGTGCGGGGCGACGGCGCCGTTTATTTCACCGATCCTCCGTATGGCCTTCGGCCGCCGCACGGGGTTGACGCGGAGAAGGAGTTGCCGTTCAACGGCGTCTACCGGCTCGATCGAGACGGTCACCTGACGCTCCTCGTCGACGACTTCGAGCGTCCAAACGGGCTGGCATTCAGCCCAACAGAGCAGTTGTTGTATATCGACGACACCGCCCGCGGCCACATCCGCGTTTTCACCGTGACTGACGACGGCCGCCTGCAGGACGATCGCGTCTTTGCCGTCCTGCGCGGCGACGGGCGTGGTCGCCCGGACGGGATGAAGGTCGATCGCGACGGCAACGTCTACTGCACCGGCCCGGGAGGCGTCTGGATCATCAGTCCGCTGGGCGGATTGCTCGGCCGGATTCGAATGCCCGAGCCGGCCGCGAATCTTGCCTGGGGCGGCGACGACTGGCGCACGCTGTACCTGACCGCGACCACGTCCCTGTACCAGGTGCGGCTTGGGATACCGGGTATTCCGGCAGCTTGAGGTGGCGCTGCCACCGCGGAACAGTCCAATCATTTAGCGTTCCTTTCACACGAAACCATTCCGAGACTGGTACTCTGAAAGGGTGCGCAACGAACGCGCCGAGATCAGAAATGGACCGAATCGTATGAATGAACCTGAACAGCCACGGCGGGATGACACTGCCCACGCCGGTCCCGATCAACCCGCGGGGCAGCCGGACGGCAGCGCCATGAGCGAGACGATGATCGCTGAACCTGAGGAACAAGCGCTCGCCGAGGAATCGGACGAACCGGGTGACTATCCGGCCGAACCGCCGCGTCGCAGCACCGTGACGCTTGGCCGTGGCACGTTCATCGCGCTGGTGGCCTTCGCCTCGATTGCGATTATCGCGCTCGGCGCATCGACCCTCTGGCTGGCGCTAGACCGCGGCGGCGACAGCGACGATCCGGTCGTCGCCAAGGTCAACGGCGAGGAGATCCGCCGCAGTGAATACGATCAGGCCGTTGCCCAGAGCGCCGGCGAGGACGTGCTCGAGAACTTGATTCTCGAACGGCTGATCATGAGCGAGGCACGCAAGCGCAGCATCACAGCAGATGGCGCGCAGGTCACGAGCCAGATCGATGAGATCAAGCAGCAGGCCGGCAGTGATCAGGCATTCCGATCACTCTTGCAGCAACAGGGATTCACCGAAGAAACCCTCACGCGACAGTTCGAGATCAGCACGCTCCTCCGACAGATGGTCGCGGATCAGGTGCAAGTGTCCGATCAGGAAGTCGATTCGCAGTACCAGGCCAACAGCCAGCAGTTCGAGGGTCAACCCGAGGCCGATGCGAAGCAGCAGATTCGGGAAAACCTCGAAGAGCAAAAGGCGAACAGCGCCGCTCGCGACCTCCTCGGTCAGTTGCGCGACGAAGCTGACGTCGAGACGAACCTGCCGGGAACGTCGGACGACCCATCGTAGCCGCGTGATTGCCCAGCCAGATGCCGCCGCGGTACCAAGATCACCGTGGCGATACGATCACCCCGCCGCCACCCTGCTGCGACAATGACGCTACCTGCACGTAGAGGAGGCGCGCGGTGGACGCTACGGCGGTGGAGTTCCAGACATCGCCGCGCGAGCGGGACCGGACCATAGGGTATCCTGAGCAGACGCGGCACCCTGCGCAGCCGCACCATCGTGCTGTTCGCGGAAGCGGTGTCGATCATGTTCGGCTGACGTCCGCCCGCGGAGACGCATGAGCACCACGGTAGATGCGACCCCTCAGGAAACGGAGCAGCGGCCGCCCGGCTCCGCGCTGGAGGTGCTGCGCGCATCAACCCGCCTTGGTCTCACCTCGTTCGGCGGGCCGGTAGCGCACCTCGGGTACTTCCGGGAGGAGTACGTCGATCGGCGCCGCTGGCTTGACGACCAGAGCTATGCGGATCTCGTCGCGCTCTGTCAGTTTCTGCCCGGCCCCGCCAGCAGTCAGGTCGGGATCGCCATCGGTATCCTGCGGGCGGGATTACGTGGCGGCGTCGCCGCGTGGCTCGGATTCACGCTCCCATCGGCGATCGCGATGGTCATCTTTGCATACAGCGTCCGCCAGAGCGGCACGATCGCTGACGCCGGCTGGCTCCACGGTCTCAAGATCGCGGCGGTGGCGGTGGTTGCCTACGCGGTGTGGGGGATGGCGCGCACGCTCTGCCCAGACCGTCCGCGGGCGACGATCGCGATTGTGGCAGCGATCGTCGCGCTCGCCTCGCAAACGGCGGCAATCCAGGTTGCGATCATTGCCGTCGCCGGGCTGATTGGATGGCGGCTACTCAGCGGGGCATCGATGCCGCCGTCGATCGATCTGCGCGTACCGATCGGCCGCCGAGCCGGCATTGCCGCGTGGGTGATCTTCTTCGGTCTGCTGGTCGCGCTGCCGCTCGCACGGCAATTCTCTTCGAGCCACGCCCTGGCGCTGTTCGATGCCTTCTATCGGGTGGGCTCGCTCGTCTTTGGCGGCGGACATGTCGTGCTGCCGTTGCTTCAGGCTGAGGTCGTACCCCCCGGTTGGCTGACGAACGAACAGTTCATTGCCGGCTATGGCGCCGCGCAGGCGGTACCCGGTCCGCTGTTCACGTTCTCGGCCTATCTCGGCGCCGTCGCGGAACCGAACCCGAACGGCGTGGCCGGCGCGGCGATTGCGCTGGTCGCGGTCTTCCTGCCGTCGTTCCTGCTCGTGGTTGGCGCGTTGCCGCTCTGGGGCATGGTGCGCAACCGGACTTCCTTCCAGTCCGCACTCGGCGGCATCAACGCGGCCGTTGTCGGCATCCTGCTCGCCGCACTCTATACGCCGGTCTGGACCAGCGCGATCGGATCGCCGGCCGACTTCAGCCTCGGCCTGGCCGCATTCGGATTGCTCGCCGTGTGGCGATTGCCGCCGTGGATGGTGGTCGTGTTTTGTGCGGTTGGTGGGGCGCTGACCTAACCCCCCGGCCCCCTTCCCTCGCAGGGAAGGGGGAGTCCTGTCCGGCGAGGGTTGATCGTGTGTCGTTGGTATCGCCAGACGAGCTCCTGGCACCGTCGGTGGAGTGAGGCACCCCCTTCCCTGCGAGGGAAGGGGGCCGGGGGGTTAGGTCAGGAGTCACCGATCCTCCGGCGTCAGATAGGTCGTGCTGCGCAGGCTGGTTTCGTAGTGGCCGAGGAGAATGCGCGCTTGATCGAGCGTCATGCGTTGCTCTTGGAGGGCGCGTTCGCTGGCGCGGCGTACATCGTCCAGCAGCTGCTCGCCGTCGTACTGGACGTAGCGCAGTACCTCGGCCATCGTGTCGCCCTTGATCACATGTTCGACGCGGTAGCCGCCCTCGGTGACGTGTACATGAACGGCGTTGGTGTCGCCAAAGAGATTGTGCAGGGCGCCGAGGATCTCCTGATACGCGCCGGTGAGGAACACGCCGAGGTAGTACGGCTCGCCGTTCCAGGGGTGGAGTTCGAGGACGTGCTTCACATCCTGAAGGTCGATGAACTGATCGATCCGGCCGTCACTGTCGCAGGTCAGGTCGGCCAGCGTGCCGCGGTGGGTCGGCTCTTCGTTCAATCGATGGATCGGCATGATCGGGAAGAGTTGGTCGATCGCCCAGGAATCGGGCATCGATTGGAAGACGGAGAAGTTGCCATAGTAGACGGCGGACAGGACCTCTTCCAGATTCTCCAATTCCTCGGGAACGTGCGACATGCCGTGCAGCAGCGAGAGGATCTTGATGCAGGTCGCCCAGTAGAGCCGTTCGACGCGCGCCCGCTGCTCGAGATTGAGATAACCGAGCGAGAACAGCGTGAGCGATTGCTCCTTCGCCTCGACCGCGTCGTGATACGCCTCCTGAAAGTTCTCGTGATCGATTCCCAGGAAGCTTTCATAGAGGTCATGGATCAGTTCGGGATCGCTGGGATCGGGCCGCTCCGGCTCCGCCTGCGGCAGAATCGAGCTGATGCCCAGCACGTCGAAAACCAGCACCGATTGGTGCGCCATCATCGCCCGGCCGCTCTCGCTGACCAGGATCGGCGGGGGGACGCCTCGCCGTTCACAGGCAGACTGAATCGCGGCGACGACGTCGTAGGCGTATTCCTGCACGTTGTAATTCTTCGAAGCATGGAAGTCAGTTTTCGAGCCGTCATAGTCGATACCGAGGCCGCCGCCGACATCGAGATAACCCATCCGCGCGCCGATCGCGGCGAGCTCGGCGTAGAGCTGGGACGCCTCGCGCAGCGCCGCCTTGATCACGCTGATCTGCGAGATCTGCGAACCCATGTGAAAGTGCAGCAATTGCAGCGTGTGGAGCAGGCCGGCGTCGCGCAGGGTATGCACGACATCGACGATCTCGGCGGCGGTGAGGCCGAACTTCGCCGTGTCGCCGGTGGAGTCGCCCCAGCGGCCGGCGCCGCGCGTCCCCAGCTTGGCCCGCACACCGAGCACCGGCTCGATGCCAAGCTTCTCGACCGCGCGGAGGACGACGCCCAGCTCGGCGAACCGCTCAATCACGATCACGGGCGTCTTGCCGAGCCGTCGAGCCAGGAGGGCGGTTTCGATGTATTCCTGATCCTTGAAGCCGTTGCAGATGATCAGTGCGTCGGGATCATTGAGAAGCGCCACGGCGACCATCAATTCCGGCTTGGAGCCGGCCTCGAGGCCGAGATGATAGGGACGGCCGTGCTGCAACAACTCTTCGACGATGTGGCGTTGCTGATTGACCTTGATCGGATAGACCCCGCGGTACTCCCCTGCGTAGCCGTATTCCGCTATCGCTTCAGAGAACGACTCATTGATGCGCCGGATACGGTCTCCAAGGATGTCAGAAAACCGGATCAGCAACGGCAGCGTCAGGCCGCGGGTTTGCAGGTCGCGAACAAGCTGATGCAGGTTGATCGACGGACCATCGGCGCCGCTCGGGGAGACGATCACGTCGCCGCTGGGGCCGATAGCGAAGTACGGCTCGCCCCAGCCGCTGACGCGGTAGAGCGCGTCGCTCTCGTCGATGGTCCAGGTGGCGGTAGACATGCCGGCTCCTCGTCAGCGTTTCACGCGTCAGCGTATCGAGGCTGAGAATCGTCTCTTGAGGATGCGTCTCATCACTCCGTTAGGGAGAGTTCTCGTCGCACGCCGAGCGCTTCATTGATTACGATCAGGGCACCATCGTCCTCACCGCCGAGTTGGGCATTTGCATTCATGAGCTCGATGCCATAGACCGTACCGTCTGGAGCGATGTCTACATTGAGATCCTCGCTTACTTGGATGGTCTCTACGTCCGCTTCTTCCCCGCGTTCGACGAGTCGAAGATATGCAATGTTGTAGCGCGGGTCATATGTGAGCTTCATGTCTCAGCCTCCGGTCAATCCTCTTCAAAAGTACCGTGCGATCACGGTGAGAATCAGCCAAGTATCATTCTCCTCAACCGCAACAACGTCGACACGTTTGGTCATGTAATACCGGCCGCGCCACACAGAGCCAAACGCAAAGTCTCGTCTAAATCTTGTACGCCCGAACTTCGCTGGAGAACGAGCACCTGCTTCCACCGTGCTCACCGCCTCTGATTCGCTCACGCCCCGCTCGCTCAGTCGAGCGAGAGCATGCGGATGCAGGCGAACCTTCATGGAGACGGCCCGACTGCACGCCGTGCGTCGCTCTCTTCAATGGTCCAGATGGCGATAGACATGCTGGCTCCTCCACGAGCCGGAATTGCGGCCGCCGGGAAGGCGCCACGGCGATGTGCCGAGATTCATCGTAGCATCGATGGATCGCGCGCTCACATCCGCCGGCGCATCAATCCGGGCCTGGTACTCGGACCTTGTGAACAGTTCCTGAGAGAGCATAGGCGATGGCCTCATCCGGTGACATGGCGGAGCCTTCCGCCCACGCGACGGTAGAGGCAGGGTCTCCGAGGAGATCGGAGAGCGCCAATCGGTGCTCATCGACGGTTTGTTGCATCGCCCGGTGTTGGGCGAGCCCCATCGCTTCTCGGTGCGCTTCAGCAGCGGCAAGCAGCCGGAGCGCGCGGTCGGCCTGGCCCGCCGCTCGGGCATTCGCCGCCGCTTCGGTGACCGCGGCCAGCATCTGGATGGGGTAGCGGATCTCGCGTGCCTTCTGCAAATGCGCGATGGAATAGGTCTGGGCGGCGACGAGATCACCGCGCTCGCGGGCAATGCCGGTCAGTTGGTTGAGTGCTTCGGTGGCGCCATTCCAGTTCCGCATGTCCTCGGCCAGCGCCAGCGCCTCCTGGGCGTAGCCCAAGGCGGCATTGCTGTCGTTTTGGGCGCGGGCAACCACCGCCAGCGTGATCAGGTTCCGTGTGATCTCGGTGCGGTTGTTGAGGCCACGATTGAAATCGAGCGAAGTCTCAAGATATTCGCGGCCACGCTCGTATTCTTCCATGCGGTGCGCCGTGAGGCCGAGATTGTTCAAGGCCAGGGCGCCCGTGCGCAGGTCGCCGAGCGTCCGGCTGAGCGCCAGCGATTCTTCGAACCGGCTGCACGCGGTTGGGTACTGTCCCTGGTCGAGTGCGATCAAGCCGAGCAGGTTGTGGCAGCGCATGGCAAGACGTTGATCGTTCGCGATGCGGGCGATGGCAAGACTCTCCTGACAACGTGCCGCCGCGGTTCGGTAGTCGGACCGACGGAACGCCAACGCGCCGAGTAACAGCAGAGCATCGGCGGCCGCGTGCTCATCCGTCTCTTGATAGAGCGCAAGCGATTGTTCGACATACGACTGGGCGATGGTGTAGTCGCCCTGGTCGTGGGCAAGCGATCCGGCACCGAGCAGAGTGGCAGCACGCACGGACGGCGGAGCTGCCCCGCCGATGGCTAGCAACCTGGTCAGCCAGTGCCTCCCTTCGGTGAGGTAGCCGCGCGCCTGCCAGAAGCGCCAGAGTGCGCCGGCCAGGCGAAGACCAGGCACCGACTCTTCGCTATCGACCGCCAGGCGGAGGACGGCGCGCATGTTGTCGTGCTCGGTTTCCAGACGTTCGGACCACTCCACTTGTTCGGGTCCGGCCAGGAGTGGCGCAGCATGTTCCGCGAGGTCGATCGCCCAGTCGCGCCGACGGCGCTGCACGGCCTCGGCCGCTCCCGATGTTGTGAGGCGCTCCGCCGCATACTCGCGCACGCTCTCCAGAAGGCGATACCGCGCGGTATCACCTCGATACTCCACGGTGATAAGGGACTTCTCGACGAGGCTTGTCAGCAGGTCGAAGAGTGCGTCGGAGGGGACGAAGGCCATGACTGACGAGCCGGAACGCACATCCGAGCCTTGTGGCCAGTCGCTGCAGACGGCTTCGGCGGCGTCGATCTCACAGCCGCCTGAGAAAATGGAGAGCCGCTGGAGGAGCAGTCGCTCCGGCTCAGTGAGGAGATCGTAGCTCCAGTCGAGTGCGGCACGCAGGGTCGTGTGCCTCGGGATCGCGGCGTCGCCGCCGGTGAGCAGCCGAAACCGCGCGTCTAAGCGGGCGGCGATTTGCTCTGGCGTGAGGATGCGGGCGCGGGCGGCGGCGAGCTCGATCGCAAGCGGAATGCCGTCCAGTCGCCGGCAGATCGTCGCGATGGCGGGCGCATTCGACTCGGTGAGGGCGAAGGCGGGATGCGCCGCCAGCGCGCGGACACAGAACAGTTCGCCGGCCTCGGCTTGCAACACACTGCGCGCACTATGCCGCGGCGGGCCGCCGTTTGCGGTCATCTCCGGCAAGGAGAGAGAGGGCACCCACCAGACGGTTTCGCCGATCACGCCGAGGGCCTCGCGGCTGGTGGCGAGGATGCTGAGGTTTGGGCAGCCGCGCAGCAGTGTTGCGGCCAGTTCTCCGGCGGCGGCGCGCAGGTGCTCGCAGTTGTCCAGTAACAGCAGCAGGGTTCGATCGCGCAGCGTCTCGATCAGGTTGTCCAGCAACGGCGTGCTCGGTGATTCACGCAAGCCGAGCGCCTGCGCGACGGCGCGCGCGATAAGAGCAGGATCAGCGAGATCGGCCAATCCGACGAACCGAACGCCATCGCGAACTTGGCCAGTGAGATCGGTGGCGACCTGCTGGGCCAGGCGGGTCTTGCCGATACCGCCGGCGCCGGTGAGGGTGAGCAACCGGGTGGACCGCAAGAGGCGGCGCACGACCGCACGCTCGTGCTCGCGGCCGATGAAGGTGGTGACGGGAACCTGCATAGAGTCCGCTGCCGGCTTCAACGCAGCCGGAATATCGGTGGTTGCGCCGCGGCGGCGAGACACCGCGGCGTGGAGGAGCGCCCGATCTTCGTCGGAAAGACCGAGCGCGCCGGCCAGCAGGTCGATGGTGTCGCGGTAGGGGTGACGCCGGATGCCGCGTTCCAGCGCACTGATCGCCTGCACGCTCAGGCCGGCCCGCTCGGCAAGGTCTTCCTGCGAGAGGCCACTTGCCTGTCGGTGGCGTCGCAGGAGGGCGGCAAAGGTGTCCGAGACAGATCCATCGATCGTCGATCCCGGTCCATGCCGGCGGATGATACCGGACACAATTCCCGCGCCTGTGCTGTCCGCATCCTCAGATGAGAATGCCCCTCCCGCCGCCTCTGTCATCAGTCGCCTACCTCCTGTCAACGGGAGTGATAGCGACCACTCCCGACATTCGGAGTGAACGAGGATACATGACACCAATGAAACGTTCTGGCCGCACACATCGGATGACTGCATGGCAACTGTGTGAGGCAACTGTACGGGTTGTATGTGGGCGGATGAACCACGCATGGCTGAGGATATCAGACGGCGGTCGGGATTTCCCTTCCGCCGTCTGATATCAACGCATCGGGATGGTGGCATGGAGGGAGCGGCCATATGGCGATTCAAAATCCTGATGACTGCGCTGGCCGTCGCATTCGCGGGTGACATAGCCGCCGGCTCGGGAACGGTCGCCGGTCAGTCCGGCGGGCCGCTGTCGAATACGGATGCGGGTATGGCGGCCAGCTATCAGCCGCCATACGAGTCGATCGAAGTTTTCACCGTCGTCGACAATCAGGAGGCCGTGTGGGATATCTGGAAGGCGAACAATGGTCCCTGGCAGCCACCGATCTAGGCGAAGGCGATCGTTTCCGAGACGGAATGAGGCAGCGGACTGTGAGGTGAACCGAGCTGATTGGTTCAACCCGCAGATGCAGCAACGCGCCAGATGGGTAATCGACGCTTGGGAGCACTGCAATGGAGCTGGATTCTTGTGATGAGATTGGAACAGCAAACATCGGAGTGATCGTCGTCGACGGAGAGGGTCACTACTACGCGATCACGTGGGATGAACTGCGCCGATTTCAGATACCACCGATGTGGGTGGCAGCGGTCGAGGCGCTGGTTCACGGCGCAGAGCCGTCCGAACGAGATGTCGATCTCGATGACTCTGCCGATGTCCGCGCGCTCTCCGGCGACATGGCGGTGCTGATCGATGTCCTCACCGCCATGAAGGGGTCGCGGCCCGCTACTCAACGACTGGGGGCATGGGCGTTGCTGCGGTGAGATGGCGGACGCCAACTGTGTGGGTCAACTGTGCGAGTTGTAGGTGGGCAGACGATCGAACCTGGCTGATGATGTCGGGAGACGAATGATCACAGCCGCGGAAGGGAGCAGCCGCGCGACCGGCTGCCGAACGTGTGATCTCGAATACAGGGGAAGTGTTTCATCGACTACAGCAC
>JBFXAN010000048.1:0-41256 GCA_050184225.1 Dehalococcoidia bacterium | reverse complement strand
CGAACCAACATAGCAGACGGCGATCACCATGAAGGCCTGGCCGGTGCCGATGAAGTTGATCACGGCGCCGCCGACGAGGCTGCCGAGCATGTTCCCGCCGGTCATGCTCAGCGATTCCAGCGCCAGCGCATTCGTTACCCGCTCCTCGCCGACGAAGTCCCAGACCAATGCCCGCCGGCTGGTCATATCGATCACGCCACCCAGGCCGATCGCCAGCATGAACGGATAGATCATCCAGACGCGCACGCCGCCGCCGATCACGATCAGGCTCATCCCAACGGCGATCGGTATGAGAATGAGCAACTGCGCCAGGATCGTCCGGCGCCGGTCGAAACGGTCGGAGATGACACCGCCGAGCGCGCCGGCGAAGAACATCGGCGCGAAGAACGCTGCTCCGACGAGCTGGACCAGGATCGGTGAGCCGGTGAGTTGCGTGACGAGGTAGCTGCCTAGGAACACGCCCATCCAACGGGTGAGATTCCAGAGCCACCCGCTCATCCACAGCCGGCCGTAGAACGGCACCGCCAGCGCCGCGAACGTGCCGCCGCGCGGCGCCTTCACCGAAGACCGCGCCGCCAGGTCACTCGAACCCGCCGATGCCGGCAGTGTTGGACGTGCCACGCTCCCCCCAAAGCCGTGGAACCTGCCGCCAGTGTACGCCGGCTCACGGCTGGATGCCCGTCAGTCGTGGCTCTCGGAAGGGCGGGTGTTGTAGCGCCGGACATCGGTCCGCGGTTTCCGACTACACTGACCACGTGGACCTCCTGCGGACGTCATCGGTCGAAGAGCAGCTGAACCGCTGGCACAATGCCGGCCTGATCGACGAGGAGCAGGCGCGGCGCATTCTCGCGTTCGAGCAAAGACGATCCGATGGCGGCCGTGGCGTCGACGCCGAGCGTCCGAGCATCCTCGAAGCGATGCTCTATCTCGGCATCGCCGTTGCCGTGGTCGGCGTCATCACGCTCATCGCGCAGAATTGGGAAGATCTGCGCACCTGGGCACGGATCGCGGTGCTCGCCGTGCCGGGCACATTGCTGTTGCTCGCCGGGCTGGCGATGCGGACGGCGGTTCAACCGGCGGTGCAGCGGGCGAGCGGTGTCGCGTGGCTCGCTGCGGTGGCGCTCATCGCCGGAGCCGCGGCGGTCGCCGGATATGAGGGTGGCTGGGATGACCGGCAGGTTCTGCTGCTCGCTGGTACGACCGCCACCGGGCTGGCCCTCGGCCTCTGGGCAGTGCAGCCGGCGCAACCGCAGATGGTTGCCGTGGCCGGCAGCTTTGTTGTGCTCGCCGTTGCGGCGGCGCAGTGGGTGGAGGGCTACGAAGCGGAGACCGCCGGACTCCTGATCGCGGCATTCGGCGCGGTGCTGCTTGCTGCCACGGAGTCAGGGCGATTCGGTCCGACCACCGTCGCCCGTCTGCTCAGCGCGGCCGGGATCATGGCCGGGCTCATCATCGCCGCCTATCTCGCCGGCAACCGTCTCTGGATCGAACTGCTGGTCTTCGGCGCGGGTGTGGCGTTGATCGCCCTCGGACTCCGGCGCGCGGACTTCGGCGTGATCGTCGTGGCGGTGGGCGGCCTCTTCCTCGGTCTGATCCTCTTCATCTTCCGGCACTTCGAGGACAACCTTGGCGCCCCGCTTGCGCTGCTCCTGACCGGGGCGCTGGTGATCGCCGGCGTGCTCCTGCTCGCCCTCCTTCGTGGCCGCGTCAAGGCGGAGGCGGTATCGTGACGGCGCGACTCGCCGTCGCCGGCGTGATCGCCGGTGTCGCCGCTGTGCTCGTGCTCGTGGTGGTCGTCGTCATCGCGGGACGGTTCGACCCATCGCCTCCCTCGTTACAACGTCATTCGGTGCCCGCGATCCCCGGCGAGATCCTTTACGTGGACACGGATGGTTGCATCGTCCGCGCCCGCGCCTCCGGCGAATCGCGGGAGCGCGTCACCTGCGTCACCGACGAACCGGCCGCCGTCGCCTGGGTCGACGCCGATACGATCGGCTTCCTAGCCGGCAGACCCGGACAGACCTGGACGGAACTCGATCTGAAGACCGGCGAAGAACGGCTGACCGCCCTCTATCCTCAGCACCAGCCGCCAAACGCCGAATCGGTGCGGGGAGAAGGTATCGACATCGATGACGATGGTTCCGTATACCGCGTCAACGGAGACGAGCGCACCCGGATCTTCGACTTCGATGGACCGGAGCACCGCCGGCCGCAGTTCGTCACGTGGTCGCCGGACGGTGACTGGATCCTTCTGCGTTACGAGGAGGAACTCTGGATCGTCAGCCGCGACGGCAGCATCCGGGGCACGCTCGCTTCAACCCGGCCATTTCCGTATGAGGGGTCATGGTGGATCGACGGCCACGGCTCTCTGCCGCGTCTCGACCTGCAACCGAGCGGGCGGTAAGGTCCGCACCGGCCGCGTTCGGCCTACAGCGACGGCCGCGTGATCGCACCCTCGGACGCCGAGGAGACGAGCGCCGCGTACTTGGCGAAGACGCCGCTCGTGTAGCGGGGCGCCGGTTCCTTCCACGCCTTCATCCGCGCCTGGAGCACCGCCTCCGGCACCTCCATGTCGAGCCGCCGGTTCTCGATGTCGAGGACGATCAGGTCGCCCTCCTCGACCGCCGCGATCGGGCCGCCGAGTGCCGCCTCCGGTGCGACGTGACCGGCCATCAGCCCGCGCGTCGCACCGCTGAAGCGGCCGTCCGTCAGCAGCGCCACCGATTCGCCCAATCCTTCGCCGACGATCGCCGCCGTCACGCCGAGCATCTCGCGCATGCCCGGCCCGCCCCGCGGACCCTCGTAGCGGATCACGACGACATCGCCGGCGTGGATCTGCCGGTTCGTCACCGCCGTCATGGCTGCTTCTTCCGACTCGAAGACCCGGGCCGGGCCGCGGTGATACACCCGCTCGTAGCCGGCGACCTTGACCACGCAGCCGTCCGGCGCGAGGTTGCCCTTCAGGATCACGAGCCCGCCGGTCGGCTTCAGTGCCTTCTCTACCGGCAGGATTACCTCCTGTCCCGGCGTCTCTGCCGCGTCGGCGGACGCCTCGGCGAGCGTCTGGCCGCTCGGGGTCATCTGACTACTGTCCACAAGGCCGGCGTCAACCATGTACCTCATCAAGAGCTGGATACCGCCGGCCTTGTCCACATCGTTGGCGACGAAGCGGCCACCGGGCCGCAGATCCGCAATCAGCGGTGTCTGGTCGCTGATCCGGTTGAAGTCATCGATGCTCAGTTCGACACCCGCCTCCCGCGCCATCGCCAGCAGATGGAGCACGGCGTTCGTCGATCCACCCGTGGCGGCGACCGAGGCGATCGCGTTCTCGAAGGCGGCACGGGTGGCGAGATCACGCGGAAGCACGCCCCGCCGGAGCACATCGACCACCAGCTCGCCGGCGACGACGCCGATCTCGTCTTTGCGGGCATCGACGGCCGGGACGCTGCCCGACCCCACCGGCGCCAGTCCGATGAACTCCATCACCGTCGCCATCGTGTTGGCGGTGTACTGTCCGCCGCAGGCGCCCGCGCCGGGGCAGGCGGAGCCTTCCAGTTCCAGCAGCGCCGCATCCGACATCGTACCGGCGGCGTTCATGCCCACCGCCTCGAAGACATCCTGGATCGTCACATCGCGCCCCTCGAACCGCCCCGGCATGATCGAGCCGCCGTAGAGGACAATGCCGGGGATGTTCAGCCGCAGCAGCGCCATCGCGCCGGCGGGGATCGTCTTGTCGCAGCCCACCAGACAGACGATCGCGTCGAACATATGCCCCCGCGCCACCAACTCAATCGAGTCGGTAATCACCTCCCGGCTGACCAGCGACGCCTTCATCCCCTCCGTGCCCATCGTCACGCCGTCGGAGATGGAGACGGTGTTCACCTCCATCGGCGTGCCACCGGCGCGGCGGATGCCCTCCTTCACCTGCTGGGCGAGCCGGCGCAGACCGAAGTTACACGGCATCGTCTCGATCCAGGGATGGGCGACGCCGATGATCGGCTTGCGCAGATCGTCGTCGGAGAAGCCAATACCGCGCAGCATCGCCCGTGCCGGTGCCCGGTCGCGCCCTTCAAGCTGGATGCGGCTCTGATGACGGGGGTCGAAGTTCATAGTAGGCCTCCACGTGTGGTGACATGCACCAGCGTAGCGCGACACGTCATCTGGGGACAGTTGCCACTTAGGAGCGCGGGCATCTTGCCCGCATTGAAGTAGTGAACTCAGCGGGCTGGAAGCCCGCGCTCCAAGAGTGCAGCGTGCTACTGGGATGCTGATGGCTCAACTGCCCGGAGTGCACCGGCCGGCGTCATGAAGCACGGCAGGATGAACTCCGGCTCCTTCAGCGGTATCGGGGTACCGGTCGCCGGGTCAGGGATCGAATCGATGAAGACATCGAGATACTCCCCGGTCCGGCCGTCATAGCGCAGGATCTGACCACCGGTCCGGCTGGCGACGTAGAGGTTGCCATCGAGGGGTCCGAAGGCGATACCCGATGGGTTTCGCAACCCGCCGCCGGCCGGTGCGGCGCCGTCGACGAAGATGTCCTGAAACCGGCCGCTCCTGCCGTGGTGCCGCAGAACCTTGTGATTGTCCTCGCTGCCCACATAGTGATGCCCGTCCGGCCCCCAAGCGAACTGGATCGGACGCGAGAGTCGCCCACCTTTGCGCGTGACGAACTCGTCGATGAAGCGGCCGCTCTTCCCGTGAAACCGCAGGATCGCGTGACTGTCGCGACTGGCGACGTAGAAATGATGGTCAGGACCGAACGCCCCGAGCCGGGGCGCCGCCAAGCCACCGCTTCCACGCTCGATCAGGATGCCCTCCGCCTGTCCCGTATGCGCGTCGAAGCGCGACACGACCGAATTGTCTTGACTGGTCACGAGCAGACTGCCGTGCGCTGGGCTGTCGGATGGCGCGAAGGCGAGACTGTATGGATGCTTCAGCCCGTTGCTGCGAGCAAACACCGTGATGAATGCGCCGGTCCGGCCGTCGAACTGGAGGATCTCGCTCTTCGATGCGTGCGCGCTGACGACGTAGAGATGGCCGTCCGGACCGATCGCCATCCCACGCGGCTCACGGAGCGGGCTGCTGTCGAGGGCGACGATCGAGTCGATGAAGCGGCCACCGCTGTCGTAGCGCGCGACCGCGTCGCCGCTATGCGTCGTTACGAGCCAGACCAGACGCGGCTGCGGATCGGCCTCTGTCATCGAGTGGTGGTCTTTCGATCTCGACGTGATGCCGATCGCTCACGCGGTCCTGGCCGCCGTCACACTGGCCCCGACAACACCCTGTCCGGCGAGCGCCGCGATCTCCTCCCAGGTCAGACCGGCTTCGAGCAACACTTCTTCCGTGTGCTGGCCAAACTCCGGCGCTGCACCCTGGACGCCGACCTCGGGCGCCTCGCTGAAGCGGACGGGATGATTCACCATCTTCACCCGCTGCCCGCAGGGATGGTCGATCTCGACGATGTAGTCGTTCGCGACCACCTGCACATCGTGTTCGAGCTCGTCGTAATCCTGCACGCGCGCCGCCATCAGCTGATGCGCCGAGAGCAGATCGACCCAGTAGTCGCGTGCCTGCGTCGCAAAGAGGGCGTCGAACTGCGCCACCAGCGCGGCGGCGTTGGCCATCCGCGCCTCGCGCGTGGCGAACCGTTCATCCTGCTCCCAGTGCTCGATGCCGAGCACGCGGATCAGCTGCGGCCACCACCGCTCCTGCGGCAACAGCCCCATCACAAACCAGCGGGCATCCGCCGCCCGGTACGTATTCCAAAGCGGTTGCATCTCCGTGCGCTCCCGCCGCGGCGGCTGGTTGCCGGAGAAGAGATAGCTCTGCAGCGCATGTGACTGGAAGTCCACCTGACCGCCGAGCAGCGAGGCGTCGATCTGCTGTCCCAATCCGGTGCGCTCGCGCATGAACAGCGCCGCGAGGATGCCGTGGGCGAGGAAGTAGGAGCCGACCTGGTCGCCGGTGGCGGCGGGCGCCGACTGCGGCGGTGAAGTCGGGTCGCCGTTCATCCCCATAAAACCGCTGCGCGCCTGCGCCATGATGTCCATCGAGGGCAGCGTCCGCTCCGGCCCCTCATTGCCGTAGCCGGAGGCGACCGCATAGATGATGCGCGGATTGACGGCGCGGAAGTCCTCATAGGCAAGGCCGAGCCGTTCGAGCACGCCCTTCCGCATATTATTGGTGAAGACGTCGGCGTCCGCGGCCAAACGCAGCAAGAGCGCGCGGCCCGCCGGCTGCTTCACGTCGATGCAGATCGCCCGCTTGCCCCGGTTGTGGTTCTCGAAGTAGCCGTTCAGCGCGCCGGTCCCCATGCCGAGCACGCCGCGGCCGGGGTCGGGGTTGTCCGGTCCCTCGATCTTGATCACGTCGGCGCCGAGGTCGGCGAGCAGCGCGGTGGCGTGGGTCCCCTGCTGCCAGATCGTCATATCCAGAATGCGCACCCCCGCTAACGGCAATGACATGGTCAGTTCCTCCGAGAGACTCTTGCGACCGCATTGTAATGTACCGAGCCGAAACGGTGCGTGCAGCGGCGCGGCCGACATGTGCCGAACCGAGGATGTCCGCGGGCGACTTCAGTTATTTCAGATGATCTGATCACAACCAGAAAGATAACGAAAGAGTATAATCCGGTTCGACTTCGCATCCTGCAAACAGAGAGTCCTTGTCATGCCCGCTCGTGTCGGGGATCGGCTCAACGCCGCGCGACGTCGATGGTTTGTCGGACGTGAGGCGGAGCGTGCGCTGTTCCGTGAGGCGATCACCGCACCGGATCTGCCGTTTTACGTCCTCGCCGTCCATGGACCCGGCGGTGTGGGCAAGAGCAACCTGCTGGCCGAGTTCGGCCGGATCGCCGCCGATGTCGGGGCTGGCTCCTTCCTGATCGACGCGCGCAATCTGGAACCGGCGCCGGACACCTTCACCAGCGCGGTGCGACAGGCGATCGGCCTCGGCCCGACCGAGCACCCGCTCGATGCGCTCGCGGAGCGACCCGGCCGCCAGGTGGTGCTGATCGACACCTCCGAGATGCTCGCACCGCTCGATGCGTGGCTGCGCGACGTATTTCTCCCGCAGCTTGCCGAAAACACGCTGGTTGTGCTCGCCGGGCGTCACCCACTCGGCTCGGCCTGGCTCGCCGACCCCGGATGGCAGCTCTTGCTGCGCTCGCTCCCGCTGCGCAATCTCTCCCCGGAGGAGAGCCGGACCTTTCTCGCCCAGCAGGAGATTCCCTCGGCGCAACATCAGTCGGTGCTCGAATTCACCCACGGCCATCCGCTCGCCCTCTCGCTGGTCGCCGAACTGCTGGCCGAGCGTGGCGACATTCAGTTCCAGCCCGAAGCCGCGCCGGACATGATCAAGGCCCTCCTCGAACGGTTTGTCGAACAGGTGCCGGAACCGTTGTACCGGATGGCGCTCGAAGCATCGGCGATCGTGCGGAGCACGTCCGAGTCACTGCTCAATGTGTTGCTCGACGTCGCCGATGCCAACGCCGCCTTCGAGTGGCTGCGGGGCCTCTCGTTTGTCGAGTCGGGGCCGCACGGCCTGTTCCCGCACGACCTCGCCCGCGAGGCGCTGATCGCCGACCTGCGCTGGCGCAACCCAGGGCGATACGCCCTGCTCCACGACCGCGCGCGCGCCGCCTACCTCGCCCGCCTCGATGCCGCCCACCCAGAAGACCAGCAATCGGTACTCGCCGACTACATCTTTCTGCACCATGATAATCCGGTCGTGCGTCCGTTCCTCGAGTGGCAGGAGAGTGGCAGCGTACTCGTCGACACGCTGCGCGATTCGGACACGCCTCAGATTCTCGAGATGGTCAGCCTGCACGAGGGCGAAGAATCCGCGCGGATCGCGGCCCACTGGCTGGAACGTCAACCCAGCGGCGTGATTGTCTTCCGTGATGCCGACCAACAACCCGCCGGGTTCATGGCTGCGGTCGCGATGGAGCAGGCCGCGCCGGAGGATATCGCGCTCGATCCAGCGGCGATCGCGGTGTCTCGCTTCCTCGATCGGCAGGCGCCCCTTCGACCAGGCGAGCGCGCGACCCTTTTCCGGTTCTGGATGGCGCAGGACTCCTATCAGGCCGTGTCATCGGTCCAGAGCCTCGTCTTCGTCAACGCCGTGCGGTATTACCTGACCACGCC
The DNA here is from genome assembly GCA_050184225.1 of Dehalococcoidia bacterium. GTDB lineage: Bacteria > Chloroflexota > Dehalococcoidia > CAUJGQ01 > CAUJGQ01 > JBFXAN01. Next base: position 33,109 of record JBFXAN010000048.1, on the reverse strand, counting down.
AAACCTTGCCTGCTCCTTCTTCGCCTGCACCGATCCGGATTTCTGGTCGCCGGTGTTCGCCTACGCCGATCTCCACCGAATCCCCGACGCGGACTTTGAGGTCGGCGGTCGGCAGTACGGCGTGTACTGGCATGATTGGCGTGCGATGCCGCCGATGGCCTGGCTGCAACTCCTGGCCAAGCGGGAGATCGCGACGGGTCAGGCGGCGACGCCGCCGACGTCTACCCCCACCCTGCTCGTCCTCAGCGAATCCGCGTTCGCCGATGCCGTGCGCGCCGCGCTGCGGGACTTTCACCGGCCGGATGCGCTTCGCCGCAATCCGTTGCTTCGCTCCCGCCTGATCGGCGGCGTGCCGGATACCGACACGCTCGATGGCAAGCGCATCGCCCTCCGTACCGTCATCGAGGAGGCGGCCGCCACGCTGGAGCAGTCACCGCGTGATGCACGCCTCTTTCGCGCGCTCAACCGGACCTATTTCCACCCGGCCCCGACTCAGGAGAAGGCAGCCGAACTGCTCGACCTTCCATTCAGTACGTATCGCCGTCACTTATCTACCGGTGTTGCACGACTGATCGACGCACTGTGGCATCGTGAGCTGCACGGCGCCGAAAATTGAGCAAGAACTGAGCAGCAATTGATCTGTTGTGCGAGCAGCCCCACGCGGTGAGATACGGCCATCGATCGCGAGCAGCCGTTTCGGTCGCGGCCACGACGCCGCGTGTGGGGAACAACGATGACGGTTGAAGCAACAGGCCACCAGAACGAACCAGCGATCCCGCCGCCCGCCATCAACCCGAGCCAAACCGCACTCGATACCGGGCCGCTGGAACCGACCGACGAAACCCTGCTCGATCGCGTCGCCGCGCGGGATCTCGACGCGCTCGACCGACTCTATGAGCGGCATGGACGCGCGGCCTTTTCCATCGCCTACAGTATTGTCGGATCGGTCGAGGCCGCCGAAGATGTGGTTCAGGACGCATTCCTCACCATCTGGCGGCGCGCCGGCACCTATGTTCCCAGCCGCGGGAATGCGCGCACATGGATGCTGACTGTCACTCGTCATCGGGCGATCGACATCGTCCGCGCCCGCGCTGCCCGACCGTCCGGCGTCTCGCTGGACATCGCCGGCGCCCTCGCCGCGCAGGACGGCGATCCGGCGGCGGAAGCGATGCGCCGAATCGAAGCCACCTCGGTCCGCGCCGCCCTCGACGTTCTGCCGAGCGCACAACGTCAGGTGATCGATCTGGCCTTCTTCTCCGGCCTCAGCTACCCGGAGATCGCCGAGCGCATCGGCCTCCCTCTCGGCACGGTCAAGAGTCGCATCAGACTCGCGTTAGAGCGCCTCCGCCTGGTCCTGCTTCCCACCCCGACGACGGCGTGACGAGGGTGTGGAAGGTTTGGCGCGTCGTCGTCCCTGGTATGCTGGACTTATGGAGCAACGCGACACCGTCCTGCGCATTTCACGCTTGAAGGATCAAGGAAACGAACCCGATCTGGACCAGACGACACCGGCCGAGCGGATCGATATGATGTGGCAGCTTGCGTGCGACGCCTGGGCGCTCGCGGGGGAAGCCGGTGCTGAACCCCGACTATCGCGACATCTTGTCCGCGTTATCCGAAGAAGGCGTTGAATTTCTCATCGTCGGCGCCTTCGCGCTTGCGGCGCATGGACTCCCGCGCGCTACTGGTGATATCGACATCTGGGTCCGGAACTCTGATGAAAACGCCACGCGTGTTTGGCAAGCCCTGGTGCGATTTGGCGCCCCCCTACGAGGGCTAGCACCTTCCGATCTTGCAGCACCTGACATTGTTTTTCAGATTGGTGTTGCACCCCGGCGCATCGATATTCTCACCTCAGTTGATGGTGTGGTGTTCGATGAGGCATGGCCATACCGACTCACTGTGTCCCTAGAGGGCGTCGCCATACCTGTCATTGGGCGTGCACATCTGATCCAAAACAAGCGTGCCGCCGGCCGGCCGAAAGATCTAGCTGACTTGGATTGGCTGCAGAATGCACCATAACCGAGCCAAATGGACACGGGAATCTGCCCCGCACGGCACATCGCAGGATCGGCGCGGGCAGAGATGCTTGTGATATGGTGACACCATACCCGTTGTCCTCCGGCCCTCTTGCTACCATCCGCCTCTTGGTATCCAGCAGGCCGATAGTTGAGGCGTTGCACGGCCACGCGGACGGGCGCCGATGCCGGTGATCAGGGCGGCTCGGCCACCAACCGGTGCGGCGGCACGGAGGAGATATCATGCGCAGAAATACGATCGGCGGCTACCAGGGTCCGGTGACAATCCTGACCAACGAGGATGTCTTGGTGGCGCAGGCCGCCTGCCGCTACCGCGCCGAAGAGGATGCCGCCGGCACGGATCACTGGTACGGCCGGCTTCACCGCATTGAACCATCAAATGCTGTCGCTACCGGCACCTATCGACTGCGCCTCGATTCCGGCCACCAGGGCGATATCACCATCGAGACGGTGTCACCGGATAGCCGGGTCGTCTACTTCGAAGGGGTCGGTGAACGGCCGCTCTGACACGCTCGTGATGCCGCCGGCGATTCTTCGTTCCCAACGCGGAGAACAAGGTGTCCGGCTAGCACCTGCCTGCGTTGCAATCAGAGTCCCATCATCACGTCGTAGAGGGACGGTATGGCCGTTTTTGGTGGTCGCGGACACCGTTCGACGGAGCTGATTCCGGCGGACGCCGGACGAATGTCACGGCAGCCGTCGTCTCACTGCGACGCACCCACCGGACCCACCACCCCACACCGAGCCATGCCTGTGCCTGTGCCTGCGTGTCCCTGTTCATCCACCACGCTCGTTGCCAGACGGCTGCCGGTAGCGGTTCACCTAATAGCGCGTCAATGTCTGCGAACGTGAGCGTCACCTCATCGCGCTGCTGGGCGGCAAGGTAATCCCTGAGGGGATAATACTGAGGTGGCAGGCGTGGCGGCATCGACCCTCACGCAGTCACGATCGAGTCACATCCACTCTGTCCGAAGGTGCGTTGATCGGCAACACGATCGCTGATCGTCATACGGATCCATCGCTCTCAACCTCCGAATGCAGTCGGGCAAGGATCGCGGCAAATAGACCGTCGAAGGTCATCCCCGGCGGCGGCGACCAGATGTCAGTCATCGCGTCATACGTCGCGCCCATGATCAAGGCATGTTCGGCGAATGCCGCCATCGACCCACGCTGCCGCGCCACCGCCCGCGCATCCGGATCGTTGCCCAGTATCGCAATGATGCGATCCTCGACCGCCTGGTCATCTAATCCCTCGTCCAGGGCTTGATCGATGGCGGCATCGATCCGCTCCTGGACCGCCACGGTATGCGGCATACGAACGGCAACCGCATCGTTGATGAGGTCGCGAAACAGAGTTGTCATGCGAACGCCTTTCTTTGTGCATCACCGCCATCCGACGCTGTTAGACCTGCTCCGGTGCCGGAGCGTCGGACGTGCCCACCTCCGTGCCAGGGCGGCATCGCGGCGTTCAGCTGATGTTCCGCCTCTGCCTCATGAGGATCAGCCGTGCCTCCTGTGCGGCCCGCTTGTCCTCCGCCTGTTGTTTCTGTCGCTCCCGAGTCGCGGGGAGAAGGTCGGCCCGTGTCAGTCCGGTCGGAAGGGTCATATTCCTGATCTCGGTTCGAAACTCCCACAGCGCATGCGCATGGACGGCTCTGGTGTACTGGACATGGACTGCAATGTTTCCCGCCTCACGTGAAACGTTCGAAACGGTTCCGGCACCGCGCGAGACGTGTGTGACCGATGTGCCGATGGCCTGTTCCCAGGACTGCACATCTTCGCCTGCCCAACTGGCAAAAAGCTGCGAGTTCGAGAGGGTTTGGGCCTGGTCCACGATCGTGCCTCCTACTTCATTCGCGCCATCCGTCACTTGGCGGGACGTCGACGTCGACCGGCATCCGGCGCCGCCGGCACGTGCGCCACCCCCTCGGTCGTCGTGAGTTTTCCCATGTCGGCGGTGCGCTTGGTGAGCACTTTGCCGGCCTGGGGACCACTCATGTATTCGACTTGCAAGGTGCTCGCGTCAACGCGCAGGACGAGGAATTGCCCGCTCGCGTTCTGGTACGTCGTACCGGCGATGAAGTCCATGACCCATGTACCCCTTCCTACCACGGAAACCGAAGTCGGGCGGTCGCGAGTGAGATAGGGCGAGCTACCAGCGACGGCTCTCTCGGGCGCGACTACCGATACTCTCACCGCCGCCGCCGCCGTAGGAACCACCCTGCTGGGAGCGGAAGCAATCCGAGCAGTAGACCGGCTTGTCTCCCCGCGGCTGGAAGGGCACGCGCGCTTCCTTGCCACAGGACGCACAGGTGGCGGAGAACATCTCCCGCTGGCCGCCATAGCCGCCACCACCGCCACCGCCGTAGCTCGATTGGCCTTGCTGGCCGCGCCGCGTCGCCCGACAGTCGGGACAGCGCTTCGGCTCGTTGGTAAAGCCCCGCTCGGCGTGATAGGCCTGGTCATCCGCCGAGAAGGTAAAGTTCGTGCCACAATCGGCACAGGTCAGGGTTCGGTCGGTGTATGCCACGCGACGACCTCCAATAAGGTATTGGCACACTTCGGTCATCGAGCGCGGTACAGGGGACATAGAACCCAAAGCCGAGGGTCGTGAGGGAAGAACTACCATCGACAGTGTACAATATCACGGGCTGCTTGTCAGAAGCTGGCATCTGCCGATCCCGCCTGGCCGCGAGGTCCGCAGCAGGTTGCCGGCGCCTGCCGGAAAGCCGGACCGCGGACTCTGATCAGCATGTGCCGGTACAGGTGGCGTGAACGCTGGCGCCGTGCGCGCTCATACTGGCATCTCAAACCACAGGAGTTGCTCGATGGATCGAGACTATGTGACGCGGAACGAGCATACGCGGGAGCGGTTGCAGGCCCTGGTGGGCCGCCTGACGCCGGAGGATCTCGATCGCTCTATCGGGGATGGGTGGACGGTTAAGGCGGCACTCGCGCACCTCGCCTATTGGGATCGGTATGCGGTCGCCCTCATCGATCAGTGGAGTGACAGCGGCTTCAAGGAAGACGAGGGCTTCAGTTCGGATTTCCCCAACCTGGCGGGCCTCGCCGACTGGCTCGCCGCCCCGCCGGACTATGCCCGTGCAACGGTGATCGCGGCCGCGCAACTGGCCGATCAGCGCGCGACTGAAGTCCCGCCGCAGTTGGTCGATGCAATCATCGGCGGCGACATGCCGCGTGTGCTCGACCGCAGCGTGCATCGTATCGAGCACATCGACCAGGTCGAGCGATTCCTTTCTACATAATCGAGGGCAGGCCCACCGGCCATCGATACCACCCGTGATGCTGTATGGATCGTCGAAAACCGGACCAGAACATAGACCTGGTGCGACGCGGCTACAACCGGGCGGCGGAAGCCTATGCCCGCCAGCGAAACGGGTTTGCGTCTCGAGGCTACCTGGATCAGCTCGCATCCCGGCTTCGACCGAAGGCGACGGTCCTTGATGTTGGTTGTGGCGCCGGCGTTCCCATCGACCGCTACCTCGTGGACAAGGGATACTCCGTCACCGGCATCGACCTCTCGGAGCGCCAGATCGCCCTCGCCCGCCAAAACGTGCCGGAAGCGACCTACGCCGTGCGGGATATGATGGCACTCCGGCCCAATGACTATGCGGTCGATGCGATCGTCTCGTTCTACGCCATCTTCCACACGCCGCGCGCCGGTCACGCGGCGCTACTTCGAACCTTCGCAGGCTTTTTGCCGCCCGGTGGGCTGCTGCTGGTGACGATGGGGGCGGACGAATGGGAAGGCGCAGAGGACGACTTTCACGGCGCCCCCATGTTCTGGAGTCACCACGGCAGCGTCACAAACCGGCGCCTGATCGAGGTCGCCGGATTCACCATCATCCTCGACGCGATCGATCAACAACGGGACGAACGTCATCAGGTCGTGCTGGCGGAATTGGCGGCGTAGACCGAGCGCATGGGTTACGATGGTGGCGTATCGCAGAAACTGGTCCGCACGCGGAGCAATCGTTCCGTGGTCCGGCCGCCGGTTCTAGTCAAGGGAGGGTTGCGCGGTGAAGTTTGTCTGGTTCAATCTGATGCCCTGGCCGAACCTGCCGGATGATTTCCGCCAGGAGTACCGATCCGTCTGGGTCGATATCCCCAACGAGCTCTACGACCCGATCGAGGGCAACAAGCTGTATCACCAGTACATGGACCAGCTTGAATACGCCGACTCGCTCGGCTTCGACGCGATCGGCGTCAACGAACATCACCAGAACGGCTACGGCCTGATGCCCTCGCCGAACATCATCGCCGCCGGTCTCGCCCGCCGCACCTCGAAGGCGGCGATCGCCGTGATCGGCAACTCGATCGCGCTGTACAACCCGCCGATCCGCGTCGCCGAAGAGTTCGCCATGCTCGATGTGATCTCGGGCGGACGGCTGCTGGCCGGCTTCCCCGTCGGCACCTCGATGGACACGAACTACTGCTACGGCCAGATCCCCGCGCTCACCCGCGACAAGTACAAGGAGGCCCACGACCTGATCATCAAGGCGTGGACCGAGCAGGATGTCTTCGCCTTCGACGGCAAGTACAACCAGCTCCGCTACGTCAACCTCTGGCCGAAGCCGATCCAGAAACCGCACCCGCCGATCTATATCCCCGGCGGCGGCTCGATCGAAACCTGGGACTTCTGCGTCGACTACGACTACAACTACTCCTATCTCTCCTTCGGCGGCTACAAGGCGGGCAAGTCCTTGCTCGACGGCTATTGGGAGCGCGTCCAGGCGAAGGGCAAGGACATGTCCCCTTATCGCGCCGCCTTTGCCCAGATCATCTGCGTCGCCGAAACCGACCAGGAAGCGGAGGAACTCTACGCCGAACACATCCTCTACTTCTTCAACCGCTGCCTGCACGTCTATCCCGGCTTCGCCGATGCCCCCGGATACCGCACGGTCGAGACGATCAAGGCGGGCAAACTGGACCAGCTCCGCGCCGAGAATCAGAAAGTCTTCCAGACGCTCACCTGGAAGGACCTGGTCGAGGGCGGCTTCGTTATCGCCGGCAGCCCCGAGACGGTGCGCCAGCGGATGAAGGAGATGATCCACAGCCTCCGCGTCGGCACGCTCTTCTGCCTGCTGCACATGGGCAACATGCCGGACTGGAAGACGCGCTACTCCACCACGCTCTTCGCCGAGAAGGTGATGCCGCACCTGCGCAACGAGTGGCCGGAGTTCGAGAATGATACCCGCTGGTGGTGCCATCCCTACGAGGGCCGCGTCCGCCCCGATGAGACGCTGGGCGTGCATCCCCAGGTCGCAGCCCCGAGCAAGGTGACGGTGTAATGGACCAGCGCACGATCACGACCCGCAAGGGTATCCAATCCGCCGTCATGGAAACCGGTGAAGGCGCGCCGCTGGTCTATTTCCATGGCGCCGGCGGCCTGCTGCCGCAGGAGCCGCTGCTGGAGCGGCTCGCCCAGCGCTATCACATCTACGCCCCGGTCTGGCCGGGCTACGGTCCCGAGCCGACCGAAGACCTGATCGAGGACATGCTCGACTTCACGCTCCACGGCTGGGACGTGGTCGAGGCGCTCGACCTCGACCGTCCGGTGATCGTCGGGCACTCAATGGGCGGCATGATCGCGGCGGAGATGGCGGCGATCAACCCCAAGGGACTGGACAAGCTCGCACTGATCGCGCCGGCCGGCCTCTGGCTGGACGAGTACCCGATCCCGGACATCTTCGCCACCACGCCCTTCAACCTGCCCCAGCTGCTCTTCGCTGATCCGCAGAAGGGCGAGCAGTTCCTCACCGGCGGCATGGACTTCTCGAACCGGGACGCGCTGCGCGACTTCATGGTCGGCAACGCGCGGCGCCTGGGCACCGCCGGCAAGATCCTCTTCCCGATCCCCAACCGCCGCCTCTCCAAGCGGCTCTACCGGCTCAGCGCTCCGACGCTGATCGTCTGGGGGCGTGAGGACCAGCTGATCCCGCCGGTCTACGCCGACCGCTGGCTGGAGTTGCTGCCGCATGGCGACAAGGTCGTCGTCGACGATGCCGGTCACATGGCGCCCTACGAGCAGCCGGATGCCGTCGAACGGGCGATCATGCAGTTCCTGGGATAGATCGCTCCGCTGCGATTGATGACGGACAGGCGAGGGCTCACACCCTCGCCTTCGTCGTATCCTGTTTGTAGGATGCAGCCCATCGAAGTCCGACCCGGAGCGAGCACCATGGTCCACGCCTTGCGCTCAGAAACCGTGACCCGCCGCCGCCTGACCGCCGACGAATACCAGCGCATGATCAAAGTCGGTATCCTGCGCGATGGCGAGCGCGTCGAGCTCCTCGATGGAGAGATGTATCAAATGGCGGCACAAGCCAGCACCCACATCGCGTGTGTTATGCGTCTCAATCGCCACTTCATCGTGGGACTTGGGGATCGAGCGTTGGTCAGCGCACAAGGCGCAATGCGTCTATCGGCGTATTCGGAACCCGAGCCCGATATCGCCGTGCTTCGCTATCGCGACGACTTCTACGAAGCAGCACTTCCGCAGTCAGGTGATGTGTTCTTGGTCATCGAGGTGGCGAACTCATCCCTACGGCACGACCGCGATCGAAAGCTGCCGCTCTACGCCGCGGGCGGCGTAGTCGAGGTGTGGATCGTGGACCTGCGTCGCCGCCAGGTGCTGGTGTACCGCGACCCAACGCCGGATGGCTATCGTCAGAGCATCACCTACACTGAAGGCGCGAGTCTCTCCCCGCTGGCCTTCCCGGATCTCGTGATCGGATGGGACGATATCTTCGGCACCCAACCGGCTAACAACCCGGCGAATCAATCAGGGTGAATCACGCGCCGTATGCGTGAACAACTGCTCGAAGTCGGACCAGAACACGTCCACCAGAGCACAGGAAGCGCCTCACTTCCGCCTGAACCAGCCGCGCTTCTTCTCCTGCTTCGGACGTGGTCCAGCCGGAAGCGCAGCAACGGGTGGCGTGCCCGGCGCAAGCTGGCTCAGATAGGCGTCGATCGCGGCGGCGGCGTGCTTGCCGGCGGCGATCGCGTTGACGACGAGGCTGGCGCCGTGGACGCCGTCGCCACCGGCGAATACCCCCGGCCGTGAGGTCCGGCCGGTGTCCGGATCGGCGATCACGTGGTTCTTGTCGTCGGTCTTCAGTCCCGGCGTCGTGTCGCGGAGAAAGGGATCAGGGGCGTAGCCTCGGGCGACGACCGCAAGATCACACTCGATCAAGAAATCAGAGCCGCGCATCCGGATCGCCTTATGCTGCGTGCCATTGCTACCGGACCGCGAAACCCGTTCGCACCGCACGCCGGTCAGCCGGCCGCGGGCGTCGCCGTCGAAGGCCACCGCGACGATACCCAGCCGGAAGCGGACGCCCTCCTCACGGGCGTGGTTCATCTCTTCGGCCCGCGACGCCAGCCCCTCCATTTCGCTGCCGGCGACGAGCGTCACCTCGGAGGCACCCAACCGGAGAGCGGCGCGCACGCAATCCATCGCCGCATCCGAGCCGCCGACGACCACCACCCGCGGTCCGTTCCGCGGTGCGACTGAGGTTCCGGTCGCACGGGGACCATTCGGGCTCGGCAGCAGCCGCGACGACGATGCATTCGCCCGGACGAGGAAGTCGGTCGCGGCGACGACGCCGGTGAGGTCGCGCTCGCCGGGAATGTTCAGCGGCTGATCGACGCCCGCGCCGATGCCGAGATAGATCGCGCCGAACCCTTCGGCGAACAACATATCAACGGTCACATCGCGGCCGATGCGCACGTCGCAGATAAAGTCCACCCCTTGCAGCGTCAGCGACCGGATCTTGTCCTGAAGAATCGAACGGCCGAGCTTGAAGTTCGGGATGCCATGTGCCAACGCCCCTCCCGGTTGTCCCCACTGCTCGAAGATCGTGACGGCATGACCGCGCGTCACCAGCGCCTCGGCCACCGTCAGACCTGACGGCCCGGAGCCAACGACCGCGACCTTGTGGCCGGACGGTTTTGGCGGCTCCGGCAGCGGGAAGCCGCCGATCCGCTCGCGCTGCGCGTCGGCAACGAACGCCTCGAGCTTGCCGATGCTCACCGGCGGTTCGTGCCGGCCATCCGACCGGATCGCGAAACCGACCGGACAATCACCTTCACAGAGCCGCTCCTGCGGACAGAGGCGGCCGCACATCTCCGGGAGCGTCGATGTCTCACGGAAGACGGCCGCCGCACCGAGCACATCGCCGTGCTCCAGCTTCAAGAGCGCCGTGGGAATGTCGTTGTGGACCGGACAGGCGGAGATGCAGGGTGTCGAGGGACAGTGGATGCAGCGGGCGGCCTCGACGCGGGCGCGCGTCAGGTCGAACCCCTGATAGACCTCTTCCCAATTCTGAACGCGCTCCTCCGGCGCCTGCTTCTCCGGTTGCTGAATCGACAGTCCCAGCCGCGCGTGTGTCGTATTCGCCATGCATCCCTCACGCCGGCGCACGCCTGCCCTCGCCCGCCGGCACTCCTCACCCATATATGTTCAACGCTTCACAAATAGGGTACAGGACAGGAGGGCGAAACCTAACCCCCAGCCCCGTCCCTGCGAGGCGGGTGATGTGGATTCGTCGACATCATAGTCCGGCTGCTGCCAGAAGAAGAGGCGGGTGAAGGCAACGCGCTTGGCGGTGCGGGCGCGATGCCGGCCGGAGCAGCATCACGATCCACCGCACGGTTCTACGATCGGACGGAGTGGAGGCGATCGAATTACGATGGCACGTCGTCTGCCACGGGCTGCGGCGTCGGCCGGGGCGTCACCAGCACCTTGTCGATGCGGTTGCCATCCATGTCGACTACCTCGAACTGCAGGTCATCCCACTGGAATGAATCGCCGGCGTGCGGAATCCGTCCCAACTGGAGCAGGAGGAACCCGGCCAGGGTCTGATACGCCTCTTCGTCAGGAAGCTCAGTGATCTGCACCGCCTCCTTCACGTCATCGATCGGCACCAGTCCATCCATCAGCCATGAGCCATCCGCGCGCTTCACGATCTGGAGATCGGTCGGGAACTCCAGCGAGGGGATGTCGCCGACGATCGCCTCTAAGACATCATCGAGCGTCATGATACCGCTCGTTCCGCCGTACTCGTCGACAACAACCGCAAACTGAGCGCCGGCCTGTTTGAAGCGATCCAGCGTCTTCAGGACCGTCAGGGTCTCGGGAACGATCAGGGCCGGGCGGAGCAGGGCGGCCAGGTTGAGCCCGCCGCCGCGCATCGACTGTACCCATACATCCTTGATCGATATGAGTCCGAGCACGTCATCGAGGCCACCACGACAGACGGGAAAGCGGGCGTGCGGACTCTCTGTCATCTCCCGCACGATCGCATCAGGCGGGTCGTCGATGTCGAGCCAGACGACTGACGGCCGCGGCACCATCAGCTCGCTGACCCGGCGGTCGCCGAGGCGAAAGATGCCGGCGACCATCTCCTCTTCCGCCGCTTCGAAGACGCCTGCCGCCGTGCTCTGCTGGATCAGCAGCTTGATCTCTTCTTCGCTGACCGGCGACTCCGCCTGCGCGCGAACGCCAAGGAGCCGGAGAACAAGGTCGGTGGAGAGGCTGAGGAGGGCGACAACGGGTGCCGCGACCGTCGAGAGCACCCGCATCGGACGGGCGATCGTCGAGGCGAGCGACTCCGGAAACTGAAGGGCGAGCCGCTTGGGGACGAGCTCGCCGACGACGAGCGATAGGTAGGTGATGCCGAGCACCACGAGCGCGACACCGGCGGCGCCGCTGTATCGTTCGCTGATGCCCAGTTCGGCGAGCCAGGCACCTGCTTTCTCTGCCAGGGTCGCGCCGCCGAAGGCGCCGGCGAGGATGCCCACCGCTGTGATACCGATCTGGACGGTGGAGAGGAAGCGGTTCGGCTCGTTCGCGAGGGCGAGCGCGGCGGCGGCGCCGGCGTCGCCCGCGGCCGCCCGCTGCTGCAACCGGACCTTGCGCGACGAGACGATCGCCATCTCCGACATGGCGAGAACGCCGTTGAAGATCACCAGAAGGACGACGATCGCCAGCTCGAATCCGATGCCGGTCATGCCTGTCTGTCGGAGCGTGATGCTCCGCCCCCGCACCCCCTATTATCGAGGTTCGGCGGCCCGTTCGAGTAGTTCCTCTGCATCCTCCGGCGCGATCTCGCCCGGAACGTGCGTGCTCTCTCGGCGCTGCACGATCAGCGAGGCAGTGATCGCCACGCCCAAAATGGCGACGATCACCCCAAGACTCACGAGCGAGGGGATCTTGTAGACGTCGAGCAGGAGCATCTTCGATCCGACGAAGACGAGCACCGCCGCCAGCGCCGGCTTGAGATAGCGCAGGTCGGCCAGGTAGCCGCTAAGGACAAAGTACAGCGCCCGCAGCCCCAGAATCGCGAAGATGTTCGAGGTGAAGACGATGAACGGATCGTCGGTGATCGCGAAGATCGCCGGGATCGAGTCCACCGCGAAGACGAGGTCGGTGCTCTCGATCAGGAGCAGCACGAGGAAGAGCGGCGTCATGTAGAGGACGCCGTTGCGGCGGGTGAAGAACTTCTGACCCTCGTAGCCCTCCGTGGTGGGCATGAACCGCTTGGCCAACCGGACGAAGCGGTTGTTCTCCAGCGACGGCGCCTCGTCGGAACTCCGTAGGAAGCGCAACCCGGTGAAGATGAGGAACGCACCGAAGATGTAGATGATGATGTGAAACGCGCTCAGCAGCGCCGCACCCACCAGGATCAGGACGGCGCGCATCACCAGCGCACCGAGGATGCCCCAGAAGAGCACGCGGTGCTGGTACTGCGCCGGAACGGCAAACGTTGAGAAGATCAGCAGAAAGATGAAGACGTTGTCGACGCTGAGTGACTTCTCGATCAGATAGCCGGTGGTCCACTCCAGACCGGCATCGCCGCCCATGAAGAGATAGACGCCGATGTTGAACAGGATGGCGAGGCCGATCCAGATGCCGCTCCAGATCGCGGCTTCCTTGCGGCTGACGGCATGTGCATGTCGGTGGAAGACACCAAGGTCCAGCGCCAGCATGCCGGCGACGAACCCCAGGAACAAGATCCACGGGGCAAGGTCAAGGAGCACGAAAAAACCTCCGCGCGGTGGGCAGATCCGGCCCACCCAAGTTGGGTGATGCCAAGGTCTGACCACGCGAGAAGGTCTCGCTTGTCCAGCGCCGGTGCCCTCAACCGGACACGTATTGACGACGCTGGAACGCTCCGGCCACGCGAAGCGCAGGTTACTCCCCTTGCTCCCTGTAGCGTATGGCAATCGACCGTAGATCATCAACCACAGCGCCCGCCGGCCGCGATGAAGATTACGGACTCACCGCCAGGATGACGGCCGCGGCGACGCCGAAGGCGATCCCTCCGCCCGCACCCCACAACGCGCCGCGGACGAGCGGCCGGCCGTAGGTCAGCGCCAGCAGGCAGCCGACGGCCAGGCCGACGATGCCGGTGCCGAGGATTGGAACGGTCACTTTCATCGGTCTTTTGCCAAACGCTGCGCCGCACCGTGCGCCGCTGGTGATGCGGTGTGGAACGGATACAGGATCGCCGATGGGTCGCGGCGGCGGGTGGCGCGTTCCAGCGCGGGTAGTTCTTCGGGGGTGAAACCGGATGCGACGACGGCGCCGTGACTCAGGCCGCGCCTCGGGTCGTGGCCGTGAACCGCGAACAGCACCCACTGGTCGGGATACCGCGCCGCTGCCTGCTGATGGTCGAGCACGCCGCCGTCGCGCAGCGTGGGGCCGTCCTCAGGATGGAGCGGCTCCGCCCACGCCTCCGCCGTCTCATCCGACAGGACGAGAAAGCCGATGTTGCCCAGCGAGACGTTCATGTTTCGGGGATACATAGGACTGCCCGGGTTTGTGAGTAGAATGTTTCGAACAATGACTGTCTCAGCAACGTGTGTATCGCCATGGACGACAATGTCACAGGGAGCGCCGAAATATCGCTGCATCATCGTCTCCGCCGTGCGATGCGGCGGCAGTTCCGGCAGCCCCATGTCATGACAGAGGCCGATGCGAAACCCTTGCCAGTCCAGCGCCCACGCCTCCTGCAGTCGCGGATCATCCGGGCAGACGGGGCGGCCGCCGCCGCCGTCGTCGCCGTTGCCACGACAAGCGTAGACGGGAACGCCGACCCGCTGCTCCAGGCGATCGAGCACGTCGAGGACGTGCATGTCGCCGGCATGCAGGATCGCGTCCACGCGATCCTCACGGAACCGGGCGTAGACCTGCGGCCAGATGTCTGGCCCCGCTTCGGGAATGTGCGTGTCCGCGATGAGTCCAATCAGCATAAAATGGAGTATAGCAGCGGGGCCGCCCTCACTTCGCTGCATGCGCTCCTTTGGCCGCGAGCACGGGAGTCCGCGTTTGGTCACCTCGATCAGCTGCATCTCTGGAGCGAGGGCCGCCCGTCATGATCATCCACTCCGATCCGCCGGTGGAGTCCGTTGATATCGAGATCAGCCGGCTGCGCAGCCTGGCATTATTCGACGAGTTGACCGGCCTGCCAAACCGGCGCGCGTTCCTGCAAACGTTGGAGGACGTCAGCATCCAGGCCGATGCGGCAGGGGCGGCGTTCTCAATGGTCCTCCTCGATCTCGACGGGCTGAAAGACATCAATGATACCTTCGGCTATCAGGCCGGTAATCGCGCGCTGCAAGCGTTCGCCGCCGCCATCGCCGCCGCTGTCCGCGCGGACGATCTGGTGGCGCGGATCGGTGGTGATGAGTTCGCCGTCATCGCACAACACCCGGCGCTCGTCCACGCCGATGCCATCGCCGGCCGGCTGCGTGAGGTCGCGCGGGGTGTCGTTCGACCGATCAAGGATGGTTGCCCGCCGGCGATCCTCTCGGCAGCGGTTGGACAAGGCGTCTGGCCGATCGACGGCCATTCGGTGACTGACCTGTTCACGATCGCGGAAGGAGCGCTGTTGGCGGCGAAGGCGGCGCCACCGACCACCGTCGAGGTTGCCGGCGCCTTTCGTCCGCGAGGCCGGCGCGCGTTGGGCGAGGAGCTCCGCTCGCTGCTGGGGATGGCGCGGCAGGTGACCACATCCCAAGGCATCGGCGATCTGCTCCGGCGTGTGGTGGAGCAGGCGGCCACGCTGGTGGGGGCGGAGATCGCCGCGCTGGCGATGGTGCAGGACGACGGTACGGTTTCCTTCGACAACGTGTGGCAGGCCGATCGATGGCAGCCGGTTGCCTCAGTGCGCCCGCTGGGTCAAGGGGTGCTGGGACGAACCGCCGCGACGGGCAATCCTGAGATCCACGACAGGATTTCATCAGATCTGCACTACGATATCGCCGTCGTGCACGCGCTTGGGCTGCGGACGCTGCTCAGCGTGCCCCTCTTCGACCGGCAGAGGACGGCGTTCGGCGTGCTGGCGCTGGGCAACAAGCGCGGCGGCCAGGTGTTCATCGAGAGTGACATCGGTCTGACGCAGGCATTTGCCGACCTGGCCGCCTCCGTGATCGAGAACGTTCGCAGTTTCGACGCCGCGGAAGAGGCGCGCGCCTATCAGCGGGCGTTGATGGAGCAGGCGCGTGATGCGATCGCCGTTGTCGATCCGTTGGACGGTCACCTGCTCGATGTCAATGTGGCGATGGAGCAGATGAGCGGCTACCATCGCACCGATCTGCTCCGGCTGACCATCCACGACCTCGGCTTAGCGTCGTCGCGCGTCAAGAAATTGCTCGACGATGCCCGGATACCGGACCCGTTGCCGGTGACGCTGACCGATGCGATTCGCCGGAAGCATGGCACACGAGTGCCGGTGGAACTCAGCATCAGCTATGTGCAGACGCATCGCGGCCCGCGCCTGATGGTGATCATGCGTGATATCGAGGAGCGGCTGTCCGGAGAAGCGGCAACACCCTGACGCGTTGCGGCCGCATTCGAGCCGGTGGGCACCGACTCATCGTGACGGTGACGGACCTATACCAGCGGCTTGCGCATGAAGACCCGCCGGAATCCATCGTCGAGCCGGCGGTCTACTTCGACGTAGCCGAGTCGAGGGTAGAAGGCAAGGTTCTCCGTCATCAATTCGTTGGTATAGAGTTCGACGGCGACCAGTCCCAATGCCCGCGCCTGGTCGTCGACCCATGCCATCAGTTGCCGGCCCAATCCCTGTCCTTGTTCCTCGGGGTGAACAGCGATGTTCTCCAGAAAGAGGTGGTTCGCTTCCGGCATCATCACGATCGCGGCACGCAGCCGCCCGACGCCCGGCAGGACGAATACCACACCCTCGTCCACGAGTGTGGCGTAGTCGGCCTGCATCGGCGCCGGCTCCTGACCGATGCGTCCCACATAGGGAGCATACGCCGCGCGGACCAAGGCAATAATCCCAGGCACGTCGTCCGGGCGCGCTGACCGGATGTCGAGGTCGCTCATGCGGCGCATGTTACCAGGGTGACAGACAAGGCACGCTGTGACGCGATACATAGTTAGTCAGAGTAATCGCCGTGGGCAGAGCGGGAGGTGCGTGATGCCTGAGACTCTCAAGCAGGAACCATTGACAGACATTGAGCTTCGCGCCTTTTCGCAGAAACTGGCCGAATGGATGCAGACGCTGGCGCCACGAGAGCAGGACTTCCTCGTGGCGATGCTGCGTGCGGCGGGCGGCGCCGGTGAGGATACCGCCGGTCATATGCTTGTCCTGACCGCGCTGACACTGGTGTCTCCGCCGCCCTCGCGGCATGATACGCCGAAGAACGCGATCAGCAATGTCCGCTAGCGCCGGCTGACGCCGGTTCCGTGGCATGGTGCTGTGCGAGGAGGATCGTCTGATGAACGTCCGTGGTGTGCTCGGCGTGACGGCACTGATCGCTGCATTCCTGTTGGCCGGGCTGGGCATCTCGCTGGCCGGCGCCGCGCTGTGGAAGGGGACGCTGCCGGGGGAGGGCGGTGACAGCGTCACGGCGGCGACACCCATCCGATCCATCCCGATCGCCACGGCCCAGACCGGCGGCGCAAGTCCGGGCGCGGGCCAAGGTGGCAACCAGGGACGGCCGGCCACCGGCGCGACCCCCGCCCCAGCGGCCGCTGCCCGTCTCGGTGCCCTCGACCTGATCGTCTGTGATGCATCGGTTGACTGCGGCGAGAACCCGAACCGACGCGAGTGGGACTCCGTGTCGGCGTGTGTCCGTGTCCAGGGCGGGGATAACCGGCCGTTGGTGCTGGCGATCACGACCGAGGACACATCGCCGGTCGGCGCGACGCGGACGCCGATCGTCGGCCGCTCGGAGGAGTTCCGCGCGAGCCAGTCACTCACCTGTCATGCCGTCCGCGTGTTGCGCGGGACGCTGCGGCCCGGCGATTACTGGATGTGGCTGGTCGACGGAACGACCCTGCTCGGCCAGAAGCAGTTCCACCTTGGGCCGTAGCTGCTGATGTCAATCCGCTCAGAGACTTGGCGGCGAGCGGTAACCTTTTCCGTCGCATGTGGTTTTCTAGAGTAGAGGGCCGTGCAGTGGACGCTCATTTGCGCCACGCAATACTCGTGTGTGCCGGCCCGCCAACGATGCTGTCGGGGGCCACCTTTCGTGCCGTATGGTTCTGCACTGCCGCCAACCACCGCGACCGCACAGATTCTTGTCGTCGACGATGACCCAGACATCCGGTCCGTGGTTGAGGCGATCCTGAGGGGGGAAGGCTATCAGGTGACGACGGCGTCCAACGGCCGGCTGGCGTGGGAGTTGATCTCCCAGCAGCAGCCGGATGTGGTGCTGCTCGACCTGCAGATGCCGGTAATGACCGGCTGGGAAGTGCTCGGCCTCATGCGCCAGCACGGCCTGCAGGTGCCGATTGTCGTGATGACGGCGGGCTATCGGGCGAAGGCGGAGGCCGAGCGTCACGGCGCGGCCGCGCATCTGGCCAAGCCGTTCGACCTCGACGACCTGCTCGCCACTATCGAACGCTGCCTGGAACACGAGGGATAAGCGAACGGTTTTTCAACCGCAGAGACGCAGAGGGCGCAGAGGTTCTCATGTCATGCCGAGGAGCGGAGCGACGAAACATCTCGCCGGGTGACAGACGCACCGTGAGAGATGCTTCGCTCCGCTCAGCATGACAGGAAGACCTCTGCGGTGACAACGGTCAGTCGCTGATACCGGGGATCTTGACCTCGCCCTCGCGCAGCGCCTTGCGTCGGGCTTCGATGTTGTCGCGGATCTCCGGCTTCCATTCAAGCATCTGCCAGAGCACGCCGAGGCCGGACTTGGGGTGGACCAAAACCTCGCGCCGCGCGCCCTCGGTGAGTTGCGGGTTGAGCAGTCGCGCGCCGGTGCGTTCGGCGTCGGCCATCGCCTCGTCGAGGTTGGTCACCGAGACGCCGATGTGATGGATGCCGGGACCGCGCCGCCGGAGGAACTCAGCGAAGATGCCCTGGTCGGTGCGTGGATGTTCGAGCACGACGAGCATGCCGCCCAGGTCGAGCGCGGCCGACTCGTTGATACCGTGCGGCGGGTTGCGCCAGAGCAGTTTGGCGCCGAGCAGGGTCTGCATCGCCTCAACCGCCGCGTCCAGATCGGGAACGGCGAGGGCGATGTGGTCAATCTCATGGGGACGGAAGGTCATGACCCACCTCCGCGAAGGTTGGTCCAACCGTACCCGAGGCGTTGGTAGGGTCAAGTTCAGGCGTGACGGGCGCCGGCCCGACGGCACAGACCGCGGCCACAGACCGCGGCCACCCTCCGCCGGCACAACGGCGCGATGCCGCCGGTCACAACGAGATCGACGTGCTCATGAAGTCCCGATCCTCGGCCTCCCGCTCCGCCTTGTCCATCATGAGGAAGCGTGTGCTGGCAACCATCCGGCGGAAGGCGTTGGCCAGATCGCCGACCTCGTCGTTCGTGTGCACCGTGATCTCGACGGCGTCGATGTCGCCGGTGGAGATCTGCTCGGCGGCGTTGCGCAGCTGCCGAAGCGGCCGAGTGATTGAGCCGGCAAACCAGACGCCAAGACCAGCGGCCAGCAGGAAGGCGAAGACCGTACCGGCCAGCGTGATCCACCCCGTTCCGCCGATGCCCGAATCGCCGCCGATCGTGGCGTCGCCGGCCTGCTCCGAAAGCGTGCCCAGCCCTGCGACGATCGCGTCGCTTGAGGCCGCCAGCGTGGTCCTGGCCTCGGCGGCGGCGTCGGCGGCGTTGATCAAGGCATCCGCGCTGGGCAGCAGGGCGCCGGTAAAGGCGGCCTCGGTGCGTCCGAGCGCAGCCCGATCTTCGGACCCGGCCGCGGCATTGGCGAGCCGCAGCGCGTTGGTGAACGCGGTGGCCGATGCTTCCATCTGCTGCCGCACGCCCTCCTGCTGCTGGATCGTGTAACCGGCCGCCAGCGCGGCTTGCTGGTTTGCCGCCTGATTCATGCCGATGATGGCGCGGAGGAGATCGGCAGCCTGCGCCCGCTGCGCGGCGGGGAGGGCGGCGAGGTCGCCGATCCGGTCGCGGATCGCGTTCAACTCCTGCCCGATCTCACGGTCGGCGGCACGCAGGTCGGTCAGTCCGCGGTCCATCGAGGCGCGGGCGTTGATCGCTTCTTCCGCCACCGTGCCGAAGCGCTCGCGTTGTCCGGCGATGCCCTCGAGCTCTGCGGTACTCGCGTCATCCGTGAGCGCCTCCGCGAGCGTTGTGATCGAATCCTGAAAATTGAGCGACTCGGACACATAGCGTTCGCGCGCCTGGACATCACCGCCGTTGACGAAGGTGAGCACGGCCGCCTGTTGCGCGCGCTGCGATTGGGACAGTTGCAGCGCGACGGAGGCGGCCGGCTTTTCGTCGCCGTCTGACTCGTTGATCGCGGCGACGCGGCTGACCAGCAGGCTGACCAGCGGCACGAGCAGCGCGACCACGAGAAAGGCGCCGACCAGCTTTGTGCGAATACTCATGATTCTTCCCTCGCCGCGCCCTCCGGCTGTAGGCGTTCGACCGCGAGCGCCAGCCGCTCGGCGCCGGACGCGCCGAGCAGCGGCGCCGCCTCCTGGCGCAGCACGCCCGCCAACCAGGGCATGTGCTCATAGCCAATAACTTCGATCGGTAGTCCATGCCGAGCGCATGTCTTCTTGAGGAAGGCCTCGCCCGCCGGACCCATCTCCCGGTTCACCACCTGTACCAGCAGCGCGCGGGCGGAGTTGGCCGGGTTGACCACGGCAAACCGGGCGGCGGCGATAAACGCTGCCGTGCGTGTCGTGCCGATGCGGGTGGGGCCATCGCGCTCCACCGCGCGGCTGAGCGGTTCGAGGTCATCGATCTGGAGCGCGGTCAGGTCTTTCCCCAGGCGTTCGCGACAGAGGTCGCGGATCAGGGCATCGCCCTCCACGCCGAGCTGTTCGGTCGCGATCGCGGACACCGGCTCCGCGACACCGGGCAGCGCGCCGGCGTCGTCGACCATGGCGGCGAGCGATCGCGCCAGGTCCGGCCCAAAGATGGCGCCGGCACGCTCGACGGCGGCGGCGACCAGCGGCAGTTGGGGGACGGCAACCTGTCCAAAGTCCAGGTCGATGCCGGCACAGACGTTGACGATGAACGGCTCGGCCGCCGGTCCGAGCGACACGGCAAGCCGCTCGACGAGCCGGCGCCGCATCTCGGCTTGGAGATCGACGGCGAGCGCATCGAGTGCGCGGGCGGTGTCGCGCGCCGGGGCGCTGCCGGCCAGCGCCGGGGCGCTCTGATGGACGGCGATCAGCAGGTGTGGTAGTTCGGCATAGGTGATCTCGTCGAACGGCACGTTGAGCGAACGCTCCGTGATCTCACGGAGGATGCCGTCACCGTCCGGTCCAAGCTCGCGCCGGGACGCTTCGAGCAGCCGCCGCCGCAGATCGTCGCCGACGCGCAGCCGGCCGCCGCGTTCGAGGAAAAGGGTGGGCGCCGTCGCGATCGCGGTCGACGCGGCGGTCGCGGACGGTGCAGCGACCGTGCGGTTCGTTTCCGCGACCGGCTCGCCGCAACTGGGACAGAACTGCGATTCCGGCGGTACCGGCGCCTGGCACCAGGCGCACGTCCCGGCGGCGTGCTCCTGGGAGACGATGCCGTTCATGCCACCGGTCATTGCCGTCCTCCGTGCTCAGCGCGTGTTGAAGGGTCAAGCATCTTGCCCACTGTCATCCTGAGCGCCAGCGAAGGATCTCGGAGGATAGACTGCGTCCGAGATCCTTCGCTGGCGCTCAGGATGACAATGACGGTCGTGACTGCTTCTCCGAACATGCTTTGAGCCAACCTGCGAGGCGCCGGCATTGCGCCTTTCTCTCATGTCCCGGCCGGCTGCAGCGCCGGCTCCGGCTCGACGCCGCCACCCTGCTGCTGCCAGAGGTGCGCGTAGACACCACCATGAGCGAGTAATTCGCTGTGCGTCCCTTGTTCCACCATTCTCCCCTGATCGAGGACATAAATCATGTCCGCCGTCACCACGCTCGACAGCCGGTGCGTGACGAAGATCGTCGTCCGCCCCTGGGCGAGGGTGTTCAGCGTCTTGTTGATCGCCGCCTCGGTGGCGGGGTCGAGTGCGGAGGTGGCTTCGTCCAGCAGCAGGATCGCCGGGTTGCGGACGATGGCGCGGGCGATGGCGACGCGCTGGCGCTGACCGCCGGAGAGCCGTCCGCCGCGCTCGCCGACGAGCGTGTCGTACCCCTCCGGCAGGCTCTCGATCAGGTCGTGAATCTCGGCCGCTTTCGCCGCCGCAATGATCTCCGCGTCGGTCGCGTCGAGGTTGCCGAGGCGGATGTTCTCGCGGATCGAGAGATGGAACAGCACGCTCTCCTGCAGCACCATGCCCATCTGGTCACGCAGCGATTCCTCGGTGGCGTCGCGCAGGTCCGTGCCGTCCAGGGTGACGCGGCCCTGATTCGGGTCGTAGAACCGCATCAGCAGCCCGAGCGTCGTCGACTTGCCACAGCCGCTCGGTCCGACGAGCGCAACCCGCCGCCCGGCAGGGATGCTGAACGACACGTTGTTGATCACCGGCTGCCCGGTGTAGCTGAAGGTCACGTTCTCGAAGCGGATCTCGCGCGCGAGCGGGGCGACCGGCCGTGCGTCCGGACGGTCTTGAATTGCCGGCTCGGCGTTGAGCAGTTCCTGCACGCGGGCGAGCGAGCCGGAGGCGCGGCTCAACGACTGATAGATGTTCGACACACTTTGCATCGGCCCCATGATCTGGACGAGCAGCGCCATGAATGTGATCAGCGAACCGACGGACATACTCCCATCCGTGACCAGCCAGCCGCCGACGCCGAGCAGCGTTAGCGTGCTGGCGTTGACGATCGAGTTGGCGGAGACGCCGTAGATCGAGGAGAGGAAGGTCACGCGCAGGGACGAGCGGAACAGCTTGTTCAGGCCGACGACGAAGTCATCGATCATCCGCTGATGCAGTCCGAACGCCTTTATCACCGGCAGGGTGGTCAGGTTCTCCTGCAACGCGCTGACGAGTTCGCCGAGGTGCTGCTGCCGCTGCAGGCTGGCGCGGGCCGTCACCGGCGCGAGCCAGCGGCCGGTCAGGAAAAAGAGCGGCGCGCCGATCAGGGCGAGCAACGATAACCGCCAGTCCTCCAGCACGATCAGCGTCAGGGCGAACACCACGGTCAGCACCGTCCGGTAGGCGGCGGCGATGCCGCTGGACATCACCGTTTCGATCTGACCGAGGTCGGATGTCGAACGGGAGATGATGTCGCCCGTCTTCCACGTGTGGAAGAAGCCGAGGTGGAGCCGCTGGATCAGCGTGAACATCCGCCGGCTCAGGTCGCGGACGACGCTGCCCGTGGTCCAGGCCATCAAGTACGCCTGACGCACCGATCCGATCGAGACGACGATGAAGGCGACGATGATGATCGCCATCAACTCCGCCAGTACCCGGCGGTCGCCGGGGATCAACGCCTTGTCGAGCAGGATGCCCTGCATCTTGGCGAGACCGGTGCCGAACCCCACCGACATGGCGATGTACAGCATGATCTCGGTGACCTTGAACTTGTACGGCCGCAGGTAGGAGAGGCAGAGCTTGATCGACCAGAGGATGCGGGCCGGTGTCGAGCCGGGCAGCGTCGCCTGCCACTCGCGCTCGATCCGCTCGAGCCGGCGACGGAAGGCGGACCGCGCCGCCCGCTCGGGGCCGCTGTCGGGCAGCAGCCGCAGAAACGTCGTCACCTTCTCGGCGCCGTAGGTCCGCAGCAGATAGCTGACGAACGACGCCGCGGCGGCGAAGTAGATCGCCTGCGTCTCCGGCGTCGAGCCATCGAACAGCGAGAGGATCGGTGGCAGCTTGCCCTGCGTCCGCGCCTGGCCGACCGTGGTCGCGACCTGCTCGGCATTGGCGAAGTTGCCGGAGCGTTGCAGCGCGAGAGCGAGCAATCCATCGACGAAGAGTGGCGCCGGGCTACGGCTGTCGCCCAGCGCGACCGTGAGCATCAGCACGGCCAGGGGGCGCTCAAGGCTGGTGATCGCCGTCCCCCGCTGAAAGAGCGCATGGATCTCCATCCGCCGGGGCACGGCGTAGCCGTTCGGCAGCGCCACGCCCGGCTGGCGCGGATCTTCGAGCGACTCTGAGAGGTACACCGAAATCTGAGAGACGCTCGCCGTGTCGAGCGCCAGCAGGCCGGCGATGATCTGGCGGGTGCCTTCGAGCCGGGTGGCGATCTCGGTCAGTTCCTGGTCGGTGAAGGCGCCGGCAGCGCACTGGACCTGGAAGTGCTCGGTCGTGAGCGAACGGAGGCCGCAGACGCTGCAGTACTCCTGGCCACGCCGGCGGGGCGCGCCACAGGCAGCGCAGCCGAGCCGGGCGCCACAGCCGGCGCAGAAGCGGGAACTCGTGTGATTTTCACGATTGCAGGACCAGCATTGCATGACGCGGGCGACTCCGCCAACCAGTGTATCGTGACGCTCCTAATCGTGAAGCGCGCGACGGGACTGAGAGCGTGTTTGACTAACCACCATGAAGTGACCTTGTGATCCTGAGCGAAGCGAAGGATCTCGGACGCAGCCCTACCTCCGAGATCCTTCGCTTCGCTCAGGATCACAGCAGTCCGATGAACTTCATTCTCAAACATGCCCTGAGCGAGCGGCACCGAAGACGTCAGGGCTGCTCAAAGAAAGCAAACGCCCGCGGCGAAATGGTCGCGCGGGCGGACACCCATGGAATCCAGGAGTAGAACTACCGCCCCACGATCGATCAAGACGCCTGGGTGACAACGGCGCGCCCGATCGTGGCGACAGGTGCGGCGCCGGAGGCATGGCGATTGCGATGAAACGCGATGCCCCCGACACGGACCGGGCTACGAGAGAATCAGAAAGATCGGTGCGACGGTGTTGTCGCTGTCGTTGTCCTGATCCTGATCGGCTGTCTGCGTGACATCCCCACCGATAACGCCGGCCGCGATTTGGTTGAGGATGGCGATATTGATCTGAATCGGGACGATGACGACTGCTGAACCAAACATGCTTCAGCTCCTTCAAAGGGTAGACACAACGGCACCGCAACGAGGGGTGCTACTCTATTGGTAGCACCACACGCTACGGTGACCATTGCTCACGGCACATGGCCGCGTGGCGGCAGTTTAGCCGATGATGACGACAATGGCCGGGGCAATCGTCACGTTCGACTCGTTGCCCTGCACCTGCACAGCGGTCTGATCGTTGCCGTTGACTTCGCTGCCGCCGCCGCCGCCATCGATCTCCTGATCGGAATCGGCCTCGTTCTCCTGCTCGTTAATCTGGAAGGCGATGGAAAGAAACACGTGAGACTCCTTCTCCCTTATTTGGACGCGCATTTGGTGGTCACGTCCGTCTGCAGCGGGACGTGACATATCTCGCTTGGTTGACCGTCGTGCACGACCTCCATACGCATGGTATGGACAATCGGGCGGGAATCGAATAGGAGAGGAATACGAATTGTGTGAGAAATCAATAAGTTGGGTGCGCAAGTCACACATCCGCAAGGGAAAAGCATAGCCGCAGCTGCTAACGCATCGGTTAGCGCCGGAAGTTCCCTGTCAGGCCGCGATGTAAACGGTTACTCGGCCAATACGAATCGTTCGGCCGTGTTGACCGCAGATGCTACCTCGACTTTGCGACGGCTCATCGACGAGCGCGTCACTCCTTGCTGATAGAGACGTGTCAGTCCGCGGCTGCACGGCGGCGCCGATGCCCGCCGGATCGGGGCGGCCGGCTTCGCTTCCCGGCTTTCCGCCAGCCGGTAGCCGACGCCGCGCACGGTGAGGATGCACGCCGGGCGGCGGGGGTCGTCTTCCAGCTTGTTCCGCAGGTAGCCCATGTACTGACGCACGTTCTGCACGTCGTCGCGGTACTCCGGACCCCAGACGCGGGTGAGCAGCTCGTTATTATCGACGACGCGACCCGGATGCTCGGCGAGCACCGCCAACAACTGAAACTCGCGGCGGGTGAGATCGACCGGGACGCCGTGCCGCCAGACGCGGCGGGTGTAGAGGTCGATCGTCAGGTCGTCGATCACGACCTGGTTCTGATTCGACGCGGCGGGCTGCTCCGTCGCCCGGCGGACGGCGGCCCGGATCCAGGCGCACAGCTCGACCAGCGGCAACGAGTCGGAGATCACGTAGTCCGCGCCGCCTTCCAGGCACTCGCGGACGATGTCGCTCGGCAGCCCGCAGCCGGCGACGATCAGGGGTGTGTCGCCCAGGGCGCGCAGGATCGCACAGGACAGTACGGCGCTCTCCGCGTCGACATAGGCCAGGATCGCGTGGGGTGCATCGGTGCGCACCAGTTGGACCGTTTCGGGAAGTGACGTGGTGAAGAACGGTGAGAATCCGGCAGCGGTGAGGCCGTCCAGGTCGCGGTGGTCGCGTACGGCAGAGTCAGCCACAAGGAGTCGAATGGTCATCGGTTCAGATTTCTCCCTTCGCGAGAAACCCGCACCGGAACACGGCGTTGCCCCGGAGTGGATCTCCCGGCCCACACTGACGCCCGCGGCCGTCCTTTCGTCGAACAGCACAGGGCGCTTCCGTCGTCCCGCTCATGCACCGCATGAGCGCTCGATCCTCCACAGCAGCACATCATTCCTCCGCAGCCGGCGGCTGTGCCGGAGGCACGGGCTGTGTGTCGGTTGTGGGGGCAACTCTGGAACCATATCGTAACCTATCTGAATCACATAATCATAGAATTATTCTGTCTATGGCAGAAAAGTATAGGGGGAGATCACCCAATGGCCGGACTTCGGTGAGCATCGCACGCAATTCCGGCGGGGTCTATCCTCCTTCGATGGAGGAAACGCCGGTCAGGTCATGTTTTAGGGCATAGGCGGTGAGATGCGTTCGCGTCGAGAGGCGGAATCGAGCCAGCATCCGGCTGATATGGTGTTCCACAGTTCGCTCTGACAATACCAGACGCTCCGATATCTGACGGTTGGTTAGCCCCTGTTCCAACAGTCCCAATACCTCGCGCTCGCGCCGGCTCACCCGCCGGCCGCCGCCATGCTCAAGCGGCTCCTGCAGCCAGCCGTACCCGCGCCGATGCTCGGCGCTGACCGGGAGTGTGATCGTGATGGCGCACCCCTGGCCGTTCGTCGCATACGCGAGCGTACCGTCGTGAGCGTCGATCACCCGCCGGGCCGGGTCCAAGACCCGAACGGGTGAGATCGGCCGGGGTTCCCGGCCCGACTGGTGATCGACGCGCGTGAACGGCGACACCACAACCGTGACTGCCTCGTCCGTCGCGGTGACGTCAACGTGGAGCGGTGCGTTCGGCGCGGCGGAGCGATCGACGTGATCGAGGATCAACCCGAGTGCCTCCCCCATCGCTTCGACGCGTGCCTCCACCGCTGGGATGTGTCCCTCTGTGATGACCTGGACCGCGCGTATCCGCCGATCGGCGATCACCTGCCGGATCAGCTCGACGATTGCCACCGGCCGGGGCTGGTCGCCGGCGTCCTCGACGCGAAAGGCATGCGTGTCGTCGGCGGCATCGGGCAGCGGGCGGATTGGCTCGCGCAGATCGGCACGTTGTCCGGCTCGTGTCATGACACCGTTTCGGATGGCGGGCGCGACGGTTGCCGGTGGGCGTGGCGACGCCTCCGATGAGACGCGGCGCAGCAGCCAGAGAAAGGAGCGGTCCGAACCGATCCCTACCGGCGCGCGCCGCACCCGCGCGTGGACCACACGCCGCGGTCCCCTCCCCCGGGTGCGCATCCGCATCTCCCATTCGCCCACGTGGTCCGCCGGCGTGTCGTCGAGGTCGCGCAAGTGGGAGGAGACCACGAGCGCGGAATCGGCCGCGACCAGCGAGAGCAGCGACCGGCCGTAGGTGGCGGCGCGAGAGTAGCCGATCAGCCGGATCGCGGCGAGGTTTGCCTCCAGGATCCGGCTGCCGGCGTCGGTGACGACGTAGGCGTCCGGCGCCAGCTCGAAGAGGTCACGATAGCGTTGGTGCGCGCTTTCCAGGGCGCTGAAGGTGGTCGCCAGGTCATCGCTCTGCGCCGTCAGGTGCGCCTGCATCTCCCCCAACTGGTCGAGGATCGAGGCGAGGCCATCGGCGATCGCGGCGAGCGCTGCTGCCTGGGATACATCGGGATGGTGCGTCTGTTCGATGAGGCCGGCCATCTGGGCCGCGACGCTGGCGGTCAATGTGGTCAGTGCCGCCAGTTGGGTTTCGCGGGCAAAGGCGCCGCTGGACCGCCTGATCGTCATCGGTGTACCCGTCGCCTCTGCCGGCCGGCGCCGTCCATGATCATCCGCCACATTGTACGCACAGGGCGGCGCGATTCACCCCCCGGTCTGGCCCAGATGTAGGCAACGGTTGATCGACGTCTGTGCGAGGATGGTTGCGGCGACCATGACATCCCCGCATGGTCACGATGCCGAGAAGTGCCGCATGGCTGACGAACACGAGTCCGGGAGCACCGACGGCGAGGCGGGTGCCGCCGAGGAGCAGCCGCTCCTCCCGATCGCCGTCGATGCGCCGCTGATGATCGGGACGCCCCTGGTGGCGGTCGATGGCGAGGTGCTGGGCACGGTCGACGAGGACGTTGGCGGCCGCTTCAAGGTGGCCGCGCCGATGGCCGCCGACTACTGGCTGCCGAAGCACCTGATCGCCGGCATGGCGCCCGGCGGCGACCTGATCGTCTCCGTCGACAAGCATACGTTGGATGCGGCAAAGGTGGCGGAGCCGGACAATCCCTAGCGTTCCCACGAGCACCGCTGCTGCGCCGCGCCGCTCGCAGACGCCCTCAGTCCGTTGGGATATCTGGACCACCCTCCTGAGCTTTGAGAGGGTGTGCCTCGATCACATACCAGCCGTCGTTGGCGGGAGTGGCCGACGTCAGCTCGAATCCGGCTTTCTGGAGGAGCGCGCGGAGCTCTTCGATCGACCGGTAGCGCCCGCCCATCAACAAGAGAAGGTTGAGGTCGTTGATCGTGCCCATCAACCGCTGGGCATGGCCGAGGGGTGGGAGCGGCACCTCGATCACGAGCAGGCGGGCGCCGTTCGACATCGCCCGGCGAATATTGCTCAGGATCTTGATGGCATGATCGTCGTCCCAATTGAACAACACACGGCAAACGGTATAGACATCACCGCCGACTGGGATCGCGTCGAAGAAGCTGCCGGCGACGACGGTGCTCCGATCGGCCACGCCCGCACGCTCGAATGTGGCGAACGCGCGACCGACGGTATCGGGTAGGTCGATGACGGTGCCGTGAAGCTGCGGGTTGGCGTTGAGCAGCGCGGCGAGGAACGTGCCGTCGCCGCCACCGACATCGACAACGGTGCCGGCGCTGGTGAGGTCGCATGCGGCGACGCTGAGGGATAGCCATGGGCCTGCGGTGACGGCCAACCACTCGTTGAAGTTCGCCTCGACCACCGGGCGCTCGGCGAGGTGGTCGTAGAACGGTGTGCCGAAGATATGATCCCAGGCAGGGCGGCTGGTTCGAAGGGTGTAGGGCAGCTCATTCCAGGCACGGTGCGCATCCTCGCCGAGCATGCCGATCCGGGCGAAGCGGAGGTGCTTGCCGAGTGGCGTCAGCGAGAAGCGGCCGTCCTCGTGCTCGATGATCACGCCGACCGCGGCCACGGCACGGAGGAAGCGGCCGAGGGTTTCAGGGTCCGTCTCCGTGACCTGGGCGAGGTCGGCGGCAGTGCGCGGACCGTGGCGGAGATGCAGATCAAGCTCCAGCAGCGCGGCAGTGGAGACGATGCGCGCGGCCATGTTGCCGACGAGCAATTGCGTGATCTGGATGATAAGCTCCGGCGACGGGGGCAGCTCTTCGGTCTGGGCCATCGGTCACACCTCGGGTGGATGCCGCCCGGATCGGCGGGTGATGAGAACATCGACGTTGACATTGTATTGCAATGATCGCCAAGGATGTGACTAGTGGGGAGGACCGCGAACGATGCGGAGGCCGTCGTCCGGATGTAGATGGGTCGACCCGGCATCCGTCACCGCGTGCGAGTGTGCATGTGCCATCGTTGGCTCAGCGTATCAGCGTTGCGGGGACGGCGGTACGCGCCTGCCCAAGTGGTCAGTGCGGATTCAAGTGACAAACACGTAGGATGTCTGCACGCAAAAGGAGCAGATCGAACCTTACCGCGTGGGGGACGCACGAATGAGCCGGCTTCAATCCTGGTTGATCATCGCCGCGCTGATGATGGGCATGTCGCTCGCGGCGCTCGAGGCGACCGTGATCGGGACCGCCATGCCGACGATCATCGGCAAGCTGGGCGGGGTGTCCATGTATTCATGGGTATTCTCGGTCTATCTGCTCACGTCGACGACGACGGTACCGATTTACGGAAAGCTGGCGGATCTCTTCGGGCGCAAGCCCATCTTCCTGATCGGGGTTGGGCTGTTCTTGCTCGGCTCGATGTTGAGCGGCCTCTCCCAATCGATGGTCCAGTTGATCGTCTTCCGCGCGATTCAGGGCCTCGGCGCCGGCGCTGTGCTGCCGATCACGATGACGATCATCGGCGACCTGTTTTCAATCGAACAGCGGGCGCGGCTGCAAGGGCTCTTCAGTGGTGTCTGGGGCGTGTCAGGCGTCGTTGGACCCCTGCTCGGTGGCTTGATCACCGACAACATCGGCTGGCGGTGGGTCTTCTTCCTCAGCGTGCCGTTTGGCCTGGTGTCGGCCGGACTGATCTTCTTCCTGCTGCACGAGCACGTCGAACACCGCCGCCGGCAGATCGATTACATCGGCAGCGTGACCTTGACCGCTGGCATCACGGCGCTGCTGTTCGGCTTGCTCCAGGGGGGCGAGGCATGGGCGTGGACGTCGGTGGAAAGCATCACGATGTTCGCCGCGGCCGTGTTGCTGATCGCGACCTTCCTCTGGCAGGAAACCCGCGCGCCGGAACCGCTGCTGCCGCTGTCGCTGTTTCGTAACCGGGTGATCGCCGTGGCCAGCATCGCCGGGGCAATATCGGGCGCGGTGATGTTTGGTGTAACCACGTTCGTCCCCCTGTTCGTGCAGGGCGTCGAGGGTGGCACCGCCACCGACGCGGGGATGGTGATCGCGGCGATGTCGATCGGCTGGCCGGTGGGCAGCATCGTCTCCGGTCAGATGATCGTGCGGATCGGCTACCGGCTGGCGACGCTGATCGGTGGAACGTGTCTGTTGTTCGGTGGCGTGCTGCTCGCTTTTGTCGGCGAGGGAACCTCGCGGGGGTTCCTGATCGGCATGCTCCTCCTCGTCGGTCTGGGGATGGGCTTCACCAGCAGCACCTTTGTGATCGCACTCCAGAATGCGGTCGCCTGGTCGCAACGCGGCGTCGTCACCGCTACCAGCCAATTCTTTCGCACGATCGGCGGCAGCATCGGCGTCGCCGCTTTGGGCGCGGTCCTGACGGCGCGGTGGACCCGGTTGGCCGGTGATGCCGGCGGCCTCGACTTCGACCAGTCGATCCTGCTCGACCCGGCCCGCCGCGCCGAGGTTGCCGCCGACACGATCGCCGCCATGCAGAGCGCCCTCGCGCAGGCGCTGCACAGCGTCTATCTGATCATCGCCGTGCTCTCGGCGCTCGTCTTCCTGGCCGTGCTCTTCTTCCCGAAGGGCAGCGCCGAGGATCTGAAGGCGCCCGCCGACGAAGTGGCGCCGCCGATCGCGACACCAGATGCCGCCGAAGCCGGTGTCCCGGCCCGTGGGTCGTAAGCTGGCCTGCGAACGCGTTGGAGACGAGGCGCCGCGTTGTCATCCTGAGCGGAGCGAAGGATCTCGGCGGTACGACAGCGTCCGAGATCCTTCGCTCCGCTCAGGATGACAACAACTCCTCTCCTTGCCTTTCCATCCACGCTCTAGGTGTAGGTGCAACCGGCTTGGCCGATGCGTGAGATCAGCTGGGCATCGTCCTCGCTGTCCCAGGGGAGGCCGTTGATCTTGGCCTGCTCCTCCGCGTCGAGGCCGTCATCGGCAGCGCCGATAGACTTTTCCTCCCCCACCCGCGGGGCGAATTCGCGCAAGAGCTGGTTGACGGCGGCGCCCTTGTCGTCGCTGTCCCGCACCCGCCGCTGGAATTCGGGTTCCGTTCGGAAGAGTTGCATCGCCATGTCCATCGCCCGGTCGCTCATTGCAGTACGCTCCTACGCATCTTCCAGCAGGGAACAGTCACGGATTAGCTGTTCGAGATCGCTCTTTGCGGAGCCGGATGCACCGGCATTGGCCAACGCAGCATACGCACGTCTGCAATAAATATCAATAGTCATCGCCGCACGGCGGACGACGCCCGCTTCCAGAAGCCGCTGCCGAATCGCGGTTCGCGCAACCGCGTCCGTTTCCGCTTGTTTGAGTAGCGAGCAGAACCCAGTACGCTCGTCTCCTTTCATCGCGGTGAGCGCGAGAACGACCGGCAAGGTGCGCGTGCCCTGTCTCAGGTCACGGCTGTCGGGTGCGACGACGATGTCGTAGCAGTCGGAGACGAACTGTGCGGCGGCGCCGAGCGCGCGCCCCATCTGGTGATAGCACGCGGCCATCTCGTCGTCGGCGCCGGCCAGTTGCGCCGCCAGCTTTGCCGCCAAACCATGGACCTCGCCGCTCTTGGCAACAACGACCGCCGTCACATCCTCGACCGTGAGGTCGTCGCGGCCGGCGCCGGCGATGTCGCGCTGCTGGCCGGCGCTGATCACCATGCCCGCCTCAGCCAGCGCCCGCTGCATCCGCGCGATCGTCTCCGGCGGCGCGTCGAGCTCGGCGATCAGCAACTGTGGCAGCGCCGAGACCAACGTCGCTCCGGCCAGCAACACCTCGGCCGAGCGAAATCCCTGCCACCAGGCGCGGGGATCGCCGTCCATCAGGTCGTCCAGCGTGTCGAGTCCGGTGTGCAGCAGCGCCAGGGCGACGGTCAGTGGTTGCGCCCGTGCGGCGTCACCGCAGACGGCGGCGGCGACGGCGCGGGGAATCCGCACAAACCGCCGGTATCCCTGTTCGCCGACGCCGGGGTCACGGTCCGGCCGGCCGGCCAGCGCGGCTTCCAGCAATCGCGCCTGCGCGTCGCCGGCGGCATGCCGTCGAACAAAGCGGATCGCGCCCTCGAAGGCCGCCGCTTCATGGCTCGTGCTGCTCATCGAGCGCCTCTGCGATCGCGTCGTCGAGGGAGAGTGTCCGGCCCGCCTCCCAAGCGGCCGCGAAGATCTCGGGGTCCATCCGCCGTTCGATCGACCGCCTGGTCGCCTCATACATCGGCTGATAGGCTTCGATGATCGGGGCGTGCAGGCTGTCGATCAGGGCGACGGACGCGCTGAGCAGGCGGGCGCCGCGCTCCGCTTCACCAGCGCGGCTCAGGGCGGCGCCGATCGCGCCGAGGCAGGTATGGATCGTCAGCTTCGTGCCGCTGTCGCGCACCAGCCGCAGGCTTTCGCGCTCCAGTTCCAGCGCCCGCTCAGGATGGCCGCGGGCGCTCTCTACCATCCCCGCATCGACCAGCAGGTTGGCGCGGAACTGACGCGAGCCAAGCTCGGCGCTGATCGCGATCGCCTGCTCGGCAAACTCCGCCGCGCGCTCGTACGCGCGGCTGACGAACATCGCCCGGACGAGGACGGAGATCGGCTGGGCCATGCCGTGGCGGTCGCCCATCTCCTGATACAGCTCCAGGCTCCGGTTGCAAAGCGCTTCCGCGTGTGCGATGTCGCCGTCGAACATCGCGCCGAG
>JBFXAN010000047.1:0-41391 GCA_050184225.1 Dehalococcoidia bacterium | reverse complement strand
CATCCTCGCGGCCCTGGCCTACGGTGCTCGGCTCAGCCATGTTAAGCGCATCCAGTCGATCAGCGCGTGAATTTTATCGTCGACGCTCAGCTTCCACGTCGGTTGGCAGGTCATCTCCGCGCTGCCGGACATGATGCAATGCACACGCTCGAACTGCCGGCCGGCAACCGGACAAAGGATAGCGTGGTCAATGAGCTATCCGTTCGCGAGCAGCGGGTAGTGATAACGAAGGATGAGGATTTCGTTAGCTCATTTCTTCTATGGAACATAGTTTCATCGAGTTGACTCGAACAGCCCTCATCATTCATCAGTAGCGGCGGCTCAATTTCCCTTGGCGAGCTCAATGGCCGGCGCTTGGATGAGCAGGGACGGGGCCGGTGGAATGTCCTGCTCGGCGAGGGCGGCGACGTATTCCGGGTGGAAGATGGGCCGGCCGTCCTCGACGATCTCACGGTCCCACGGATTGAGGATGAGCGCGTCGGTGATCAGGCCGATGAAGTCCGGCACCGTCGTTTCCCAGGAGTGCGTGTAGAGCACCGCGCTTCGACACTCCCGCGCCCCGAGCGCCGCAACCTTTTCCTTGACCAGCGTCAGCGTCTCGCCCGTCGAGCAGATCTCGTCGACGACGAGGATGCGACGATCTGCCACCAACGCCGGCGGCTCGACCAACCAGCGTGGCTGGTCGTAGGTGACGACATCGTTGATCCGGCGGGTGAGCCGCACCGGATAGACCTCGGTCCGAAGCATATGGGCGATCAACGTCCCCGGATAGAAGCCGCCGCGACCGACGGCCAGGATCAACTCGGGTTGATAGCGTGAGGCGGCGACGGCCAGCGCCCGACAGAGGCCGTGCATCTCCTCCCACGAGATCGGGTGAATACCGGCGCGGGTGCTGTAGTCGTATGGGCTCGATGTCATGCCGTACCTCCGGTATGCAGGCCCCATGATAGGGGCATGGGGCCGGCACCGGCGGTTAACGGGTCACGAACGTGTTCATGAAGGACTCGGTCGCCCAGCCATAGGTGATGCTCAGGGTGAAGCCCTTTACCCAGGGCTGTAGCGCGAAGTGTGCCGGTCCGATCATCACCGGCGCATAGAGCGCCTGATCGTTGGCGCGGGCGACGATCTCTTTGATCACCGTCATCCGCTCCTCCTGACCGAGGGTTGCCACCTCTTTCTCGACGAGCGCGTCCATCTGCGGGTCCTGCAGGCCGATCTGATTGCGCGGGCTGGCGCTGTGCAGCATGTTGTACACGTAATCGTGCGGGTCGGAGAAGATCGTCATCAGGCCGAAGCCGACGCTGTTCTCGGGGATGCCGCCATACCAGAGGTTGGGTCCGCCGAGCCATTCGCTGCGATAGTCGGCGATCGTCACCGATGGCTCGAAGATGCCCGTCTCCTTGAGAAAGCCCTGCGTCGCTTCTGCCCACTGGTTGTGGGTGTCGCCGTAGCCGTTGTTGGTGAAGTGGTACTTGAAGTCGAGCTTTCGACGCTCGTTGTATCCCGCCGCCTCGAGCAGCGACACGGCTTCGGCGAGATCCTGGTCGCGGTCGCCTGTGCCGAACCAGCGTGTCGACGGCCGCGATGCAGGGTCCTTCGGGTCGGTCCACCAGCGACCCATGTTCACGGGCACGATGTTTTGCCACCAGCCCTCACCACCGTAGGTGAGGGCGAGCAACGCGTCTCGGTCGATCGCGAGTGACAGCGCCTGGCGAATGCGCGGGTCGCGGAAGACGCTGTTGCCCCGCTGCTGTGTATAGACCAGCGGGAACGTGGTCGAGGGGAACTTGATCACGGTCGCGTCGGGGTTGGATGACTGCAGGTCTAACACGTTCTCGTAGGACGGTTCGCCAATGTCGAGCCGTTCGGCCTGGAACTGGGCGAAGCGGCTGGGGCTATCGGTGACGATCGGTAGGGTGAAGCTGTCGACGTACGGTTTGGGTGCGTCGTAGAAGTCGGGGTGTTTGCGGAATCGGATGGCGATATCCGGCTCCAACGACTCGAAGACGAACGGACCGGCGCCGGCCATGTCGCGCGCCGGATCGAAGCCATTTCCCGCCTCTTTCGGCATCACCCAGAGATACTGTGGCGCGGCGATCATCGTCAGAAACGGCGCGAATGGACGGGCCAGCCGGAAGACGACGGTGTTTTGATCCGGTGTCTCGACGCCTTCGACACCGGCGCTGGCGAAGGCGCCGCGATTCGGGTTGCGCGGCTCGGCGATGAACCGCTCAAAGGATGCCTTGACGTCTTCGGCGTCATACGGGCGGCCGTTGAGCGGTGGTTTGGCGTGACCGATGACGTTTGGCCGCAGGGTGAAGACGTAGCGCCGGCCATCGTCGAGCACCTCGGGCATGGCCGCGGCCATATCGGGGATGATCTCGTATGCCTGCGCTGTTCGTGGGTCGGCGTCGGTCTTGAACTTGAGCAGGCGCGGATAGACGAACGACGCCAGCCGTTGGGCGGTATAGGTGGAATTGGCGACGGGGTCCAGTGGCGGGGTCAGTGGCCAGGCGACAGACAGGCTTCCGCCGGGACGCGGCGCCTCGCCGGTGTCCTGTCCGCCGCTGACCACGCCGGCCTCGCGCGTTGCCTCCGCAACGGTCCCGCCTGACTCATCACCGGAGCCACCGCAGGCCACCAGAAAGGCGGCGGCGCCCGCTCCGGCGCCAAGTCCCAGCACTCGGCGGCGGCTCAGCCGGGAACGGCCGACGAGCCGCCGTCGATCGATCGATGACATTCTTTGCCCTCCTCAACGATATCTCCCATTCGCCGGGTATGGCCGAACGTGAGACTCGTTTTCAGGATAGCGCGTATAGGTTCAAGACTGGGCCGATGCCTGCCCCCGCGCGTCATCGCTTCGCCGCGTCTTGGCGTGTAGCATCTGGGCATGGACGGGCGATCAAACGACGGCGCGGCGACGATCGCGCGGGATCTGCGCTCAATGCTGCGGCAGAGCCGCGTGGTGGACGGGCCGGCGGAGTTGCGGGCCTTCGCGCACGACGCCTCGTTTCTGGCGCAGCTGGCGCCGCGGCCGCCGGATGTCGCGGTTGTGGCGGGTTCGACCGAGGATGTCGCGGTGCTGATGCGCTACGCCTCCGAGCGCGGCATTCCCGTGACGCCGCGGGGCGCCGCGACGGGGCAGACGGCCGGGGCGGTGCCGCTCGGCGGCGGGATCGTGCTCTCGCTCAACGCGATGAACCGGGTGATCGAGGTTGACCTGCCGAACATGCAGGTGATCTGCGAACCGGGTGTGGTCCACGCGCGGCTCAATGACCACCTCGCACCGCATCGGCTGCTCTTTCCGCCCGACCCCGGATCGAGCCGGATGGCGACCGTCGGCGGGATGGCATCGACCAATGCGCACGGTATGCGCGCCGTCAAGTATGGCCCCACCAGCGCCTGGGTGCTGGGTCTGGAGGTGGTGCTGCCGGACGGCGGCGTGATCGAGACCGGCTCGGCGGGTTCCCGTGCAAAGCAGTCCTCGTCCGGATTGGAACTGACCAAGCTCTTTGTCGGCGCGGAGGGCACGCTCGGTGTGATCACACGGTTGCGCCTGAAGCTGATGCCGGTGCCGCCGGCGCGGGCGATCGTGCTGGCGCTGTTCGACGTGCTGGAGAACGCCGGCGTTGCCGTGCAGACCGTGTTTCAAGCGGGCATCAGTCCGTCGGCGATCGAGATCCTCGACGCACGCTGCATCCGTGCCGTCAATCTCTTCCGGCCCGCGCTCGATCTGCCGGAGGTGGAGGCGCTATTGCTGTTCGAGGTGGACGGCAATCCGCCCGGTGTCCGCTGGGACGCGGAGCAGATTCAGGAGATGGTACGGCCGCTCGCCCGCTCGGTGGAGTGGTCGGATGAAGCGGCGCGGATCGCGGCGTTGTGGGAGGCACGGGCGCTGGTTGGGGTGGCAGTGGGTACACTGCGACCGGGTTCCAATCGTGCCTATTGCGGCGAAGACCTTTGCGTACCCGTTGCCCGAATCCCGGAGACGCTCCGTGCCATTCAGGAGATCGGCGCGAAACACGCGATCCCGATCGCGACCTACGGCCACGTCGGCGGTGGTGGTCTGCATCCCGGCCACCTGATCGATGGACGCGATCCGGATGAGGTGCGGCGGGTGCTGCTCGTCGCCGACGAGATCCACGACCTGGCGCTGCGGATGGGCGGCACGACCACGGGCGAGCACGGCGTCGGCGCCGCTCGCGCCGGATTCATGGAGCGGGAGCACGGGCCGGCACTGGATGTGATGCGCCGGATCAAGGCGGCGCTGGACCCGAAGGGCATCATGAACCCCGGCGTGATCTTTCCGGAAACCGTGCCGTCGCTGGAACTGCGAATGCCGCTCGTCGCACCGGCCGGCGAGCCGATCCAGGCAGCGGTTGATCCCGGATAGCGCGTACGTTGCGACGCGCATGACCACGAATTGAACCACAGAGACGCAGAGGACACGGAGATTCCTTCCTCAACTCGTCCTCTGTGACCTCCGCGTCTCTGTGGTTCGCCCTCCTTTGCGCCTTTGCGGTGAAAGACGGAAGATCGGTCGGATGATGACACTGGAGGAATGGGATGCTGCCGCTTGAGGGGATACGGGTGCTCGATCTGTCGCGGCTGGCGCCGGGGCCGTATTGCACGATGCTGCTTGGGGATTTGGGGGCGGATGTGCTCCTGATCGAGCAGGCGGGAGAGGGATCGGACCGGCGGCGCAATCCGACGCGGGCCGGGGGAGACAGCAGCGCCGCGGCGCGGGCGCAGGCGTTCAACGCGCTCGGCCGGAACAAGCGCAGCCTCGGCCTCAACCTGAAGTCGGAGGCGGCGCGGGAGGTCTTCTACGCGCTGGTGAAGGATGCGGACGTGGTGGTCGAGGGGTTCCGGCCGGGCGTCGTCAAGCGGCTGGGTGTGGATTACGAGACGCTGGCCGCAATCAACCCGCGGGTTGTGTACCTCTCGCTATCGGGGTTCGGACAGACGGGTCCGTATTCGCCGCTGGTAGGGCATGACATCAACTATATCTCGATCGGCGGTGCGCTCGGCGTCACCGGACGACCGGGACAGCCGCCGTCAATCCCGATGAACCTCGTCGCCGATTTCGCCGGCGGCGGGTTGTTCGCCGCGTTCGCGATCGTGGTTGCGATCCACGCACGGGAGAAGACGGGTCGGGGCCAGAACATCGACATGGCGATGAGCGACGGGGTGCTCTCGCTGCTGACCTCGGCGGCAAGCTCGGTGCTGGCGGGCGGTAAGGCACCGCTGCCGGGTGAGGCCATGCTCAACGGCGGCGCGCCCCACTACAACACCTATGAATGCGCAGATGGCGAGTGGTTCAGCCTCGGCTCGCTGGAACCGTGGTTCTGGGAGAACCTTTGCCGGGCGATGGGACGCGAGGACTTCATCCCCCACGAGTATGACCAGCAAAAGTATCCGGAGATCTTCGAGCACTTCCGTACCGAGTTCAAGAAGAAGACGCGGCAGGAGTGGTTTGCGGAACTCTCAAAGACCGACATCTGCGCCGCGCCGGTGCTGCGCCTGGACGAGGTACTCGCTGACCCGCACAACCGGGCGCGGGGGATGGTGGTGGAAGTCGAGCATCCGGAGATCGGGACGGTGCAGCAGGTCGGCATCGCGCCGAAGTTCTCAGAGACGCCGGGAACGGTGCGGAGCACGGCGCCGCTGCCCGGCCAGCACACGAACGATGTGCTGCGCTCGCTTGGCTACGACGATGCCCGGATTGAGTCGCTGCGTGGGTCAGGCGCGATCGGATAGCCGGAGCGGCCCTCACCCCTGGCAGCCCTCGCCCCCTCGCCTGCTGTCGCAGACGAAGGGTCGAGGGCTGCCGTGAACCTCTGCTCTAACCCTGGCGTGCACTAACCAGTCGCTAAGCTGAGTTCATGGTCAATCAGTACTCCCCTCTCCCGTCCCGACGGGAGAGAGGTCGGGGGTGAGGGCCGGTTCGTCCGCTGCCACCCGCTTCAAGAATTCATCGACCATCGCCACGGCCGGGCCGTAATCATACGTGTGGTAGCGACCCTGGCGCAGGCGGACGATGTCGCCATTGAAGAAGCGTTCGTAGAGGGCCTGGCGGGAGCCGAACTGGGTGCCGGTGAGGTCCCAGGCGAGGCGGAAGAGTTGGATGCGGGCTTCGGCGTCGGTGCTCGCGCCCTGGTAATAACGGGCGATCACGTCGCCGATTGGGCCGCGCACGTCGGCCTCGGTCGGGGTGAGCATCAAGCCGGAGGCGCAGAGCTGTTCGACGATCCAGATCACGCGGGTGTAGGCGTCGGGGAACCAGTGGCGGAGGACGACCCAGGGCTGTTCGGCGGGCCAGATGCCCTCGCCGTAGCCGGGACCAGCGTCGGCTTCGGCGGCGCGGAGGAGGGCGCGGACCATTTCGAGCGTGTCGACGATCTCGGCGACCTTCTCCTGGACATGGGCGTGGACGCCGATGTTGATCGCGTCGACGACCTTTTTCGTGATGCCGAGGATGAACTGGAGCTTAGCGATGTCCTTGACCGCGACCTGCTGCATGTACTGCGGCCACATCGGCGCGTGGGTAACGATCCGGTTGTGCGTCTCGACATCGTTGTAGGCAAAGACGCGCTCCCAGGGGATGAGGACATCGTCGAAGACGGCGAGGGCGTCCATCTCCTCGTAGCGGCCGGAGAGAGGCTGGTCGTAGAGGGAGCGACCGGTGTCGAAGCTCTCGCGGCAGATATAGGAGAGGCCGGGGGTGTTCGTCGGGATGGCGAAGCCGAGGGCGTAGATCGCCTCGCTCTCCTGGAGCGGACGGTAGGGCGGGACGAAGAGCTCGTCGGAGAAGGGGGCGAGGGTGGCGAGCAGCTTGGCGCCGCGGACGATGACGCCGTCGGCGGTGGTATCGACGACGCCGACGGGGATATAGGGGTCGGGCTGGGCGCCGATGGCGGCGCCGCGGTTGACCTGGGGGTGGCCGAAGGTGTGGGTGAGGGCGAGGTCGTGCTCGCGGATATATTCGTGATAGGCGCGGAGGTTGTCGCCGAAGCGTTTCTCTTTGGCGCCGTAGACGGCGTGGCAGGCGGCAGAGGCGCTGACCTGGATGTTCACATAATCGGGCGAGCGGCCGAGCATGCCGTTCGAGTACTCGGCGACGATCTCCAGCGCGCGGCGGCGCCGCAACAGATCATCAAGGGTCTGCGGGATGAGATAGGAAAGGGCGACCGGGTCGCCGGACGTGGGCGAGGAGAAGGTCATCTGCTCCTGAAGCGCGGGCTTGTGCTGAAGGTCGTAAAGCGCGGCGATCGTGCGGGCGGTGCGGGCGAGCTGCGGGTGGGCGGTGACATCGGCGACGCGCTCACCATCCAGCCAGACCGCGCGGCCGTCGCGCAGGCCGGCTAGATACTGCTGCCCGGTTCTGATTCCCATCGACATCCTCCACGCTCGACTATGCTACCTCACGTCGGTTGTAACTCACCGCCTTTTGAACCGCAAAGGCGCAGAGGACGCAAAGGGCGCAAAGGATTCATGAATGTGTGTCCGGCGACCGCGGGTTTGAGCCTGGCTTTGGTTTAGGGGATACTCGACCGAATTAGCCGCGTGCGCGCCTCGCTTCGTGGCCTGCGCGGCGCTGTTGATCCGCTACGTGACGGCGGCCGTATGGGGTGTAGCAACACGAGGAGGTACTGGCATGGCGGTCGTGGCCCAGGTGGTTCTGCGTGGGGTTTCACGCGAGCAATATGACGCGGTGCGGGCGGCCGTGGGCTGGCTGGAGCAGCAACCGGCCGGCGGCTTGGCACATCTCGCCTGGTGGGTGGGGGACGACAATTACAACGTCGATGCCTGGGAGAGCGAGGAGTCCTTCAATACCTTCGGGGCGGAGCGGCTGGGGCCGGCGATGGCACAACTCGGTATCGCCGTCCAGCCAGAGGTGACCTTCTATCCTGCCCATGAGGTCTATCTTCCACAGGCCATCACCCTGACCTGACGGTCCGTGGCCGGCGGCAGGACGGTAAGCAGGCGGCGCATGGTCGGTCCTCCGCGAGATCGATCAGCGGAGATCGGTGCAACTGGAGGGCGCCGGCTGGGCGGCAAAGCGGTCGGCGATCCACGCCGCCACATCGGCGGCGGCGTGGTGGGCGATCGTCGTATGGCTCTGCCCCGGGTACAGGCGCAGGAGGACGGGCGTGCCACGTCGGCAGGCCGTTTGGGCGAAGCGCTCGCTCACCACCGGCCGCACGATCGAGTCGCTCTCGCCCTGCACGAGCAGCAGCGGCACCCCGCCCAGGTCGCCGCTGGGCGTATTCGTCGCCAGGATGCTTCGCCAGGGTTCGGTCCTGGTCGGCGCCACCTCTAAGAAGGTGAGGCCCAGGGTTATCCCGCCGACCACCTCGGCCAAGCCCTCGGGCGTCGTCTCGACGCAGCCGCGCGCCAGGGCGCGCATCTGCCGCGCGACGCGCGTGCTGGCCAGGCGGGTGA
This sequence comes from Dehalococcoidia bacterium, assembly GCA_050184225.1. Taxonomy (GTDB): domain Bacteria; phylum Chloroflexota; class Dehalococcoidia; order CAUJGQ01; family CAUJGQ01; genus JBFXAN01. The sequence goes on along the minus strand of JBFXAN010000047.1, from coordinate 32,946 downwards.
GGGACGCCTCCGGAATGATCTCCGACAGAGCAACGAAAGCCAGCGCGGCGAGCACCCGCCCCTCGAGCGTGGCGACGTCGTGATGGAGCAACTCGGCCAGCTCCGAGGCGGGTGCTGCCGCTGCCACCCCAACGAGCGACAGCTCCGGGGCATAGCTCTCCACGATCTGGCCGGCAAAGAGGCCGGCCTGACCGCCCTGGGAGTGCCCCCACACGGCGAAGCTGGCCCCGGCCTCAGCATCGTCCAGCTCCCGCGCCGCCCGCACACTGTCGATCACCGCCCGCGCTTCGCTCTCGCCGATCAGGAAAGGGTGCGGCCCGGGCGTGCCCAGGCCGGGATAGTCGGTCGCCACCACGACCGCGCCCGCGGCCAGGAAGGTGTCGAGACCCGGGATCCGAGTGGCGAGAGCGGCAGGCCGCAGTGAGGGTGCACACCGGCGTGCCACCCCGGTCGTGGCATGCGCCCAGGCGACCACCGGCCGCCCCTCAGCCGGGGCCGCGCCGTCCGGCACGAACACCACTCCGCTCACGGCGATCGGCTGGTCCCCCACATTGGTCGAACGATAGAGAATGCGCCAGCCCTGGGCGCCCGCTGGTGCGGTCCGGAGCGGCTCGACGCGCAGCAAGGTTCCGGGCGGCCCGTCCGGCAGTGGCGTGGGCGGTTGATAGAACGCCGTGGGGTTCCCCGGCTCGAGGCACGCCGTCAGGATCAGCATCAGCAGGCCGAGACCCGCCGGGAGCGCCGGTAGGCGGAGCCGGCGGCAGGCGCACCGCCTGAGAGACAGGGGGCTCCGGTAGTTCATTGCGGGCGGCCCGTCCCGAAGACGGTGGTGATGGTGACGAACGCATGGTACCACGGTGAGGTCGGCATGGTCGTTTCCCGCGGCGACAGTGGCGATGCGGCCGCGCTCCTTGAGGCGGGCAAATCAGCCGCACGACCTGATTCCGTTCGTGGTAGGCGGCGCGGTCGAAGCGCGGCGGTCGAGTTAGGGACGCGGGGGATGATTGCCATCGCTGAGATCCTTGTAGATCCGGCCGCCCTTCATGATCACCAACAGGCGTCGAGCGTGATCCTCCAGCAGACCGACATCGTCCAGTGGGTTGCCATCCACGACGATCAGGTCGGCCAGCCAGCCTTCGCGGACCTCACCGAATCTGCCATAGCGGTCGAGCGGACCGCATAGGCGCAGGATGTCGGCCGACTCGGCGGTCGCCTGGCGCAGGATCTCGAGGTTGCTGAAGTAGGGCTTGCGGAGGACAAACTCGCGGTTCACCTGGTGCTGCTGGCCGCCGATCAGGTCGGAGCTGAAGCCGATCCGGACGCCCCGCTCGCGGATCAGGCCGAAGAGATGACCGAACTGCTGCAGGATCTCGGTGTTCTTGCTCAGGTTGCCCGCCCCCAGGCCCATCTCGGAACCGATCTCGGACATGACGGTGTAGGTGACCGCCTGGCCGACGATCGGGATGCCGAGATCGGCGCACATCGCGACCGTCTCGTCGCTGAGCAGGTGCCCGTGCTCGATACAGCGGACGCCGTTCTCGATGCAGCGGCGCGCGGAACGGTCGTGGTAGAGGTGGGCGGTGACGTATGTCCCCCAATCCTCGGCCACTTCGACGGCCGCGCGGATCTCCTCGGGCCGGAACTGGGTGGTGTGGATCGGGTCGACCGGTGAGGCCACACCGCCCCCCGCCATGATCTTGAGCTGTGTCGCGCCGCGATGCAGGTTCTCGCGCGCCGCTTTGCGGACCTCATCCGGCCCGTCCACCAGGTACGAGAAGCCACCCTGCGAGATGTCGCCGCAACAGGCCGTCATGCTGGGATGTGGGGCCTGGGGCCGGCGGAAGTCCCCGTGGCCGCTGGTCTGCGACAAGAACGCGCCGGATGGATAGAGTCGCGGGCCGGCCACGAGCCCGCGGTCGCAGGCAAGGGCGGTCTCCGCCGTGCAGGCGCCGCCGGTCTCGCGGATCGTCGTGAAGCCTTGGGCGAGGTACATCTCCAGCGTCTTGGCCAGCGACATGCCCCGGAGCCAGAGGGAGGCATCGGTGGTCCGGTCCACGGGCAGATTGAAACTGGGATGGGTATGCAGGTCGATCAGGCCCGGCATCAGCGTTCGCCCACCGCATTCGACGATCGTGACGCCCTCGGCGATGTCCAGCCGGCCCTGATGCACGGCCGTGATCGTGTCACCTTCGACGAGCACGTCGGCGCGCTCGATCAGCGTCGCCGACCGGCCGTCAAACACGTTCGCCTCGCGAAACAGGCACGCGTCTGTCATAGTCGTCCTCCGAATTGCTTGCCGTGAACTGCCCGCCGGGCAAAACGGCGATCGGTGGTGGGGCGAGACCGTCCAACCCGTTCCTAACAAACTACCTCCTGCGCAGCCCACCGGTTGGATAGTCAGGAGGATTCGTCTTTGCGGACGATGGTGCCGACGTGCTCGCCGCGGAGCGCGCGGGCCAGCCGATCCGGTTCGAGGCCGTTGATGATCTGAAAGCGTTTGACGAGGCGGGCGTTGCTGAGCAGGTCGATCAGCGCTCGGTCGAAGGGCAGCGTCGGCAGGTTGCGCTCGCGCAGCTCGGCGACCGTGATCGTGTCAATCAGGCGGGCGTCCGAATACTCCCGCGGGTCGCGGTCGTAGAGGCCGTCCACGTCCTTGACCAACGTCATCGTCTCGCAGCCGAAGCACTCCGCCAGCAGATAGGAGCCGGCATCGGAGCGGTGCGGCGGGATCCGCCCCAATCCTGGTGGGTGCTCCCAGATCGAGAAGGGCGGGTCGCCGTTGAAGATCACGCCAGGGGCTGCCTGAATGAAGAGCGGCAACAGGTGGCCGAAGATCTCCGGCGGGATGGCAACGACCCCATACGGTGCCAGCAGCGTGCCGAGCATGTGCGCGTTGCCGAGGGCGTCGGCGATCGCGAGCTGGGCGAGGACGCCGGCGGGCAGGCCGAGGTCGATGCCGATCGAAAAGACATGACGGCTGCGCACACCGCCGCCCGTGCTGATGATCAGCTTGCGCTCCTGGAGGGCGGCGCCGATCGCCTCTACCAGCGGGTAGGTCGTCGCCTTGCCCCCGTCCAGGATGGAGCGGCCGCCGACCTTGACCACATGGCAGTATGGCAGCATGCGCACGACCGCGGTCTCGGTGGAGGCCATCACCCCCTTGTCGAGCAGGCTCTCACGCATCAGGATCGAGCGGACGTGATGGCGCTGGTCCGGTGGGCGGACGGGCGGGCGGCTGGGAGATTCGTCTGTCATCCGTACTTCGCCTTTCGAGGGCTCACGCGGTGATGAGCGTGCCCACCGGCTCGCCGTTCAGGGCGCGGCTGAGGGTGCCGGGCTTGAGTCCGTTGATCACCTGGATCGAGCGGCGGTGTTGCGCGTTCTTCATCAGAGCAAGCACGCTGTGTTCGACGACGACGTCGTCAAGATCCAGCGCCTCCAGCTCCGCGACGGTGATCTGGGGGATGAAGGTCGCGTGTGGGTCCTTCTTCGGGTCGGCGGTGTAGAGGCCGTCCTCGTCCTTGACGTAGATCATCGAGCGCGCGCCAAAGACCTCACTGACCAGGTAGGCGCCGGTGTCAGTCCGGTTCGGTGGGATGCGTCCGATCGCCGGGTTGGGCTGCCAGTAGATGTAGGGCGGCATCCCGAAAAAGACCACTGCCCGGCGCTCCTCGAGGTACAGCGGCAACTGGGCGAACTGGGCCGGCTCGATGAACGGGATGCCATGCTTGGCCAGGAGGTAGTGCAGCATCCGCGCGTTTTGCATGCTCACGAAGGTGCCGAGGATGCTGAGCACGCCGGTGGGCATGCCGAGATCGAGGCCGACGCTGTAGGCGTGGCGGGCGCGGGTGCCGGCGCCGGTGCCGATGATCATCTTGTGGTGGGCCAGGTTCTCGACCAGTTCGTCGAGCAACGGGAAGACGGCGGCGCGACCACGGTCGATGAAGCTCTGGCCGCCGATCTTGACCACGTTGGCATCGGGCAGGATCGGCACCAGCGGTTGGGTGCCGGTCTCGGCGAGCAGTGCTTCGTCGGTGAGGGAGCCACTCACGAGGGCGGCGCCGAGTTGGGTCAGGATCTCGTTCTGCATTGGGCCTCCTGTGCAAAGACGGTCCGCCGCGCTACGGCAGGCGCACGACCTCGATCGTATAGCGTTCGCCAAACGGCCGCGGGCGGTCCAGGTCGCCGTACTCCTGCTGCGCCCAGCCGCGCAACGCGTCGAGGATGGCGGCGCGGCGCGGCAGATCGAGGGTGATGGAGCCCATGCGCGACAGCGGCGCCCAGCCGGCGAGCACCTCGGCGGGCGAGACTATGCCCTGCCACGCGGCGACTGTGCGCCGGCCGAGGGAGGTCCCGCCGGCGGCGATGCACTGCTCCACGAAGCGCCGCGTGCCCTCGGCGCCGTCGCGCGGCGCGACGCCCGCCTGCCGGAGGAGGATCTGGCGCTGACGACGCAACCGCTCCTTGATGCCATCCTCGTCCCGATTCACACGGCCGACCACGAAGCGCCCGCCCGGCCGGCAGACGCGCAGCACCTCACGAACAACGGCAGCAGCATCGAGCAGGTGGACGACGCGCGAGGCGAAGACGGCGGCCGTCGCCGCTGTGGCCAGGGGCCAGGTCTGGTTGCAGTCCGTCTCGACGAGCGCGGGTGGTTGTGCGGACTCACGCCGAAAACGTACGAGCATCGGCCGAGAGAGGTCGAGCCCGATGTAGCCCGCGGCCAGCTCCGTGAGGTGGAGTCCGATCGCGCCGGTGCCGGCGCCGATCTCGGCGATGCGCTCACCGGGGCGCAGACCAACGGCCCCGACGACCGCGGCGGCGACGGTGCGGCCAACTGATGGGCCAAGCCCGGCCCGCTCGTCATAGATGTCCGCTTGATCGTCGAACCGAAAGTTCGGCTCCGGCATAGGCCCACCTACGCGGTCACCGCCGACGGAATTGGGGAAAAACCGTGCCGCGCCAGGGCGGCACGCCCGGTTTCCGACAGCAGCTCGCGCACGAACACATCTGCCAGCCCCGGGTTCTGTGTGTACCGTAGCACCGCCGCCAGAAGTGCCTCATACCATGGCAACGCACCGCGGGCGGCCATGTGGGGCACGTCGCTGAAGCGGCTGCGTGGGCTGTAGACGATCACCAGGTCAGTCGCCGCCAGCAACACGGTGCTGTCGACCAGATCGCCATTCTCCGGCCCGGCGAGCAACGTATTCACCTGCGCGTTAGCGCTCAAGAACAGGTTGGCGACCAATGTTCCTCGCCGCAACTCGTTCGCCAGCCGTACCGACTGACCGCCGTGGAGCTCGATCTCACAGCCGCTGGCGTCCTTCAGGGCCGGGACGATCTCGTCGCCGAGGACCGCCTTGAGCGCTCCCGCGTGGCAGACCCGCAGCGCAGCCGATCGTTCCATTTCCCCTCTTGCGTGGCGCCTTTGTCGTGCTTGGGCCGGCCCGGTCCCGTACCGGGTCAGGGCAGGGCCAGGACAGTCTGCATCATTCCGTTGTCTTCGTGAACGAGGATATGGCAGTGGAAGACCCAGCGGCCGGGAAAGTCGAGGAATCGCGTGCGGATCGTGATGTCGCCGAAGGGCGGCACGGGGGTCGTGTCCTCCCAGGAGCGCACCGGCACGGGATGGCCGTTGATTGCCACGACCTGGTAGTGGTTGATATGGATGTGGAACGGGTGCCACACGGTGGAGGAGTTGCGGATCGTCCACTCCTCGGTCGTGTTGAGCCGCACGACATGGTCGTCGCGGGCCCCGTCGAAGTCCTGGCCGCTGACCTGGAACGCACCCAGGAACCCGCCGATCGGTGGCTTGATCTGGAAGGTGACCTGGCGCCGCCCGTCGATCCGGGCGTTGGAGAGGTCATCGAACGGCATCAGCGTGGTGGGCAGCGGCTGCGGCGTCATCGCCTCACCGGTCGACACCAGCGTCGCCAGCGCGGCGTCCACCTGCGTGGTGAACCCCGTGGCGATGGGCAGTGTGCGCAACGCGTAACTCCCCGCCGCGCCGGCCTGGATCAGCACCTCCACCCGCTCGCCGGGCGACATCACGATCTCATCGCGGGTCCAGGGAGCGGCCAGGGTGGTGCCGTCCTTGGCGATCTGGTGGAGTTGATGGCCGTCCAGGTGCAGGCGGTAGGTGACGTTCGGCGTGAGATTGATGATGCGCCAGCGCTGCGTCTCGCCGGGCCGGATCGTCATCGTCGGGTTGAGCTGACCGTTGACGAGGCGCAGATAACTCCTTTGCTGCGTGCCGTCGCCGCCGGTCATTGCCGGCCCGTCGCCGAAGTCCCGTACGCTGCCACCATCGCGTGTGAACTGCGTCGCCTGCAGCACCATCAGCCGCTCGGGCACCCCGGCGACACCGGGCAGGCGGTCGAGGTCGCCCTCGACGATGATCGCGCCCCCCAACCCGGCGAAGGACTGGATGTGCGAGGTGCCGTGCAGGTGTGGGTGATAGGCATAGACGCCCGAGGGATGGTTGTCTGGTATTTGGTACTCGTACTGGAAGCTCTCGCCGGCCTTGATCCGGACGAAGATGTTGTCCGAGTTGCCGGACGGTGAGACGTGGAACCCGTGCGTGTGCAGGTTGGTGTCACAGGTGGTCTCGGGGTCGGGATCGTTGCGCATCCGGTCCGGCACGGTGCAGAGAAAGGGGTTGCTCGGCGGCAGCCCGTCCGGCAGTTGTTCCAGGTTGTTCACCAGGTTGATGCGCAGCCGGTCGCCCGGGCGCACGCGCAGCGTCGGCCCAGGGACGCTACCCTCGTAGGTGGACATGATCGCCGTCCGTCCCGCCACCGCCACGGGCTGCACGCTCGTCGTCAGCGTCGTGTCGAGCAGGCCGTCGCGGCTGGTGCGGACCTCAGGCTGCGTCAGCGGCTCCGCGGCGGCAGCGCGCGGTGCGCCGCCGCGCGGCAGGATGATCCCGCCACCCACCAGACCGAAGGCCGTGGCACCGGCGGCGAGCTTCAGAAGGTCGCGGCGGCCCACCGGTCGGCGGGGGAGCGCATCCCGTCCGCGCTGTCGAGCGGCGTTGAAAAGACGGTCCAGTTGACGGTCCATCGCATTTTCCCTTTCGGTCGTTCCCGCGCTGCGGCGGGGAACGCGGCAGTCTCGCGTATTCGCCCCGATCAGCGGGGCAACGGCTTGGGCAACACCACGACGGCCCCCTCCATGCCCGGATGGAGCACGCAGACGTAGGCGTAGGTCCCCACGTTTGGGAAGGTGACGGCGTAGCTGCTCGAGAAGGGCAGGCCATCGCCGGTCGGGCTGTCCAGGTACTCCTGGTTGAGCAGGAGGCCCGAGGTTCGCGCCCCATCGGTGAACGGATCGCCGGAGGGGGCCGACGGCTGGCTGAACTCGTTGAAGTTGTTCGCCTCGCTGCCGATACAGGTATTCCAGATGTCGGGCGGGAAGCTGCCGGGCGGCGGCAAATGCTCGGTGCCGTCCGGGTCCACGCACAGCGGCTGGAACGGGTAGAGGTCCGGCAGCATCCCGTCGGGGCTGGTGATGAAGCCGCTGACGGTGTGCGGCACCACCCACGGACTGCGGTTCGTCCAGACCACTGTGTCGCCCGCTATCACCACCATCTGCGCGGGGGAGAACGCGTTGATCGACAGCCGTAGGTCGGGACTACCGCTTCCCGCGTCGGCGTGCCAGATCTTGGTGCCGTCCGGACGCGACTCCTCCGTGGGATTGGTGACGCGATCATGCCTGGCCAGCCAGGCCAGATCGGCCTCGTACTGGCGCTGGGCATTGGCCTGCACCACCGCGGCGCTCTGCACTGGCTGGTCCGGAGGCAGGACATCAATCCGCCCGCTCATCGGCGGTCCGTCCACCAGGCTCATGAAGTAGTAAGCGCCAAGCGGCAGGTCCGGCGACAGCGTGACCGTGAACGAGGTGTTGCCTTGGCCGCCCGGCGGCGGGTTCAAGAGCACGCCGGAGTTGGTGCCGAAGTTCACGTCGCCGGTGTATTCGATCGAGCACGGCTCCCCGCCGGTGCGCCCGCAGGGGGGCGCGTCGTCTTCAGTGGTACGTTCGCTACTGAAGAAAGTGCTCTGGAGTTGCTGCCCCAGCAGTGGGTCGCCCGGTCGCATCACTCGCGCGCCGTGCTCATCTCCCATGCGGGTACTCTGGGGCTGATCCCGCCGCAGTGGGTTGGGCTGGGCGAAGCCGCCGGCAAAGCCGGCCCACATCTCCAGCGGGGTAAGGCCCTGCTCCATGATCATTACGGTGTGGAAGGCCTGCGGATTCGACGCGAGCGTGAAGACGATCGTGTCGCCCGGGTGTGCCTGGAGAGAGTCGGGGTAGAAGGCGTTAAAGCTCCAGTTCCGGCCCTCGGGGCTGACGTTGTTGACCAGCACCTGCCAGGTCTGCGGCGCCTGCGCGGCGGCCGGTGATGCGGGACCGGCCGCGGACGCCAGCGTCGCCATGACGAGAACGACGACCACCACACCGACACGTCGCCACCACTTGTCCATCGAACCACTCTCCGCGATTACCCGCCCGGCCCCGCCCGGCGGAGATTCTCAACGAGTGATGTATGGGTGTGCTGGCCATCGTCGGATGGGCCAGCCCACGCCTTATACATCCAACTCTTTAGCATCGCCGTTCGGTACCGGACCACGCGACGGCGAAGTGCGATGTATGATGCACAAGACAATACGTCGCGTCGCATGTCATGTCAAGCAGTTTTCTGGCATACTGAGTCAGGAGGGAAGTGATGGCGGACGCGGCGTTGCGGGAGCGGGTGCTGGCTGAGGCGCGGGCGCGGCTGGCGGCGGGCGCCGTGCCCACGCCGGACGAGTTGGCGGCGGCGGTGGGCATCTCGCGCAGGAGCTATTACCGGCTGGTCGGTGGCTCGCACCGGGCCTTCTTACGGGAGGCCGGCTACATCGCCGAGCCGGATGCGCGGGCGCGGCTGCTGGATGCGGCGGCGGCAATGCTCGACGAGGTCGGGTTTGCGCGGCTGCTGATGGACGCCGTCGCCGCGCGGGCGGCGGTGTCGCGGGCGACGCTCTACCGGCTCTTCCCCGGCAAGGCCGAGCTGCTCGCCGCCCTGGCCGAGAGCCGCGCGCCGCTGCCGGCGTTGGACCGGTTCTTGACCGCGGCTGCCGACCGGCCGGCGGTGGAGGCGCTGCCCGAGTTGGTGACTGCCGCGATCCCCCGGCTGCTCGCCCAGCGTGGCGTGTTGCGGGCGGTGATGGCAGAGGCGATCCTGGCCGGGCCGGAGAGTGCGCCGGCGCGGGCGGTGCTGGCGGGGACATACGCGGCGCTGACCGACTACCTGCGCGGCCAGATGGCGGCGGGGCAGCTGCGCCAGACGGACCCGCTGACAGCGGTGCAGGCGCTGGTGGGGCCGCTGCTGCTGGCCGTGGCGGTGCAGCCCCAGTTCTGGGCGGAGGTCGGCGGGACCGCTGCGACCCCGGAGGAGACGATCGCCGGCCTCGTCCAGATCTGGTTGCACGGCCTGCAGCCTGACCCGCCCGCTACCTCATAACCAGCGGGTCCGCGACGATGCCCGTCCGTCTCACAAAGGAACCAGCGTGCTGAAAGCCCCCGACGCCGAGAGCCGGTGGAATTCAGAGACCGGGATCAGATGGCGCTCACGGGTGTCGAAGGTGAGAGCGTCAAGGGTTCCCGGCCGGCCTGTGGCGCCGTCCCCCAGCCCATTCGTCAGAGCCAGCGCTTGCGATTCTGTCCCGCCGCGACGAGGGATCCATCGCTGCAGCGACCGAGTCCGGACGTTCCAAGCCGGAACGTTGCCGGAGCAGGTCGGCACGCCCGTCACGGATGAGCGTAGGCTGGTCCAGCGAGGCGGTAGGTATTGCGCCCGGCCGCCTTCGCCGCGTACATCGCGAGGTCGGCGTCGTGCAGGAGGGTTTCGGCATCCCGGACGGCGCCGGCGAATACGCTGATCCCGATACTCACGGTCGTCGCAATCGGCCTGCCATCGAGCCGCATCGGTTCGCGGAGCGCCGTGAGGATCCGCTCGGCCGTCTCGGTCGCGACCACGGCCGGCGCCGGCCCGCCGCCCGGTGGGAGCAGCACCGCAAATTCATCACCACCCCAGCGCGCGACCAGCGCCTGCGGTGGCATGCTGGCGCGCAGCCGCGCCGCTGTCTCGCGCAAGACTGCATCGCCGCCCTGATGACCGCGCGCATCATTGATCCACTTGAACCGGTCGAGGTCCAGCACGAGCACCGCCCCGCCTGGCTCCCCGTCCGCGACCGTCGCCAGGCTCTGGCCGAGGTGCTCCGTGAACAACGCCCGGTTGGGGAGGCCGGTGAGCGCGTCATGCGTCGCCCGGTGGGTCAGCAACGCATTGGCCTGCAGGGCGCTGGTGGTGCGCGCCGCTTGCACCCCAAGCACAGCGGGCGCCAGCAACAGCAGCACCGCCCAGGCATGGTCCGCCGCGGCCAGCGCTGCCAGAATCCCGCTCAGACTGAGCGCCGCCTCGGTCACGACCAGCTCGCGGGGCGGCAGGGACGCCCGGTCAAGCAAGGGTCCGCGCGTCTGCACCGCCACAATGCCCCGGACCAGGACCAGCGTGCTCGCATACATCACCGCCGCGGCCGCAAGCGGTGCGACAAGGTCGGCGACCGAGGCTGGCCCGAGCTGCAGCACGCACGCATACACGACGACACCCGCCGTCGCCCGCAGGACCGCCACGGCCGCATTAAAGACGCGCTGCACGACCCGGACGCCGTGCCAGCTTTCGCCGGCGACCGTCCCGATCGCCAGAACCAGCGTGGGGAGCAGGCCGGGCAGGAGGAGCACCGCCGCCACCTCGGGCGCCGTGCCGGCGTTGGTCTTGCGCTTCGCCCCAACCTCCACCCGCCACCGGTGGGCCAGGGCGATCTGCACCGCGAGCGCCACCGCCTGGAAGGCCGCCACGGCGCCGCTGCTGAGTCCGGTGCTCCGCGCGCTCAGGGGGAGGAGGAGCAGCGCGAGGAGCACAACCACGACGACATAGGCGTAGACGCGCGCCGGTAGGCGGCGCGCCGGCGTGGCCATGGCTCAGCCCCCGAGTGTCAGCGGCAGCTCCAGGCGCCGGTTGGTCGTCCCGATGGCCGTCACCGGCGGGGCCAGCAGCCGCGTGAGCGGGGTGACGGGCTTGGCCACGACACGAATCGGGTAGCTCTTGGTGGCATCGACCTCGACGACAACGGTCACCGGCAGCGGGCCGGTGCCGGCCCAGATCGGTCCCCGGGCGGCGACGCTCGTTTGCATGGGGAACACGCTAATGTCATCGAGCAGCACGAAGCCGCCCACGTTCTGGGGGATCACCACCGTCAACCGGGTCGAGCGCATCGCCAGCAGTTCGGCGAGCGGCATCTGCACCTGGATGTGGAGGAGGTGGCCGTCCACGACGACGATCGGATCATCGGCACACCACGTTTCGTAGGCGGTCGCATCGTTGACGGACGGGGCGGTCGCAACGATGGCGAGCAGCAAGGCGACGAGGGCGCGACGCATAGTGGCTGGCTCCTAGCGGGGACGCTCGACACGTGAGGATTCGGGAATGAGGTCACAACTGCGACCCATCATGCCGGATATCGGCGTTTCCCGCACGGCTGTACCGATGTGCTCATGACCCAGGAGTGGTTACCTCGCGGAAGCCGAGCTTTCGATAGATGTATTCGGCGGGGGCATTACCGGCGGTCACCCAAAGGGTAAGGGACTGGTAGCCGTTGCGCGCGAGGGCGTTGATGCTGAGTTGCAGCAAAGCGGCGGCGAGGCCACGGTTCTTCCATCCGCGGCCGGTGTAGACGTAGGCGGCCAGTGGTGTGGCGTTCCAGAGTCGGATCAGCGAGGCGCTGGTGGCACGGTCGCCATCGAGCGCGATGAAGCTACAGTCGAGGATGGGTGGGACCGATTCGAGATTGAAGTACGATGCCACCTCGGTCAGCGCATCATCGAGCGTTTCCCCGTCGTCGTCGATTGTACCCTGGTAGGCGTCGAGCATGAGCGCGGCGAGCGCCGGGAGGTCGTCGGGTGTTGGGTGGCGATAGGGCAGACTGTGGTGCGGCACGCGGCGCGTACATGATGCAACCAACTGATGTCGCACTCGCCCGGCCATATCGCATCCTCCAAGGCTACATTATGCGACCCGATCCCCAATGCGTGTGTGATGTGGACTGAAGGGGACAGGTCGGTGTGACGACTAGATAATCGCAGGATGGCGTGTATGGGCGACGAAGCAACGGCTCTCGATGATGGCGCGGATGACTTGCTCTATGTGGCGCGGGTGGGTGTGGTAGCGGCAGCGGAACCGGAGGCGCACGCGATCTTCGGCCGGGTGTTCGAGCCGGAGCTGACGCACCTGCCGCCGGGGGAGGTTTCGCCGGAACTTGGCGCGGGAACGGTACGGGTGCGGGCGCTGGACCAACTCGTGATGGCGCTGGCTGGGTGCCTGGTGGGAACGTTGCAGGGGACGCTGGCGGCGCGACGGGTGGACTCGTCCGGGATGCGGGCGGTGGTCGAGGGCCAGGTGGTGCGGCGGGAGGGCCGAGTGCGACTGGCGTCGGTGCACGCGCGCTACACGCTGGCGGTGGAGCCGGAGCAGCGGGCAGCAGTGGAGCGGGCGCTGGCGGTGCACGAGCGTGCCTGTCCCGCCTCCCGCAGCGTGCAGGGGGCGATCGCGATTACCTGGGAGATGGACGGTCGCGATCGATAAGGATTCAGGTGACGTGATATGGCGAGAATAGTCATCACGGGCTGGCGGGCAGGATTCGACAAGATCCGGCTCACGAAGCTCCTTCAAGACCACGCTCACCTGAGACTGCCCGAGGCGAAACGTTCCACCGATCGAGTCCTCGCCGGAGACACCGTGTTACTCGAAGTCGAAGATGATGGCCGCCTCGATCGTTTGCTGCGTGATTTCGAGTTAATCGGTGTCACCGCTCGCGGTGCCGGCGCTGATCAATAACCTGCCGAGAAACTCTCAAGCCAGTAGCATTATCAGCGAGCTGAAGAACCGCTGCTGTCACGATCGCGACGAAGCGCGCACTGAAGCTATCGTCGGCGGCGAGGGTGGTGTCGCTGGTTGGCCTGAGCTGGTTCGTGCGTGGGATCCCTGGCGCCAGTGGCGTGCGGGGAGCAGTCAGGAGAGCTGTCCCTGACGATCCGGCTCCTACGGGTAATCGTGCGGACCTGGCTAATCTTCTGGTCGAAGCTGGCCATCACCGACAGGCCGAGTCCTTCCATCAGGGCGATGTGGAAGCAACCGGCAAAAGAGAGCTTCGGATGAGCGACGTACAGCCGGAAGGCACGATGCATGCGCCGCTTGTTCGGCAGCACCATGTTCGGCAGCAGGAGGAAGGGAAGGAGGATATCCCGGATCGTGGCACGGGGTTCGCGATAGGTGCGCTCCAGCAAGAAGACCGTCTCGAAGACGACGGTATCCGCGGTGCGGGCACGCTCGTCGCTGGTCTCAATGCGCTGCAAGAACGCCGTGGCCCGGGGCGAGTGCTCGGCGTGGTCCTGGCGGAAATGGCGCAGGAAGATGTTGGCGTCGACGAAGGGGAGGTCTTCAGCCATTACGCGCCGAGGCTCTCCCGTGCCTCGTCAGCGACGCCCTGCTCGAAGGCCGCGCGTTCCTCCTCCAGGCTCAAGGTCGGGCCGTCGTACTGAACAATGCCGGCGGTGGCGGCGACGAGGCCGCCTTTCGGAAAGCGACGGGGCCGGGCGGCGCGCTCGTACTCAGCGGTCGACGATGCCGGCGCCGGCACGAGCAGGGCGACATCTTCATCGTCGCGGACGATGCGCCGGGGCTTGCGGCTGGCGCGCACTTCGTCAACGAGGCGGGCGAGTTCGGGGATCTGGCGGATATCGATGGGAGCGAGTTCACGCGTCATAATTGTTTGCCTTCCTCACTCATTGTACTACGCGGGGCAAGAGGGATAGGTAAGCGAGGACGACCAGAGCGGTCGGGAGCTTTTCAGGTATGGACTCCGGCGGTTCAGCCCGGAGCGGGCGCAGGGAGCAGTCAGGTCCTGGTGGATCGTGGGGTCAGGGTCGCCCGATCCAACAGGAGCAGACTGAGGCCGGGAACGCGGGTGAAGTCGCTATCGGTTGTGACCAGGGCGAGCTCATACTCCAGCGCCGTGGCGGCGATGAGCGTGTCGATGTCACCGATCAGACCGGGGCCGTAGGGCGGACGCAGCTGACGGCGCAGCGCGGCGTAGCGCTGCATGATCGTGTAAGTGACGAAGTAGGGGGTGATTTCCCCGAGCAGCGTGAGCAGGTCGCGGTGCCGTTGGGCGGGTTCGGCCGGCCCTGGAGGCCTTCGAGCACCTCACCGTAGACGAGGATGCTGGTCGCGGCCTCGTGCTGGTGCATCCAGGGGGTGATCAGCGCGACAGCGGGCGGAGGATTGCTGACGAGGGCGGAGAGCGGGGTGGTGTCGATCAGGTATCGCCTCATTCGTCGAAGTCAATGGGCGGCGTTGGCCGGCTTTCGTGCCGGATGCGGTCCAGTTCGGTCGAAAACTCCTCCCAATCGAGGTCGCTCCAGGCACCGATCACGGCGAGCGCCACCTGGAGGGTCGCGTCCGACCCCGGCGGTGCGCCGCCGCCGCGGTCCTCGGCGAAGTAGCGCGCGACCTGGCGGCCGTCCTCGTCGACGAGCACACCGACGAGCGGCTGATCCGGGGCGAGAGCAAGGGAATCGATGCGACGTTCGTGCTCCATAATTGTTTACCTTTCTCAGTCATTCTACCAGGGATGACAACGGGTGCTGTGGCCACGGCCATCGCATCATTCGGGTCGCGGACAGCGAAAGGAGGCGGCGATCATCTCGGGCGTGAGGTGATACCGCGCGAATTCTCGACACGGCAGCACGACGGCGTACCGAGCGTTGGATATCGTCCGATGAGAGCAAGACCAAAGCGCCCTTGTGCCAGGCTTCAGAGGATCTGGTAGGGGGCACCGCGATCACTGAGCGGGCGCTGACCACCGGGTTGGCATAAAAGGCACGCTGCCTGCTACGCCGGTGTCAGGATGCGACGGCCGCCTGGAGTTCGGCGAGGGCACTAGCGACGGACTCACGCAGGAACGTCGGGTCAATCATTGACCGGTCGGGGTCGTCGGGCGTCGGTCCGATCGCATTGCCATCCAGCACCGCCCCCGCCACCGTCCAGACGAGGTCAGCCCGAAGGGTGCCATCGACCCCGCGGACGAGCGCGGCCAGTTCCGGCTCGGTGTCCAGCGAATAGGCGACCGACTCGGCGACCATCCCCCGCTGCTGCATCGACACGATCACCGGCAGGGCACGACCGAGGTAGCACTGGCCGTATTGCAGCACTTCGAAGCGGACGCCCTCCCGCTCGTCGGTCCAGCGACGCTTCGGGCTGAGGTTGTGCTCGCGCAGCACCGCGCGAATGGGGCCGTCCTCGGGGTTTGGTGCGTCCTTCCGGAAGCAGAGCTTATAGCGCACCATCAGCATGTCGCCCGGCTCGGTCTCAATCCACATCGCGCGCTCCTCCGCTCCATAGCACGTCGCGTCAGGCAGGGTGGGAAGGTCGCCATCGGGGATATCGCAATCATGGCAGAGACCGCAACCCCTGTCGACCGTGCGCGACGCCGTTCCTGGCGTGGGCGCGTGACGGCGATGAGTAGCCGCAACATCCGGAATCGTGGCAGATTGTCGGAGCACGGGAGGACGGAATGACGGCGATCAAGTACACATCCCTGGTCGAGTTGATTACGGCGCACAACATCGAAGTCGACTGGCTGTTGACGTGGTTTCCGATTCGGGCGGGTGCGGCGCTGGACGGTGTTCGCATCAGAGGCGGCACGTTCAGGCACCGGAATACTGACGCGGTATTCGCTGCCGGGAATCAGCAGACGCATATGTTGGGTCAGGGAGGTGGAAGTGCAACCGGCGATCCATTAGCGCATCAGAACGCGGTCCATGCGTTCATAACGGTTGGTGTCTCGGCGGACCGAACGTTCCAAGCGGATCTGGAAGTCGTCATCGGACGGTCGAGAAGGAGGCAACGGCTTGTCCTCCAACCTGATACCAGGACGCCGTTCATGATGAACGTGCCGGCCGGCGGGAATGATCCGATAGTTCAGGGGACGGCTGTCTCGTTCCAGGGAGTCTTTAGCGCAAGCCACAGGCTCGGACTTGTGGGGACTGTCGTGCGGTTACTTGGCCCGTGAAACGAGGGGATTGACCTCGATCCGACCGTCGTGGCCGCCATCAAGCAATTCGACCAACATCCATCCGTCCTATCAACGATGGCTGATTCTTATTGCATCGTTACTGAGCAGTCTATCGACCGGAGAACAGATGTTTCACATTGACAACTTATCGGCTCCAGAGTAGAAACACAGTGTCAACCAGCAGTCATACTTTACCTGTCGGTCGGACACTCACTCACTTGCTGAGAGGGGATCTGGATACGATGCTGCCTGCGATCATCTTGCTCTTCTTGGTGCTCGTGTTTGGCGTCGTGCTGGCGTTGCTGGTCCTGCAGTTCAGATCGCCGAATACCGGCGCTGGTCTGTCTACAGCTCTTCAAGTAGTTTCTGAAAAGTTGAGCCAATTAGAAGTCCTGCCAAAGACCATGGTTGGCGTTCAAGTGGAACTTCGCGGGTTGACCGAGCGGATTTCAACGGTTGAAAGAAGTCAGGACGAGCTTGAGCGTCGGCTCCAATCAATTACCACCAATCTGGCGGCGACAAGTTCGACCGCCGACAACCTGTCGACGACTGCAAGAGCAATCCATGCAGATTTGCAGCGTGCGCAGGAGGGGTTGCTCGAGTTGCAGACACAGTCAAGGGCTTGGCATGATGTGGAGCGGCAAACCGCGGAATCGGTAAAGCGGTTAGAGATGGTCATCGCTGGGACTCAGTCAAAAGGAGCAGCCGGAGAGAACGTACTCGAAGCTGTCTTCTCAAAGCTTCCCCCGGAGTGGCAGGTACGGGAGTTTCGCGTCGGGAATAAAGCAGTTGAGTTCGGACTTCGGCTGCCAAACAATCTCGTCCTTCCGATAGATAGCAAATGGACCGCCACAACACTGATAGAACAATTCGCTGCATCCAATGATACTGACCAACAGAGAAGGATAAAAATCCAGATCGAACAAATTGTGCTGACTAAAGTCAGGGAAGTGAGAAAGTACATCGATCCTAGCATTACTACCGGATTTGCTGTTGCAGTTGTGCCAGATTCTGTCTATGATCTTTGCTCAGCAATTCATGTATTGTCTTTTGAATCAAGTGTCGTACTGGTCAGCTATAGTATGTTTGTGCCGTACTTGCTTCTCGTCTTTCAAACCGTGCTGAGGACGGCGCAGCACATTGATGTCGAGAAGCTTGCTGGTTACGTCCAATCAGTCGAGGACAATGTTAAGGCCATTCAGGAAGAATTGGAAGGGCGATTCGCCAGAGCAATCACCATGCTTAACAATTCGCGGAATGACATGAGCAGCCACGTGAGTCGAGTCAGCGCCGGTCTCGTGAGCCTGCAAATTGGCTCGGAGACGCATCCCATGTCGGATGCATACAAAGCATTGGAACCAGTAGGCGACTGAACATCCGATGGCCATACCTGACTTCCAGACCATCATGCTCCCCCTCCTCAAGATTGCTGGGGATGGCAATGACCATGCGATCAGCGAGGTGATTGACCGGCTCGCCCAGGTGTTCATGCTCAGCAACGAGGAACGACAAGAGTTGCTGCCCAGTGGACGCCAGGCCAAGTTCGACAACCGGGTCGGCTGGGCTCGGACACACCTGGCCAAAGCCGGTCTGTTGGTCAAGACCGGACACGGCAGGTTCCAAATTACTGACCGAGGACGACAAGCCCTCAACGGTAATCCTTCCACCGTGAACATGAAGCTCTTGGAGCAGTTTCCAGAGTTTGTCGAGTTCCGAACCGCATCGCAGCAGCCGAAAAAGCGAGGCACTGAGCCGACTATCGAGGAGCAGACGCCCGAGGAGGTGCTGGAGGCAGGCTATCAAGGACTCAGAAACCAGCTGGCACAAGAACTCCTCACGCGGGTGAAGGCAAGTCCGCCAAAGTTCTTCGAACGCTTGGTGGTCGACCTCCTCGTCGCCATGGGATATGGCGGTTCGAGGAAGGATGCGGGAGAAGCAGTTGGTCAGGGCGGAGATGATGGCGTCGACGGCCTGATCAAAGAGGACAAGCTCGGTCTGGATGTGGTCTATATCCAGGCGAAGCGATGGGAGGGAGCCGTCGGTCGTCCAGTCGTCCAGGCGTTTGCCGGAAGTCTCGAAGGGTTCAAGGCTCGGAAAGGCGTGATGATTACAACGTCCCGGTTTACGAGCGATGCATACGACTACATCAGTCGAATCGAGAAGAAGATCGTGCTGATCGACGGGGACCAACTCGGTCAGTTTATGGTGGACTATGGGGTCGGCGTCACAGACGTCGCCACCTACGTCGTGAAGCGAGTCGATGTTGACTATTTTGAGGAGGGATAGCGCCTTGTTACAGCTGAAGCAACGAGTAGAGAACGGAGCAGACCTCGGCTCTCACTGACCACCTGCTAATATTTGTCCAAACTGACTGGATGATCCAGAATAACAGGAACTTGCTAGCAAGAAGTGTTCCGGTAAAAAACTTGCGGCGACATTCCAAGCATATATCAGAAGCGATCACGCGGTACGTTCGGCGACAATTAGCGTTTTATTTGCCATGAATGGCCACGTAGAAATGTCGACATATTCACCTTCATAATCGAACAATCGAAGCAAGATGCGATCAAGTAATTCCACCAAGAAGTAATACTCCTCCAAGATTGTATTCCACCCCATGGTTGTGGCTAGCCTACGATCTTTTTCGGTCGTACTTTCACTGATAAATCGGCCAGTATGAATTAACCGGTTACGGCTCCAAACGAATGGTTGCAAGTCACTGTCTGCATCCAGTCGGACAAATCTGCAAATTGCAGCAAGTACTTCTCGGAAATCCTGTCGATTGATGTCGCCGAGCTTCCGCGTGAATTCTTGCCGGAGTTCCTGGCTGATGTCACCCGCGTCGGCGATTTCGATTAATACTCGCTTCAGCTTGGAAGAAACAGCGCGCTTGAACACCTTAGGATCCATCCGATGGTCATTAATGTCCAAGATACCTGACGAGTGAAAATTCTCCTTCAAGACTTCAGCGACGGCCGCTATCTTGACGCCACGCACCTGGAGAAAGTCCGCGTCCTGCCTCGCGTCCAGATGTGCGCGAAGCACGGACCGGAGGTTCAGTTGCGACTTGAGCTGACGGTAAGCCGGGAACGCGTTCCTCAGAAATCGGCGTGTGCTCGCCGGGCGGCGGGGGTCGAGCAAGGGATATGGAACATAAGGCTTAGCGAACTTGGCGAAATGGTTGCGGAAGAACGTCGAGCCGTCGCTTCGCACCAGATAGCGATATGCGATGGTCACGGGTGTTCCCCTTGCGAAAGAAAGCAGATCGGACACGTCTCGAGCGATGGTGGTTGCGTAGCCC
Organism: Dehalococcoidia bacterium; assembly: GCA_050184225.1. GTDB lineage: Bacteria > Chloroflexota > Dehalococcoidia > CAUJGQ01 > CAUJGQ01 > JBFXAN01. Next base: position 13,476 of record JBFXAN010000047.1, on the reverse strand, counting down.
AGGTCTTGCTCGGGAGTGATCTGCAGCACCAACTCGGACGTGACCTCAATCGATCGCAAGGCCCGCGCGCGTCGATGCCGGGAATGCTGGCGCGCCAGCGGCCGAATCACGATCGACACAACCTGGTCGTTGTCCCGCACAGCGACATGCAGAACCCTCCTGCCTGTATTGGTATCGAACGGAAGAGGTGACCGCTGCCATGATCGGAAATCGAAATTCGTCAAGCCGAACGCGGCGTACTGTGGGGGTATGTCTTGCCCAAGTTCGAGCGTGACAGTCAGCTGTTCAGAAGCATAGGTGCTGATCGATCCCGCTTCGGCGGCGGTGGACCGACGACTGAGATCAATAACCCAAGCAAGCCCCCTTGCGACCACCCCATAGTCTTCGGTCGTTCGGCCAGAGAACTGCTGTGCAGACGCGGGAGGGAACCCCAGGTAGTTGCGATCGATGCATCGCAACAGCACTTGGCCGCTTGTCAATTGCGCCGCCTCGAATGCGCATGCGACACTCGTTCCGTCCATCAGGCGCAGTTCGCCCTCGCCTTCGTACGAAGCGATGGGGGAGCCGTGGGCAGTGAATCGGTTTGGCAAGTTATGCGTACCTTTACGAATGCTCTTGTGCAGCGATGGCAATTACAGCAAGTGTGGCGGTGTGCTAATAGATCATCCATGGGTACTGGAAGATGTTGGGGAGAATGTACCGGATCGAACCTACTTTAGCAGCCCCTCCCGCTCGAAGATCCGTCTGAGGATCGCCACCGCGCCGGCATACGTCGAATCCATCCCCCGATAGGACAGCCCCCTCGCTCCCAAGGTTCGCGCCTGGGTATAGGGCGTATCACTCGCGTAGTGGAGGATGCCGAGGTCGAAGGGGAGGCGGGCGAGGTTGACGTGCTGCTCGGCGGGATGCCGCATCGGGTAGGCGGCTTCGTAGACGGCGGACAGATACGGCCCGCCCTCCATCTCGACGACGGTGAAGGCTTCGCGGTAGTAGAAGTCGAGGTGGCCGCGGTTCTGGAGGAAGGTGCCCAGCACCGTCACCGCCTGCTGGCCGTCGAGGGCGGAGCCGAAGACGAGATACGGGGCGACGTCGGCGGCGCTGAAGCAGTTGTCGAACCAGTAGGTGTTGTCGGTGTGCTCGTCGAGGATCACGTCGCTGACGAGCACATCGCCGACGGCGGCGTTCAGCGTGGCCGCTTTGCCGAGAACGTAGACGCCGCGTAGTTGTTCGAGGTCTTCGGCGGCCTCGCGCAGAGCGCGATAGGCAGCGAGCCCGAGCGGGTAGTCGATGTTGACGATGACGGCGTCGGAGGCGCGCAGGCCGGTTTCGTCAATCGTGCCCAGGCGGCTGTCCAGGCGCCCGGGTTCGAGCCCGTCGAGGCGGATGATCTGGCAGGCGACGTCGATCGCGCCGTGCGGCGGCACCCAGCGGATGCCGAGCGTCGTCTCCTCGGATGCCCGGCGCTCGCGCAGTCGTTCGGCATCAGGGTGGCGGGCGAAGTAGGCACGGGCGGCGTAATAGAGGAAGTTGGTCCAGGAGGCGCGGCTGGCGCCGGTGCGGATCGCCTCGCGCTCGGTCAGCAACTCAGGGTCGCGGGAGGCGTCGACGAAGGCGAGGATCTCGTCCTCCAGCCGGGCGGCGACGCCGGAGAGCAGGTTGATCAGGCTGTGCGTGTTGCTGGAGACGAAATAGATCGGGCGCTGGTCCAGCCCTTCGGCGACGAGCGTGTTGTGGATCGCGCTCCACCAGCGGCGGGTGGCGCGGGCGTAGCCGACGTGGGTGCCGCCGACCGCGCGCACGCGCAGGTCCTTCTCGTGGGCGGCGACCGCCTGGAGGAAGCCGGTGAGGTCGCCGGTGATCTCGGCGAAGTGCTGCCAGTCGGCTTCGCGCACGTCGAGGTCGCGCCAGATCTGGCTCGGGTCGTGGTCGGCGACGCCGGCGTGGCGGAGGAGGGTGTGCAGCTTGTTCCACTCGATCTGGTAGGCGACGGCGGTCGGGATCAGGTCGTCGACATCGGACTCGCTGGCGACGAGCACGCCGAGGCGGTCGCCGCCGTCCCAGAGCCAGCGCCGCCGCCGGCCGGGGCTGGTCACGGACTGCCACCCGCTCACGTCGGCGTCGATCGCCCGGCCGATCGCGTCGGGCGATTGGCCGAAAGTCAGGTGCCGCACCGCCGGCATACAGGCGGGGAGGCGCTGCATCGCGTAGATGAGGGCGCCCATGTCGGGACGGGGGTCACCGGCGCCGGCGTGCAGCGATGAGGCCATCTCGATATGCGGCGCCTCGAGCGTGCGCAGCCGCGTCTCGCCCGCGCTCCGCAGGATCGTGCGGTAGGTGCGGACGTAGAGCTCGACGCGCTCACGCATCTGGTCGAGGCTGAGGCGGCGGTCGAGGTCGGCAGTGTTATCGGAGCGGAGCATGAGAGCGGCCCTCACCCCCGACCCCTCTCCCGCCGGTGCGGGAGAGGGGAGCCTAAAGTAGCCATGAGCCTACGCTATCAGGTAATGGTAATGCCTGTCTGACAAGGGTTCTGGTCATTTCCGTCGTTTCGCCGGCCATCAGCGGTCACGAGCGGCCGCCTGAGTTTCGGGTGGATCTGCGAGAAACCGCATACCAGCGCCACATCACTGCTCCGGCTTGACCGATCGATGTGCTGGTGTTCATGGCCAGACCAGGCTCCCCTCTCCCGCACCGGCGGGAGAGGGGTCGGGGGTGAGGGCCGTCCGCCTAGCTCCACCGATCCCAGCGCATGATCTCCGACACCGGTCGCCGGGTGACAGGGCCGAAGCGGCCGGTGGGGTAACCGACGGGGATCAGGCAGAAGGGCTCGATCGTGTCAGGGAGGTTGAGGATCTGCTTGACGGTGGGACGGTCGCGCAGGCCGAGGGTGGTGGGGGCGGCGCCGAGCTCAAGCGCCCGCGCGGCGAGCAGGAGGTTCTGCACGCCCGGCCAGATCGAGCCGCCGGAACCCGCACCGGCGAGGAAGCTGTCCGGCGGTGGGGCGGCGAATTCGAGACAGGCGATCACGATTGCGGGCGCGTCCTGGAGGTGTTCCGCCTGCCAGAGGACGGAGTCGAGCATCCGCTTCCGGCGCTCCTCGCTGTGGTGGGGCAGGGAGGCGGGACGGCCGCTCTGGGGGCCAGCATAGGCGAGGACGGCGGCCTTGTTCTGTTCGGCCAGCTTCGCCTTCTGCGCCGGGTCGCGGACGACGATCCAGCGGCCGTTCTGCATATTGGAGCCGGAGGCCGCCTGGTTGGCGGCGTCGATCAGCTTGAGCAGCAGATCCTCGGGCACGGGGTCGGGCTTCAGCCGGCGCATCGCGCGGGTGTGATAGATCACGTCGAAGATGCCCATTTCGTCGCTCATGTCGTCTCCTTGGTATTCGCACCTGGGAGCGCGGGCCGGTTGCGGCTCCCACCGTAACGGCAGAGTATCTGAAGATGCAGGCTGGGCCAAAGGCGACGTGATTTCACCGCAGAGACGCAGAGGACGCAGAGATTTACATGTCATGCTGAGGAGCGGAGCGACGAAGCATCTCGTCCTGTGACAGACGCACCACGCGAGATGCTTCGCTCCGCTCAGCATGACATGTAAATCTCTGCGTCTCTGCGGTTCATAAAGAACCGTGAGTCTCCACCAAGGAGTGGTCTGATGAAGTTTGGGGCGTTCTTTCTGCTCGGGTCGCCGCAGGTGCTGCCGGCGGAGGAGATGTATCGGCGGCTGCTGGATTGGGTGGTGCTGGCGGAGGAGCTTGGCTATGACTCGGTCTGGTTCGCCGAGCATCACTTCTCCAACTACGGCTACATCCCCAACCCGCTGATGATGGCGGTAAAGGCGGCGGGCGTCACCCGGCGCGTGCAGATCGGGACGGCGGTGCTGGTACTGCCCTTCTGGCATCCGCTGCGCGTGGCCGAGGATATCGCCATGGCCGACCAGTTGACCGGCGGCCGGCTGGAGGTGGGCGTGGCGCGCGGCTATCAGCCGTATGAGTTCGCCCGCTTCGGCCTGTCGATGGCGGATGCGCGGGAGCGCACGGATGAGACGCTCGAGGTGTTGCTGCGGGCGCTGACGCAGGAGGGGTTCAGCTACGAGGGCCGCTACTTCCAGATCCCGGAGACGACGATCTTCCCACGCCCGGCGCAGCAGCCGCACCCGCCGATCTGGCTGGCGGCACACACACGCGAAAGCTTCGAGATCGGCGCGCGCTTGGGGCTGAAGGCGATCACGACCAACTCCGGCCGTCCGATCAACGTGCTGCAGGAGGGATGGGGGTCGTTCCTCGACGTGCGCCGCCAGTACGGGATCGAGGGGCCGGCTGAGTTCGCCGTGCAGCAGCAGTTGTGTCTGGCGCCGACCGACGAGGAGGCGCGGGGAATGATGGAGAACGTGCGCTACGCCTTCCGCCAGGTCGCCAATTTGCGCGGCGGCACGGAGCACGTCGTCAACGGCCGCTCGTTTCCGGCGCCGGTGGAGGGAGAGCCGTCGCTCGATGAGTTTTTCGAGACACGGACGCTCTCCGGCAGCCCGCCGACGGTGCGCGAGAAGATCGCCCGCTACCAGGCAGTGAGCGGCATCACGGCGCTGAACTGCACGTTCCAGCTCGGCGCAATGGAAACGGAGCAGGTGACGCGCTCGCTGCGGCTGTTCGCCGAAGACGTGATGCCGCACTTCCGGTAGAGAGGCGGCCCTCACCCCCGACCCTTCTCCCGCACCGGCGGGAGAGGGGAGCCTGACATGACCATGAGCACCAGCACATCGATCGGTCAGTCTACACCGCGGTGTGAGTTGGCGTTCACGGTTACGTAAGGCTCCCCTCTCCCGCCGAGCGGGAGAGGGGCCGGGGGTGAGGGCCACGGGGTCGATCATACACGGCTCATTCGAGTACATAGGAAGGAGGGATTCATCCATCGGCACCGTCACCGCTTCCCTTCACCCCCATCGCGATGACTGATCCGGCAGCCGAGCCGGCGCGTGCCATTTCCATTACTTCGCCCTTCGAAGGAGCAGCGATTCCCCGTGACATTGCATGAGAATCTGGAAGCGGTCTATCAGGATGTGCTGCAGCGCAATCCCGGCGAGGGTGAGTTTCACCAGGCGGTGCGCGAGGTGCTCGGGTCGCTGGGGCCGGTGCTGGCGAAGTGCCCGGAGTACGGCAAGCACCGCGTGATCGAACGCATCTGCGAGCCGGAGCGGCAGATCATCTTCCGCGTGCCCTGGCAGGACGACGCCGGCGACGTCCAGATCAATCGCGGCTTCCGGGTCGAGTTCAACAGCGCGCTCGGTCCCTACAAAGGCGGGCTTCGCTTTCATCCCTCGGTGAACCTCGGCATCATCAAGTTCCTCGGCTTCGAGCAGATCTTCAAGAACTCGCTCACCGGTATGCCGATCGGCGGCGCGAAGGGCGGCTCCGACTTCGACCCGAAGGGGCGCTCGGACGGCGAAGTCATGCGCTTCTGCCAGTCGTTCATGACGGAGATGTACCGCCACATCGGCGAGTACACGGACGTGCCGGCGGGTGATATCGGCGTGGGCACGCGCGAGATCGGCTATCTCTTCGGTCAGTACAAGCGGATCACCAACCGCTTCGAGGGCGGCGTGATCACGGGCAAGGGGCTGACGATCGGCGGCAGCCAGGTGCGGGCCGAGGCAACCGGCTACGGCTGCACGTATTTCGTCGAGGAGATGCTGCGCAGCCGGGGCATGTCCTTCGACGGGAAGCAGGTGATCGTCTCCGGTTCGGGCAACGTCGCGATCTATACGGTCGAGAAGGTGCACGAGATGGGCGGCCGGGTGATTGCGATGAGTGACTCCGACGGCGTGATCCACGACGAAGCGGGCATCAACCTCGACCTGCTCAAGGAGATCAAGCTGGTGGAGCGTAAGCGGATCGCCGTCTATGCCGAGCGATGCCAGCGGGCAGCGCACCTGCCCCACGGCAGCATCTGGTCGATCCCCTGCGATGTGGCGATGCCATCCGCTACCCAGAACGAGCTGACGGGACGCGATGCGGAGTCGCTGGTGCAGAACGGCTGCATCGCCGTCGGCGAGGGCGCGAACATGCCGGCGACGCCGGAGGCGGTCAAGGTGTTTCTGCGGGCGGGCATTCTTTACGGTCCCGGCAAGGCGGCGAATGCGGGCGGGGTGGCGACCTCGGCGCTGGAGATGCAGCAGAACGCGCAGCGCGACGCCTGGAAGTTCGAGGAGACGGAGGAGAAGCTGCGCCAGATCATGGTCGATATCCATCAAACCTGCGGGCAGGCGGCCGAGGAGTACGGCACCCCCGGCAACCTCGTCAACGGCGCCAACATCGCCGGCTTCATGAAGGTGGCCGACGCGATGCTGGCCCAAGGCCTGATCTGAGCGTCGCCATGCTGGAACCACCAGAGATCCTGACGACCGCCGAGGTGCTCGCCCGCGTGCCGGGGCCGGGGCCGGTCTGGACGCGGAGCAGCGCCGACCTGAATGTCAATCTGCTCTCCTTCGATCGGGGTCAGGGCGTGCCGGCCCACGTCAACGACGAGGTTGATGTGCTGCTGGTCGTGGTTGCGGGTGAGGGTGCGATCGAGATTGACGGCGTGGTGCACTCGGTCCGTGCCGGCCAGGTTTGTCTGATCCCGAAAGGCGCGGAGCGGGCGATCCACAGCGCGGGCGGCCCGTTCGCGTATCTCACCTGCCACCGGCGCCGTGGCGGGCTGATGCCGGGTTGATGTGAGTACTGTGCCGGGCTATCTGGTGTTGCTCGGCATACACACCAGCCGTGCGGCGGTGCTCACCGTCCGCGAGCGGGACCGCCAGCCGCGGATGGTCAGCGTGACGCGATGACCACCGCCCGGCAAAGGGTTCACCTGCACGACGCTGAAGTTGTTGGCGAACGCGAGGAACTGTCGTTTGAACCGGAACCGCGGTTCGAAGAGGTTGGTGCCACGCGCCGCAATCATGTTCAGGATCTGCTGCGAGGGTGTGTGTGGTGATGTGAAGGCGCTGCTGGTGAACTGGTGGATGATGCCGCGCCCCCGACGTTGGCGGATGGTGACGCCATTGGCCGCGTGGATGTCGCCGGAGAGCACGATCACCTGCCGCGTCGGTGCGCCGGCCTGCCAGGCGAAGAGTTCACCGAGGACGGCGTCGCGACTGTCGATGAACGCCGAGGAGCACCAGCGATCGCGCACTTGGTCGCCACCTTTGCCCGGCGCGCGATCGAAGAGGAGTGCCATCCAGCGGGCGACGTGCACGATCGGTATCGTGCTGACGACGAACAGCGTTTCGACCGTGGCGGCATCCGGCCCGTGCAGGTATGCCTGCACGTCTGCCCACTGCTTCGCGCCGAGCAACTGCCCGTGCTCGTAGTCACGGGCGCCGCGCACATCGAGCACGAGGAAGCCGGCGGTGCCGTGCCGGAAGGTGTAGTGGTACGGCGGCGGGTTGATACCGCCCTCCGGGTTGCGCTGGTTCTGGTACTCGCAGTACGCGCGTGCCGCTGCCTGGAACAGCCGCCGATCGAGCGACGACTTCTCCAGCCGGGATCCCCAGTTGTTGAAGATGTCATGGTCGTCCCAGATGCAGTAGGTAGGGAACGACTCGCGCAACGCTCGGAAGCCGGCCTGACCGAGAAAGCCGCGCGACACCCGGCGATAGGCGGCGACGGCCACATCGAGCGGCGGTGGATGCTCGGCGTCGCCGGGTAGTTTGTCGCGGACGCTGATCGGCGGCAGTTCATCACTGTACACCTGGTCGCCGCCGAGAATCACAAACCGGGCATCGTGGCGGCGGAGATCCCGCACCATCGCCGGATAGATGCCTGCCACCGGCCGGAGCGTGATGTGGTCATCGGTCGCGGCGTAGGGCCGATGGCAACTGCCGAACCCGAAGGCAAAGCCGCGCCGCGCCTCCGCCGCCGGGGCCAGCCTGCCGGTGAGCCGCGACGCTCCGACAGTGCAGACGAACGGCCGATCAGGCGCCGGCTCCGGCAATCGAAGGTGAATCGCCCCGGTCCAGTCCGTGGCGTCGGTCAGGGAGGTCGTAGCGGTGACTGGCGGGCGTCCCTCGACCTCGAGCCGGGCCTCCACCGTCGCCTTGTCCGGCTGCCGAACCCAAACACGGACGCTCTGAGCATCAACCGCACCAATCTCGGCGGCATCGACGAGCTCCCCGTCGGGGAAGGGACTGCGCATCTCGGCGGGTGACTCCGGCCTGAATGGAGGCGAGCAGGAACGGTCCTTATCGTACACCGTTCTCTTGGGAACGCTCGTCGTGCGCCGCGTTGGTTGCCGAATGGGGGATGAGGGCGCGAACACAGGTGCCGTCGCCGGGGGCGCTCCGGACGAGCACGGCGCCGCCCAGCCGTTCCGCGCGCTCGCGCATCGATTGCTGTCCCAGGTGGCCGGGGAAGACGACGGACGGGTCGAAGCCAATGCCATCATCTTCGACCTCCAGGCAGACGCCGTCATCGCCGGCCGTGAGACGCAGTTCGACGTGGGCGGCCTGGGCGTGCTTGACGGTGTTGTGCAGGGCTTCCTGGGCGATGCGGTAGAGGGCTTCTTTTCCCTCCAGCGATAGCTCCGGCTCGGTGGTCATGGCCGCCGTTACCACCAGTTGATGCCGTGCCTTCATCGCCGCGATCTGCTTTTCGAGGGCAGCGACGAGGCCCTCGCGCTCCAGCGATTCCGGACGCAGCTCGAAGAGGAGGGCGCGCATCTCCGCGAGGGCGCCGTGGGCAAGCTCGTTCAGCCGCGCGAGCCGCTCGCGGGCGACATCGGGCCGGCGGTCGAGCAGCTTCGGCACGGCGTCGGAGATCATCGACAGGCTGAAGAGCGACTGCGTCACCGAGTCGTGCAGATCGCGGGCGAGCCGCTGGCGCTCTTCGAGCACCGCCAGGGACTGAGCGCGTTCGTACAGGGTCGCGTTTTCGAGGGCGACAGCCGCTTGATTGGCGATGGCGCTCGCCAGCTCGGCGTGCCGCGGCGTATAGAAGCCCGGCTGATCATGAATGAGGCTGAGGATGCCGGTCACCTGGTCGCCGAGCATCATCGGTACGGCCAGCCAGGAGCGCACCTGGCTGAAGAACGGCATCGCCATCCGCTCGCCCACCGCCGCCCGGTAGGCGACGGCATAAGGCGCGTCGTCGAGAACATCGGCAACGATGATCGATTCCCGCCGTGCGAGGACATCGACCAGCGGCATGTTTGGCTGCATCGGGAAGCGAAGCCCGATCACCCCGGCACTGCGGTCCACCCGCGGCCGTGCCTCACGCAGCACGAAATCATCGCCATCGCGGGTGAGGACGGAGGCACCGCTGTAGTCGGCGACGACCTTGAGTTGATCGAGGATGATGCCGAACAGGTCGCCCACATCCAGCGTCGAGGCGACCGTCCGTGAAACATCGAGGAGCGTGGACAGCTCGCGTGTCCGTTCGGCGACCCGCTGCTCGAGCAGTTGATAGGCCTCGACGCGGTCGGTGATGTCGCGGACGATGCCGAGGATGCAGCGTTTGCCTCGAAAGATGAAGCCGCCGCCGTGGACTTCGACGGGGACGAGTGACCCGTCCTTGCGGATATCGACGGCCTGGCACTGGTAGGTGCGGCCGTCGGTGACGGCGTCGACATACTCACGGAAGAGGTGGGCGCTGTCGGGGTGGATGAACAGGCTGGGATGTGCGCCGACCAGTTCCTCGCGCGTATAGCCGTGCATCCGGCAGAAGGCGGGATTCACGTCGAGGAGCCGCTCGGTGTACAGGTCGGTGAGGACGACGCCGTCGGTCGTCGCTTCGAAGATGCCGCGATACTGCGCCTCACGTTCGCGCAGCCGTTCCTCGACGTGCCTGCGCTCCGTCATGTCGGTGTGTGAGCCGACCATCCGATAGGCTTGGCCGGAGTCGTCGCGGAGCGACATGCCCCGCGCCAGGATCCAGCGATAGCTGCCGTCCTTGTGGCGGAGCCGGTGCTCGAACTGATAGAAGGGTGTCTCGCCGGCGAGATGGGCCGCGATCTGCGCCATCGCTTCGTCGTGGTCATCGGGGTGAACCAGCGTCTGCCATGCGTCGAATCGACCGGGGATCGCATGCTCGTCGTAGCCGAGCATGCTTTTCCAGCGTGACGAGAAATAGACCTGGTTGGTCCGAAGATCCCAGTCCCAGATGCCGTCATGCGTCGCCTGCAAGACCAGCGCCAGCCGCTCCTGCAGCGCCGCCAGCCGGCCGGGTTCGCCCGTGTCATCGCTCGGGGTCATGTGCACTCTCTACCACGGCCCCACGCCGGGTGAGGCGGGCGCGCCGCGGCCGGCAGCGGCCGGAGTCGATCGACATCCGACGACTGGCAGCAATCGGATCCAGATCAGTATATCAGTGGCCGAGGAGCGGCCTGATGCAAGGGGAGGACGTGTCGATCGTGACGCGCATCATGCCATGCACGGGGACGGTCACGGTGAGCGCGCCGGCCCGCGGCGGGAGGACAAAATCAGCGTATCCCGGAGATAGGGGAAGGCCCGCCTGCGGGAGTCAAAACAGGCGGACCTTCGCTTGAAGGAGTCTGCCGGCACTGTACCACGGAATCGCTGGTTCGAGGCAAGATTATGTGCAGTCACTCGCTCGCTGTGACGATTGCCAGTTTGCTGCGATGACCGTGACGGTCGGGTAACTCAACGGCGCACGCGCATGGTTCGTTTTGGCCGGTCGGGGAAGATGATCTGTTCGAGGGAATAGCCGGCCAAGGCGGTCAGTTGTCCGAGGCCGATACCAAACAGGACGGCCAGCGGCAGCAAGAGCGCCGGTCGCGGGCGGATCAACCCCCGCTCGATCTGGGAGTAGGCGGCCTGGGTAATGCCGATCTGCTGGGCGACGTGATACTGCGTGAGGGCGGTGCGGTGGCGGGCTTCATGGAGAAAGGCACCGAGATCCGGCCAGCGTGCTGTTGCCGGCATCAATCCTCCGGGGTTGTCGGGCCGGAGAGGGGACGGTCCCACGGGTCGAGCATCGTTCATGTGGCTCTACTTAAGAGAAACGGGCCTGGCGGGCAAAAGTTACTGATCTGGCCGCTGTCGCCGGGCGCTCACAGGCGGCGCGCTTGCTCCTGCTCACTCCTGTCCGGCCGCTTGCCAACGACGATCACAAGTCGGGAACAACGGCTCCGGATAGGCACATCATCTGATGTCAGGCAGTATTCCGACCAGAGGATTGTGTCTGATTTGAGAAAGCCCACGCGTGTCTGCTGTGCCTGTCCCCCGCGGAGGTTGCCGTCGGACGTTGGTCTGACCCTCAGCATGGCTGTTCGGGCAGTTGAGCGGTTTCCTCATCGAGGGTGGTGTTCGAGGGTGAACTGCTCCCGGCGGCGATACCCGGCATCGTCGGGACAATGAAGCGGCTCGGTGTGCCGGTCCAGGTGAGGAATGCCTCTTCCCTCGCCCGCGTGAGGCAGACATAGAGGAGGTTTCGTTCTCGCGTCATCACCTCTTCAATGTCCTGCGGTTCTTCCAGCCGGAGGTAGGTAGCCGGGAGCGGAACGCGGTCGTCGGATGCGTCGGCGACGAAGACGGCTTTGAACTCGAGACCCTTCGCGCTGTGCATGGTGGCAAGCGTTACCGCCGGCGGGTCGCCCGCGAGTACGGGTTGCGCCAGCCGGCGGGTGCGAATGCCGGCGACATCGAGCACCTGTTTGAGCGCATTCAGGAGACTGTTCGTCCGGGCGAAGACGGCAATCTCGTCAAGGGAGTGCTCCGCCGTGGTCGCGGCGGCGATCCGTTCCACGATAAAGGCGTACTGATCGGCGGCGCCGCGGAAGCCGCGAACGAACGGCTCCGGACCGGCGATCAGGCTGCGGCAGTCTCCGCGGGTCTCCTTGCCGCCGTCCAGATCGTCGCCCTGCACCGGAACCAACCGGTCGGCGAAGCGGCGGATCTGCTCGGTGGTGCGGTAGTTGATGCGGAGAGTGGCGGAGCGGCCGCGCACCTCGATACCGAGCGCGCGGAGGCTGAAGCGGCGGGCGTAGATGCGCTGCCCGCCATCGCCGATCAGCATCAAGCGGTCTGCCCCGGTCCCGGCCAGCGCCGCCAGCAGCCGTACTTCCGGTGCGCCGAGATCCTGCACCTCGTCCACAATCACGGCATCGAAGTCCCATACCGGACGAGTCACGAGCGCGGGCCGCTGCCGCTCGTCGAGCGCTGCGCACTCGGCCTCGTGGCGTGCCCGCACGGCATCGCGATCGACAAGCCGCGGCGCGAGCAATTCCGTTGCCCGACGGCAGAGGTCCGGCCAGTCCATCTTGTGCTGGCCGTCCAGCGCCGCATGCACCCGCTCGAACACGTCCCAGGCGTGGCGGCGGTCCGTCATCGACAGGGCGCGACCTCGACCGGCACGGCCGGCGGCGCGGTATGCCTCCCACGTAAAGATGCCCTGCTCCTGGATGACGGTCTGCCACTCGGTGCGGAGGAAGGCAGCGCTCAGTGGAGAACGAAGCCGGCGCTGGAAGCGCTCGATCAGCGACACGACTTCGTTGTCATCTGGTGGCCGTACGTGCTCGCCAAGGGCGGGTAATATCTGGCGGAGGGTGAGTCCGTGGACTGTCTCCACCGTGATCAGGGCAAGTTCGTCCGCCGTGCAAAAGAGCCGAAGGTTGCGCTTGATGTTCTCGGTGAGGACTGAGCCGAAGGTGGTGAGGAGCACCCGCCGCCCCTGCCGGGCAAGATTGCGGGCACGATGCATCGCGACGACGGTCTTTCCGGTGCCGGCCGTGCCTGTCACTTTCGCCGGACCGTTGAAGCGTCGTTCGACCAGGCTGCGTTGAGTCGGGTGCAAGAATGCCATCCAGGTGGCGAGCGGTGCGTCCAGCATCTGCCGCAACTCATCTTCATCCTCCGGGACAAAGAAGCGGCGGCGGGAGTCTGGGTGCGTGAGCGGATCTTCGTTCGGTTTGCTTTGTTCGACCGGAGGGATCGGGTTGCCATTGGCGAGGTCCCAGAGCCGTTCGGCAGCTTCGGCGGGAAGGTCGTTGACCAATGCAAGGATGCCATCGAGTGAGTCGATCGTTCGAACCCGCGGCAGCCACTCGAGCGGGACGCCAAGACTGCGCAGGGAGCTGTCATCATGGGCGGCGAAGAGTGACACATTGTCCGCGGCCGGGCTGGTGGGCGTTGAAACGGGCAGAGCCTCTGTGACTTCGACCGTCCTCACAACCTGGAGAGCACCGGTGTCCGGATGCCGCTCGACCCGCCGCCTCTCGGCCCACTGGTATGCCGCCTCCTCCTTGTCCACATGGAGCAGGAAAACAGCATCGCCGTTCCGCCAGAGGATGCAACGGATGCCCTGGCTGACGCGTGCCGACCAGACATGTGGATCAGGTGCTCGGCGAACGCGCTCCATACTCAGGCTTGGATGGGCCGGGTTGTCAGCGAGCTTGAAGACAAAGTCAAATGCAAGGCCGCGCTGATTGGCCGTCAGGAGGCTCAACGAACGCTGGAACCCATCGGTAAGGATTGGCAAATTCACAA
>JBFXAN010000046.1:0-41610 GCA_050184225.1 Dehalococcoidia bacterium | reverse complement strand
AACGCATCGTCCGGCATGGTCACCGGAAAGTGCCAGAGGGTATCGCCAAGATCAAAGAGCAATGCGCGAACCATAAGCATCACCCGGACATGATACGGGAGGGCGTCGGGAAACGGGTGTTGGGTGTGAGTGCCACGGCTCCCGATTCCCGACGCCCCGCTTACATTCTCCGGAGGGTGGGGGAGAGTAGCCAGAGCAAGAGGGTTGCGGCGACGGCGGCGAAGCAGAAGGCGGCAACAGTGGGCTGGAGTCCGGCGAGCGCGATCATGCCGCCCATCGCGAGACTGCCGAAGGGTTGGAGCCCGCCGGTCATGAAATACAGGCCGGATACGCGGCCGCGGTACTCATCGGAGGTCGAGAACTGGACAAGGCTGCTGTTGAGCGTCAGGTTGATCGAGTTGGCGAAGCCCGCGACCACGAGCAATGCGTACGACAGCAGATACCAATGCGAGAGGGCAAAGACGCCGACCATGCCGGCATAGAGCATCGCCATCGCGAGCATCGCCGGTCCCTTCCTCGGAAAGCCGGTGGCCCTGCCGGCGGCGATCAGGGCGCCGGCGATCGAGCCGAGGCCGACGGCGGTGATGAGCACGCCGTACCAGAAGGCATCCGCGCCGAGAACGTCCTGCGAAAACAGCGGCATAAAGCTCATGTATGGATAGACCAGGAGGCTGGGCAGGGCGGCGACGAGCAGCAGCAACATGATCGAACGATGACGGCGGGCATAGCGAAATCCGCCGAGCACACTTTCGGCGAGCGAGGCCATACGGATTGATCGCGCTGGTCGGGTGCGGATCTGTAACGAGACGATAACGGAGAGGACGTAGAAGATCGCCTGGACGGCGAAGCAGACGCCGACGCCGGCGATGCCGATCAGGGCGCCGCCGAGCGACGGACCGAGCAGTCGCATGATGTTCATGCCGATGCTCTGAAGCGCGACCGCATTGGTCAGGTCCTTCGGACCGGCGACATCGTAGACCAGCGCCTGGCGGGCGGGCTGATTCACCGATCCGAGCGCTCCGTCGAGTGCGGCAAAGAGGAATAGCTGCCATAACTGAATGTGTCCGCCGATGACGAGGACGGTCATGATGCTGGCCGAAGCGGCGGAAATGCCGGTTGCCATGATCATCATCAACCGGCGATCGAAACGGTCGGAGAGGAGCCCGCCGAACGGCGATGCGACCAACATCGCGATCCCGCGGATGAACGAGATCACGCCGAGCGCCACGGACGAGCCGGTGAGCTCGAGGACGATCCAACCCTGGGCGATCATCTGGACCCACATCGCGGCGTTGGCGGCCATCGTCCCGCCGAGCAGGAAGCGAAAGTCACGATTGGCGAGTGCATCGAAGGTGCCGGTACCGGACCGGTGTCCGATCGCCGCTTTGGTTTGGGTTTCAGCGGCAATCGTCGAGGGTGGGGTGGTCATGAACACGTCCCGCTATCGCGTCGCTCGATCCTCATCTCTGAAGAATGGGCAACGCTAGCAATTCACCAGGATGATCGATCGTAAAGTCCGGTTCGGCGAGCGCGCCGTTGGCAAGCGTCGCCGGTTCCTGCACCACGCCGGGCGGACGCTTCCAGATCGCGGTCATGCCCAGCGCCTTCGCGCCCATGACATCGGCCCGCAGGTTGTCCCCGACCATCGCCGTCTGGTCCGGCCGGACGTGCAAGCTCTCCATTGCAAGACGAAAGAGGGAGGGATGCGGCTTCAGCCAACCGTCGTCACACGAGATCGCGTAGGCGTCGAAGAGGTCGAGCATCCCACAATCGCGCAACTCATCGCGGAAACGATGGCCGCCGAGCGAGCGGTTGGTGACGGCGCCGAGCTTGAAGCCCCGGCGGCGCAGTTCCGTCAACGTGGGAATCGAGTCCGGGAAGAGGACGCGGCCGTAGAAGACGCCGCCGACATTCCAGGCATCCCAGAGTGACTCAGCTTGATCACGGTTGAGGGTGATGCCGTACTCGGCGGCGCACTGCCGGACGAGGTCCGCGAAGTCCGGGCTGCGTCCGTGTGAGTGTTCGGCGGCATGGGTCTGCTCGCGATCGGCGCGGCGGATCGCGAGCACGAGGTCGTCGCAGACCACGCCATCGCCCAGCCCCCACGCGGTCAAGCGGGAAAGTACACGACGGGACGCTTCGGCAAGGTAGGTTGTGTCGTCCGGAAAGTTTGGGAAATGCCAGAGCGTGTCGCCGAGGTCGAACATGACGGCCTGGATCGGCATAACAAAAGTATCATATCGCATCACCGCGCCCGAACCAACCCGCGAATGTCGCGTCATCCGACGTTGAGCACATAAGGCCTGCGCCTGCTGAGGGTGGGTGTCCGATACGCTCCTTTTGGACGGTAAAGGGTCGGGACAGATAGCCCGATGGTTGGGGACACGAGTACCTGAAGCGGGACGAAGCGACGCGATATCGTGTCACTGACTGCGGAGGAACGTGCTATGTCAATTCGACATGTTGTTGCCGGCCGATCGAAGCAGGCCCATGATCGACGCTCACGTCGGAGCGGGAGCAGCGGGAGCGCGCCCTCACTTCCGGCGGTGGGTGAGCTTGAGGTCCGGCTCTACGCGCCCGGGGATCCATCCGCGCTGTGCTTTGCCCGGGTAGAAACACCGGCACAGGCCCGTTCCCTGTCGCGACGGTGGGCAGTCGCTCGCCCGGGTTACCGCGTCGAGATCGCCGCGGCGATAACACCGGTGCCGATCGCCGCGGACTAATCCGCGCCGGTGCGTTTCCGACAACTTCTCGTCTATTGGCCCCCGGAAGGGGGCCTATTTATGTTTTCTGAGAGCATGGTCCTACAACAGGCTCAGGCCAATCATCGTCGTTCGGAATACCACGTCGCGTCGCGGACGCGTTACGCGGGACGAGGCTGCGGGCGGTGGAACCAGTCCATCAGTGGCTGGAGGTTCCAGCGGAGTTGGTGGTCGTCCTCGCCCGCCGCGGCGGAGGTATTGGCGCGCCGCCACTCTTCCTGCAGATGACTGATGCGGTCGCGCATATGGGATTCCATCGTCAGCAGGTCGTCGGAGAAGGCGAAGCCGCCGGTGTCGTCCTCGTCGATGAAGCCGAGGCCGGCGGCCATGATCGTATCCAGCACTTCCTGCTGGGCCGGCGTCAGGCGCGCGTAGAGCTCGGCAAGCTTCTCTTGAACGACCATGATGTCGCGTTCGGTGGGCTGTGGCATCGTCAGTACTCCTTGCCGTCCGGTGCCCGGCGGGCGCGTCAGACAGCGGACGGTTCATGCGACCTGAGTATCTCACCCCACGCCAATCCGCATGTGTCGCATATATGACAGACAGCACGCATCGGCGGTGAGTCGCGCCGGCCGCTCGCGACAGCGAGCGGCCGTGGTCGGACGGCGGTCACTCCGGCATCGCGATCCTGAGCGGCTCCTGATGTTCGGGGAGCAACTGCTGCTCGGCCTGCACCTGCACGGGGAGGCCGTGAATCTTGATGAAGCCGATCGCGGCCGACTGATCGTAGAGGTCGCCGGTCGAATACGTCGCGAGCTGCTCGACGTAGAGACTGCGCGGGCTCTTCTTTCCTTGAACGGTGCAGTTGCCCTTGTACAGTTCCACCCGAACAGCACCGGTGACAAAGCGCTGCGTGCTGTGCACGTAGGCGGCGAGGTCTTGATGGTGCGCGGAAAACCACTGACCGTTGTAGATCAGGTCGGCGTATTCCTGGGCGACCCGCTGCTTGAAGCGCACCTGCAGTTTGGACAGCGTCAGTTGTTCGAGCGCCTGGTGTGCTTTGAGCAGCGTTACTGCCGCAGGCGCCTCGTAGATCTCGCGCGACTTGATGCCGACGAGACGGTTTTCGACCATATCGACGCGGCCGATCCCATGCGCGCCGGCAAGTTCGTTCAGGCGGGTGACGAGGGAGACGGAATCGAGTCGTTCGCCGTCGAGGGCGACGGGGACGCCGTGATCGAACTCAATCTCGACGATGGCAGGCGTGTCCGGCGCGCGTCGAATCGAGCGGGTCCACTGGTAGACATCTTCCGGCGGCGTCTCCCAGGGGTCTTCGAGGATGCCGGCCTCGATGCTGCGTCCCCAAAGATTCTCGTCGGTCGAGTACGGGCTCGCTTTTTTTGCTTCGATTGGGATGCTATTCCGTTCGGCGATCTCGATCGCCTCGTCGCGGGTCCAAGACGTTTCGCGCGCGGGCGCGACGATCGTCAGGTCCGGCGCGAGCGCGGTGATACTGACATCGAACCGGACCTGATCGTTGCCCTTGCCGGTGCAGCCGTGGGCGACGGCGGTGGCGCCCTCCTCGCGGGCGACATCGACGAGCAGTTTGGCGATCAATGGGCGGGCGAGCGCGGTTGCCAGCGGATATTGCTCCTCGTAGACCGCGCCGGCCATCAGCGCCGGGAAGGCGAAATATTGCAGGAACACATCCTTGACATCGCGGGTGACGACCTTGAGCGCGCCCGCCTTCAGGCCACGTTCCTCGACGACCTTGAAGTCCGGCTGGGCGCCGACATCGACGGTGAGGGCGACGACATCATAGCCCCGGTCTTCGATCAACCAGCGGATCGCGACCGACGTATCGAGACCGCCGGAGTAGGCGAGGACGATTTTTTCTGGCATGGAGTCACCTCATCGAGTACGGTGCCAGCGTATGGTACAATGTATGGCGTGATGCACAAAACGACCCTGTACCTACCTGATGCACTGAAAGCCGCTGTCCAGCGACTGGCGGCGGAGACGGGCCGGACCGAGGCGGCGATTATTCGCGAAGGTATCGAGCTGGCCATTTCGCACCATACGCCGCCGCCGCCCACTATCCCAATCTTTGTCAGCGGCGATCCGCACTTTGCTGAACACGTTGATGAACATCTCGCCGGATTTGGAGAGCAATGATTCTGGTCGACACCGGCGGCGTCCTCGCGGCCGTGGATCCGAATCAGAGGCATCACACGGCCGCCGCAGAGGTTCTGCGTCTACCTCAGCACCGGATCATGTCCCCGTTCATTCTGGCCGAGCTAGACTATCTGATTGTCCGAAACGCGGGCCAGGAGCCGGCACTGACGCTGTTGAACGATGTGGCGCGTGGTGTCTACCAACTCGAATCGTTCGACTCCGCCGACATTGCGGCCGCCATCGCGATCATCAATCGATATGCCGCGCTCAATTTGGGGCTGGCGGACGCATCGCTCGTTGTCCTCGCGGAGCGCCATCAGTGTTTGGACATCCTCACCCTCGATCAGCGCCACTTCCGCGCCGTTCTCGGCCCGGGCGGACGGCCATTCCGGCTTCTGCCATTTGATGATCAGTAGGCCGCGGTACGTTGGCCGGAGCTTCGACTACCCTGGCCATCGACCATCGACTATTTCCCAATCTTGACGAGGACGCGCTCCAGCTTCTCCACCGCCTCGTCGATCTCCTCGTCGGTGACGGTGAGCGGCGGGGCGATGCGGAGCACGTTGGGGCGGAGGTTGTTCAAGAGCAACCCCTCGGTGAGCGCCTCTTTCGTCACCTGTTCGGCGATATCCTCGTCAAACTGGACGGCGCAGAGCAGGCCGCGGCCGCGCACTTCGGTGATCGTGCCGTGACGATCTTCTAGCGAGCGGAGCTTCGCCATCAGGCGGTCGCCCTTCGCTTTGACCTGCTCGCTGAGATTGGTATCGACGATATGCTTCAGCACGGCGTGACCGGCGGCGGTGGCGAGCGGATTGCCGCTGAAGGTGGAGCCGTGGTCGCCAGGGACAAACAGCTGAGCGATCTCCTCCTTGGCGAGGATGGCGCCGATCGGGACGCCGCCGGCCAAGCCCTTGGCAAGTGCCATGATGTCCGGCTCGATCCCGAACTGCTCGTAGGCAAACATCGTGCCGGTGCGGGCGATGCCGGTCTGCACCTCGTCCAGGATCAAGAGGATGTTCTGTTCATCACACCAGGCGCGGACCTGCGTGAGATAGTCATCGTCGGGAATGTTGACGCCACCCTCACCCTGGATCGGTTCGAGGAGGATGGCGCACGTCTTCGGTGTGGTGGCGTCCTTGATCGCCTGGATGTCGTTGAACGGTACGTTGATGAAGCCCGCCAGTTGCGGACCGAAGAACTCCTTGTACCTGGGCGTGCCCGAAGCGTTGACGGCGGCGATCGTGCGGCCGTGGAACCCGCCAACCGCCGAGATAATCTCGTAGGCGCCGTCCTTCTTCTCGTGTCCCCACTTCCGGGCGAGCTTGATGCACGCCTCCAGCGCCTCAGCGCCGCTGTTCTGGAAGTAGACGCGATCCATACAGGAGACCTGCACCAGCAATTCGGCGAGCTCGACCTGCGGCACGGAGTAGAAGAGGTTGGAGATGTGGATCAGTTGCTCGGCCTGCTGCTTGATCGCATCGACGAGGACGGGATGCGAGTGGCCGAGGCTGACGACGGCGATGCCGGCGACGAAGTCCAGATATTCCTTGCCGTCGGTGTCCCAGACGCGGCTGCCCTCGCCGCGGGCGATCGTCACCGGTGCACGCCGGCCGGTCTGGAACATGACCTTGCTTTCGAGATCCTGGTAGTTGGCTGTGGTGGTCATCGTCTGCCCTCACCCCCCGGCCCCCGCTCCCGTCGCGACGGGAGCGGGGGAGTGTCGGGGTCTATTGTTTGGCGCTGGTTGTTTGGGGAAGCCGGAGCGTGCCTTCGAGGACACGGACCGTGCTTCCACCGACTTCGATCGCGGCGATCGCATCGCCGCTGGTTCGGATGCGGATGTGAATGAAGCTCTGACGAAGCATCCGCGTTCCCTGCTCACTCACAATCTGCACCTCGTCACCTCGCTGAACGAGTCCATGGTTCAGGAGATAGACACCGAGCGGGCCGCTGGCTGAGCCGGTGGCGGGATCCTCGCTGATGCCCACACCGTCGATACCGAGCATACGGCAATAGACGCGACGCGCGGATGGATCCGGGTCCGGCGCGAAGATGAAGACGCCAGCCGCCGGGCTGAACAGATGCCGGGGCAGCGCCTGTGGATTAAGTGTCACCTGGTCCACCATCCGCCGGTCACGCACCGGGACATAGAGGAACGGCAGCCCGGTTGAGCCGACCTGGATCGGCGCGCCGTCAAACAGTTCGGCCTCGGGTAGGCTCAGTGCCGCTGCGATGGTAGCGCGATCCCGTACCTCTGGCTCGAACGCAGCCGGCGCGTGCTTCATCCAGGTAAAGCGCGGTGCGGCCGGATCGCCCTCGAACCGAACCGGGACCGGTCCGACCCCCTCCTCAATCACAATCTCTTGCGCGCCAGATGGCAATAGGCCCTCGGTCGCGAGGACATAGCCGGTGCCGATCGTCGGATGGCCGGCGAAGGGCAATTCGACGCCGGGCGTGAAGATGCGGACGCGGGCGACACACTCCGGCCGTTGCGATGGCAGGATGAAGGTCGTTTCGGAGAGGTTCATCTCCCGGGCGATCGACTGCATCTCATCGTCGGAGAGACCGCCGGCGTCGAGCACCACGGCGAGCGGATTGCCGCGAAACATCGTATCCGTGAAAACATCAACCTGAACGAAGCGGTACTCACGTCCTGCCATCTAGCCCACCCGCGTCCCAACCACCGAACCACTGAGCGCCGACCGGAGGGCGTGCGGCTGACGGCCGTCGATGATCAGCGCCTCGGCGCCGGCCTCAGCTGCCCTGAGGCACGCCTCCACCTTCGGTATCATGCCGCCGCCGATCGCGCCTGATTCGATCAGCGCCGTGCACTCGTCGGCGGTCAGCTCGGAGACAAAGTCGCCGGCAGCACCCTTCACGCCGGGAACGTCGGTGAGAAAGACCAGGCGTGATGCGCCGAGGGCGGCCGCGACCTCACCCGCGACCGTGTCGGCGTTGATGTTGAGGAGCGGTGAAGCAGGACCGGCCCCCTCCCCCGCTCCGTGGGGGAGGGGAGAGTCTGAACCACCGTTTCGGCTAAAGTCTCCCCGCCCTCGCTCGGCGGCGGAGGGGCCAAGGGAGGGGGCCGCCATCTCCAGACCGACCGGCGATAAGAAGGGAACGGAGCCGGCAGCAAGCAGCGTCTTGAGCAGACGGGTGCGGACTTCGCGGACCTGGCCGACACGGCCGTACTCTGGGTCGGTGACCTCGGCGAGGATCGTCGGTCCGTCAGCGCCGCAGATACCAGCGGCCTGACCGCCACGCGCGTTGACCTCGGCGACGAGGTGCTTGTTGACGAGGCCGGCGAGGACGGCAACGACGATCTCAAGCGACGCCGCGTCCGTTACGCGCAGTCCGCGCACGAACCGGGCCGTAAGCCCCTGCCGGTCCATCCACTGCGTGACGGCCGGTCCACCGCCGTGGACGACGACGAGGGGCACGCCCTCGCGTTGCAGGCCGACGACATCGTCCAGCGTCGTGTCTTCGGCGCCAAGCGTGCTGCCGCCGATCTTGATGACAAGGAGCTCTTCTGATTCGGGCATGATTCCTGAACCGCACTGTCACGTATTCGCGGCCGATCTCGGAGGCCGCTCAGCTAATTATGTCGTGTAATCGGCGTTGATACGCACGTACCCCTCGGTGAGGTCGCAGCCCCACGCGGTCGCGGCAGCGTCACCCGTACCGAGGTCGGCGGCGATCAGCACATCTGGTCCGGCCAGCGCGGCCCGGACCGCCGCGCCGTCCGGCTCGTGCGGCGTACCGCCGGCATACATGATCATCTCGCCGATCCGAACGCTGGCCCGATCGAGGTCGATCCGGGCGCCGCTCCGGCCGATTGCCATCATCACGCGGCCCCAGTTCGGATCGTTGCCGTAGACGGCGGCTTTCATCAGCGGTGATGCCGTGATCGTGCGGGCGGCGGCGCGGGCTTCCGCGATCGTGGCAGCGCCGGTGATGCGCGCTTCGATCAACTTGCTGGCGCCCTCGCCATCGCGGGCGATCTCGCGGGCCAGATGGAGTGAGACAGCTTCCAGCGCTGCTTCAAAGGCGCCCGCCGCGGGATGGTTCTCCTCGATCGTATCTCCGCCGGCCGCCCCGCTCGCGAGCAGGAGCACCGTGTCGCTCGTGCTCGTGTCGTTGTCAACCGAGATCATATTGAACGTGCGATCGACGACCCGCCGGAGGACAGCGTCGGTGAACGCCGGCGTCAACGCCGCATCCGTGGTGAGGAAGCCGAACATCGTCGCCATGTCGGGGTGAATCATCCCCGAGCCTTTGGCGATGCCGCCGACCGTGATCGTGATGCCATCGACGGCGATCGAGGCGGCGAGATGCTTGGGCCGGGTGTCGGTGGTCATGATCGCGCGGGCGAGCGCAGCCCCACCGTCGGTGTGGAGCTCCACGCGGGCGATGCCGTCGCGGATGCGCTCCATCGGCAGCGGCCGGCCGATCACGCCGGTGCTGCAGACGGCCAGATCGTCGGCTGTACAGCCGACCACGGTCGCCGCGAGCTGCGTCATCTCCTCGGCGTCGGCGATCCCCTGGGCGCCGGTGGCGACGTTGGCACAGCCCGCGTTGACGACGATACCGCGCGAGCGCCCGCGAGCAAGATGGCGCTGGGTGACGATCACGGGAGCGCCCTTGACCGTGCTCTGCGTATAAACGCCGGCAGCGGTGCAGTCGCGGTCCGAGGCAAGAATGCCCAGGTCAAGCTTGTCTTCGCCGTAGGTCTTGATACCGGCGTAGACGGCGCCGGCGCTGAACCCGGCCGGGGTCGTGACGTGGCCTGCGGGAATGGTTGTTACGTTGTGCATCGGTCCTCTCGCATGCTGGATCGGTATGGGCGGGTTCGTCACCCGCCCGTACAAATAAACGCCCGGCAGCGGAGGCCGTCCGGCCACCGCTACCGGCGGGGTCGGATGCGTCGGTGTGAGGACTGGAGAAGGAGTGCGGCGTGGAGTGCCATAACGAAGATTAGTCTACGCGGAACGATGGGCTGCGTCCAGCATCAAGGGTCAGCGGCACAATGATGTCGGTATAAGAGGTCCGATTCCTCACTCGGACGGCTTGCGGTGGAGGATGGTGTTCTCACGCGATGGCCGCTGTTTGTCACGCTTTTCCTGGGCACCGGAACCGCGAGCTCTTCCGATGACACCCGCGAGCATTGCCGCGGCGAAGCCGAACACCTTCAGTGAGGTGTTGGTCAGCTGCTCCTTCTTCCTCTGCGCGGCGGCCGGCATGACCGCGTTCGTGGCGTCGACCGTCAGGAGCGTGCCGTCGCGGGCGACAGCCATCGTCAACCAGTCGCCCGCGCGAATGTCTTGCACCGTGGCGTCATTACCATTGCGGGTCACTCGCCCTGCCGGGGTGGCCTCAATTTGCGTGACCTTGCCCTCGCTTTCGATAAAGAGCTTTGTCCCCAGGCGGCGGGCTTCGCCTGCAATGACCGTCATCGAAGGAGCAGAACCCGCTTCCTCATGCTGGCGGTCCGGTGCGTATTTCCCGTCGGTGGATTTTCCGGCGTCCGGAAGGTCATCCGCCCACCTCACCGTGACCTCTTCAACCGTATTCGTCGGCCGATTCGTTGCCGGATCGATTCGTGCGGGCTGATACGGGAGCTCGGCGTCGTGGTGTGTCTCGGGCGACTTCCAAAGTCCGACGACCATGGCACTTGCCTTGTCGACGAGCGTTCCTGACTGTTTCGCCGTCTTCGGGTCCGTTGCAGGCAGCGTGCCTGTGCGGACCAGGAGCAGATGTTTCGCAAACTCGGCTGCAAAGAGGATGACCTGGGAAGCGTAGTAGACAAAGACCAGAAAGAGGATGGCAGCACCCAACGAGCCGGCCAATGCGTTGAAGTTGCTGAGGTTGGCAATGTAGTACGTGAGCAGATTCTTACCGAACTCGAAGAACAGGGCGGCGATCAACGCCGCTGGCCAGACGTCACGCCAGCCAAGTCTGGCATGCGGCGCGATTCGATAGAGCACCATGAAGGCGGCGAAGGTCAGCACGAGCGGCGCGAAGAAAACAATGATATTGAACACCGGATCGGCGAGTTCCAGCAGTGGGCCGATCCACTGCGCCCCCGCTTCGTGCGCGCCGCGCAGCACACCGGTGCTCACGGTCGATGCGGCAAGCAGGCCACCGAAGCCGAACATGATGATCAGATCCTGCGACTTCGCCCGCAACATCGGGCGCGTGCGATCTGCGTCCCAGACGACGTTGAGCGCCTGTCTCAACTCGCCGAATAAGCCACTCGCGCTCCACGCGGCCATCGCCAGACCGATCAGCCCGATCCAACCTTTGGCGCTGTTTGCGCCCTGCAACGTGCGTTGCAACGCGTCTTCGCCGTCCGTGCCGAGCGGAATCACCTCCGAAATCCCTTCAATAACTCGCTGGCGCGCGCTTTCGTCCCCCATGAAGAAGCCAAGGAGTGAGACGCCGACCAACGCCAGGGGGAAGAGCGCGAACACCGTCCGATACGCAATTGCCGCCGACAACGTCGAACAGCGGTCCAATCCGAATGAGGTAACGCTGCGTTTCAGAATCGTTGGGATTGCGCCCATCGTTGACCAGCCTCGCGCGAGTTCACACGGTGAGATTATCGGCGCGCGGTTCGTCTGTCATGAACTGCTCGAGGAGTGTTCGCTCGGCGTTGTCTAGCTCGATTGGCGCGGCGAACGCGATGGTTGGTCTAGTTCCCGCCTGGAGCCTTGAGCCGGCGAGGAGCCGCTCATTGAGCAACAGCGCGCGAGCCGGCTGTGAACGCGGATGGACAGAAGTCGTTCAGCGGACAGTCGCCGCAGTGAGGGTTCCTCGCCGTGCAGGTATGCCGGCCGTGCTTGATCAGCGCGACATGGAATGCATAGGTGTCATGGGGTTGCACGAGCGACTCCAGCACGTCATGCGCCCGGTTGGCGGTCACACGCTCGCCGATCAGGCCGAGGCGGCGGGCAACTCGAAAGACGTGCGTGTCAACCGGAAGCGCGGGCCGGCCGAGCGCGAACATCAGCACGCAGGCGGCGGTCTTGGGTCCGACGCCGGGGAGGGATTGGAGCCAGGCCTTCGCCTCGTCGAGGGGCGCCTGGGCGAGGTGGTCCAGATTCCAGTCACCGCACTCCGTCACCACCCGCGCGAGCACCTGCTGAATGCGGGGTGCTTTCTGGTTGGCGAGACCGCCCTGACGAATGCTCTCGGCCAGCGCCTCAGGATCGGCGGTAAGGACATCGTCCCAGGTAGGGAAGTGACGTTGCATCGAGGCGAAGGCGCGGCCGGAGTTTGTGTCGTTGGTGTGTTGCGAGAGGATCGTCAAGACAAGTTCGGTGAGCGGATCGCCGTGCGGCCGCCAGCGGAGCGGTCCGAAGCGTGTGCGGAGGCGGCGGAGGGTGAGCGACGCTCGCCGCGCCATGCGATCTGATGACGTGTCATCATCGGCGAGGGGTGGCGACGCGTCATGTGGTGGTTGAAGGTCGTGCATCGGTGGGTCGTGTTCTCACGGGCCGGCGGCGTGAAGCACCGTCCGGGCGAAGGCGGTCAGGAAGGGCCAGCGGTTCAATTCGCGATCATACGTGCTCTCGCCGCGGAGCACGCGAAACAGCGCATTCCAAAGATAAGGAACGCGACGCGACACGTCGAACGTCAACCGAGGCGACCGGCGCAGGAACCAGTAGAAGAGGCGGGCGATCACACGGGCGGCGCGTAGCTCGGGCATGATCGCGCGATCGACGGCGCGTTGATAGCCGCCGAGCCAGCGCTCGCCCCGTTCGTGGGCGCGGATGATGTGGCGGGCGGCGATCTGGCCGCTCTGGACGGCGTAGTAGATTCCTTCCTCGGTGAACTCGTCGGTCAGCCCGGCGGCGTCCCCCACGAGCAGCGCGCCATTCCCACCGATCAACTCATTCCCACGTCGTGCCGGGATCTTGTGGCCGACGAGCCGTTCGACCCGCGCACCGCCGAGACCGAGACGGGAGAGATACCGATCGAGATTGGGGCGCAGGTTACGGCCGGCGCCATCGGGGAGCACCAGGCCGATCGAGAGCCGGTTCTCTTTCGGGAAGACCCAGGCATACCCCCACGGACGGTAGCCAACATCGAGGTTGATCAGCCCGCGCCAGCGACGCAGCGCCTCCGGTGGCGCGCAAACCTCTGCCTCCAGAGCGACGTTCTCGAACATGCCGGCGCCGAGGCCAAGGTCGCGACCAACCCGACTATTGGCGCCGTCCGCACCGATGAGATAGCGGCCGGTGGCAGAACCGCGGTCCGTCTCTACAACAAACCCGCCGTGCTCGGATCGAATGCGGCGAACGGTGGCGCTGTCGAGGACGGTAGCACCGGCCTCGCGCGCCCGATCCAGGAGCAGGGCGTCAAACTGGTCGCGCATCACCATCCGGGCAATCGCGCGGCCGGCATCGCGCCGAAATCCCCGGCGACCGAGATAGGTGATCTCGATCCCGGACACGGTGTCTTCGACCACGTCGTCGATTGGAAAGTCGAGCAGGCGTTCCGTGCGGACCGGGATACCACCGGCGCAGGACTTATAGCGCGGGAGTGGCTCGCGCTCGATCACGAGGACGCGGAGCCCCTTGCGCGCGAGACCGCGTGCAACGGTCGCACCCGCCGGACCGCCGCCGACGACAATCGCGTCGTGTTCACACTGCATGGGGTCAGTATACGGGGCGGGCTACGCGCGCGGGACCGATCAGGCGCGCCGGCGCGTGACCGGCAGCCGCAGGGTGTCGTGCGCCACGCGGATGCTGCCGGCATAGATGTCGTGCATACCGCTCACGAATTCCGCAACCTGAGCAGGCTCCGTCGAAATCGGCGGAATGATGTGCGAGAGAACGACCTCGCCGACGCCGGCATCCCGCGCCAGCTGGGCGATGGCCTGGGTGTCGATGTGATAGGAGGGCACGTCGTCCAGCAGGTCAGCCTCGCGGGTCATCCCGGCGGCGCGGGCCATGGCGATGCGCGATTGAAACATCGGCGCGTTCATCGCTTCGCAGACCAGCATGTCGGCGCCCTGTGCCGCATTCAGCAGTGAGGTGCAGAAGGAGGTGTCGCCCGACAGGACGACCACTTGCCCGCCGAAGCGGAACCGATACCCGAAGGCGGGCACGACGGGGAAGTGATCGACCTCAAAGCTCTCGATACACAGCCCATCGAGTTCGACGATCGGTGCCGGCGTCGCGGTCGCGGGTACTTCCGTCACATCGACCGTGATGCCGGCCGGATGCAGTTTGTCACCGTGATGGGCCAGCCGGAATCCGATGTCGCGCCGCATCGCCAGCAGAAAGCCGTCGACCATGTCCCGCGTTCCCTCAGGGCCGTAGACCTGCAGCGGCCGAACCGCGCCGCCGGTCCATCGCTGAAAGAGAAAGTCTGGGAAGTCAGTGATGTGGTCGGTGTGCATGTGGGTGAAAACGGCGGTATCGATCGCGGCGGGCCGCACACCGGACGGCGCGAGCCGCCGGGCGGCGCCCCAACCGCAATCGACAAGAATCTGACGGTCGCCAGCGACGACGACATTTCCGGCGCCACAACGCTCGGCGCTCGGCAGAGGACTGCCGGTGCCAAGGAACACAATCTCAAAACGGTCGGTCATTGCAGAACCCTCACCACCATTGATCGCGCCAAATGAGGCAATAGACGAAGTCCCGGAATCGAGCGGGGAAAACGGATTCTATCGGTTCCGATCTCGGTCCTGATGCCAGCCGGCGCCTCACGCCCGCGTCAGCTGGTCGATACTCGGTCGCACGATCAGCAGGTAGCCTTCTCGGATACAATCGCCATCGTTCAGCGCCGCCGCATCAGCACTGGATACCCTGATAAGACACACCGTCTGCCACTGCCGGCCATCGCCGATCACTTCGCCCTCGACCCGCAGGACGAGGCCGGCGCGACCGTCCCCACGCGCGGAGCGGCCGGGTCCGCCGGCGGGCATCACTTCGACGGCAACGACATCGTCCGTATCCGTCCGTGGCAGATCGCGTCGAGCTGTGCCATCCGGCACCGTCGCCAGCACGATCGTCTGCTCCATGCCGGCATCTTTGTGGACATGCCGCGCTTGAAAGTCCGGACGACGCTGCATCGCGAAGAAGGCGGCACGGGTCGGATAGCGGACGATCGCACACCGGTCCCAGATCGGTGCACCCCCGCCCGGTTGCGCGACCACGTCTCCGTAGAACTCGGTGCGAGCGCCGATCTCGGCGAGAATGTCCCGGGGGGAGTAACGGTCGTCGGCCTCTCGCCCGGTGATCTGGTCCCCCCGCTCGTCGGTGTAATCCGCCCGGGCGCGATACTTCATCAGATTGACCATGTAGACCGGTCCGTCCTCTTCGGCGGGCAGGGCCAGCATTCCCGCGATCACCTCGCGGTTCAGTTGTCCGTAGCGGACTCCACGCTCGCGGTTTGTGGTCATCGTCGCGTCCCTCCCGGTCGCTGTCCTCCGCGCCATCTCAGAACTCAGCGGCTCGTCGGTGTCGCGGCGATGAAGTCCGCGATCACCCGCGCCAATTCCGGCCCCTTGTCCTCCTGCAAGAAGTGACCCGCGTCGCCGATCGTCGTGTGCGGTTGGCCCTGGGCGCCGGGAATGCGCTCGCGGAAGGGGCGGTCACCACCAGCGGTAACCGGATCGCGGTCGCTGTACGCACAGAGGAAGGGCTTATCCCAACGGTTCAGCACCGACCAGGCGGCACGGTTCGCCACCGATGCCGGATCATCCGGCGACGTTGGCACGAGGCTGGGGAAGATGCGGGCGCCGGCTTTGTAGGCATCGTCCGGAAACGGGGCATCATAGGCCGCGATCACCTCCGGCGAGAGATCGGAGACGCAACCGCCGTTGACGATCGAACCGATCGAGAAGTGGGGCGATTGCTGCGAGAACCGCTGCCAGCGGAGGAAGGCCTCACTGGGCCGGCCGTCTCCGGTGGGCAGGCCCGTGTTGGCGGCGACGGTGCGCACGAACCGATCCGGATATCCGGCCAGCAGGCGCAGGCCGACCAGTCCACCCCAGTCCTGGCCCACCAGCGTCAGATCGTGGAGGTCGAGCGCATCGAACAACGCCGAGGCCATCCATCCGACATGGCGCTCGTAGGTATAGCCGTCGGGCGCGGCGGGCTTGTCAGAGCGGCCGAAGCCGATCAGGTCGGGCGCGATACACCGCAGTCCGGCGCCCGTAAGCACGGGGATCATCCTCCGATACAAGAAGCTCCACGACGGCTCGCCGTGCATGAGCAGGACGATCTGACCGTCTGCTGGTCCCTCGTCGAGGTAGTGGACGCGCAATGCGCCGCCTTCGCCATCGGGAATCTCCACGTAGTGCGGCGCGTACGGAAACTCCGGTAATCCGGCAAAGCGATGCTCTGGTGTCCTCAGCGTGTTCATCATGTCCCCCCGGGAGTGGCATCGTTCAGCAGCGCTCGCACCGTGCGGACAACGATCGCGCTCGTCGCCGGCACGGATTGACCCTGCACGTAACGCAGCGCTTCGAGCATCTCGATACCGGTGGCCGCCTCGAGTGATGCCAGGAGCTCGGAGCGGGCCGGTTCGGCAAGTTCATCCACCTCTTGTCGAAACTGCCGCTCAACCTGGCGACGCAGCAACCAGCGGCGACGGTCGAACCCGGCCTGTAACACCGGTGAGAAGGGCACGCGCAGTCGCGCGGCACGCACGACCGGACCGATCTCCTCGTAGAGCTGAATGCGCTGCTCCACCAGCGCGTCGATGCGTTCCTGCCGGCTGCCCTCGTTGTTCGGCGGGGCAAACAGGTGACCGATGCGAGCCGTCTGGCGCTCGATCGATGCCGTCGCCACCGCTTCCAGGTCATCGAAGAGGCGGAAGACGGTACGTTCGGAGACGCCGGCCCGCGCCGCGATCTCGGCGGCGCTGGGTCGAATCCGGCCCTCGCGATAGAGGTCGAGCATGGCATCAATCACCGCGTCCTGGCTGCGCTCGGTGCGCAACCGCCGGCGATCGAGCTTTACCGTTGCATCGTTCACGGGCACATCCTAAGTATTGTCAGTATGGCTGTCAATAGATATTGACACTCCGGCTGACAAATGGCACCCTGGCGCCAGCGTGTACCGGGCGCTTCGGCATCTGCCGATGTGCCTCGGGTTCAACGTGGATGGAGGGTAGCCGGCGATGGATAGCGGAGAACCTTTCGGTGGCACGATCGGCCGCACCTATCAAGACTCAGAACCGTGGTGGCCGCAGCCGGCCGGTCAATCGGCGGATACGCCGAATGTCGTGATCATCCTCTTCGACGACACCGGCTTTGCCCACTTTGGTTGCTATGGCTCGACGATCGACACGCCGAACATCGACCGGCTGGCGGCGGGCGGGTTACGCTACACCAACTTCCACACAACCGCGCTCTGCTCGCCGACCCGCGCCGCACTCCTCACCGGCCGCAATCATCACGCGGTCGGGATGCGTGCCGTCTCCAATTTCGACACCGGCTTTCCGAACATGCGCGGCTCGATTACCAACCACGCCGCGACGCTCGCGGAGATGCTGGGGGAGCGCGGGTATGCCACCTTTGCCGCCGGCAAGTGGCACCTGGCGCCGATGGCTCAGTGTTCGGCGGCCGGGCCACACGACCAGTGGCCGCTGGCCCGCGGCTTCGACCGCTACTACGGCTTCCTCCAGGGTGAAACCGATCAGTTCTACCCGGAACTGACCTATGACAACCACCACATCGATCCACCGGGCACACCGGAGGAGGGCTATCACGTTTCCGAAGACCTGGTCGATCGCTCGATCGGTTTCATCCGCGACCTCCGTTCTGTCCGGCCGGACCGGCCCTACTTTCTCTACCTCGCGTTCGGCGCTACCCATTCGCCCCACCAGGCGCCGCGACCGTTCATCGAGAAGTATCGCGGGCGGTTCGACGCGGGTTGGGACGAGGTGCGGGAGCAATGGTTCGCCCAGCAGAAGGCGATGGGCATCGTCCCGCCGGATACCCAGTTGCCGCCGCGCAATCCCGGCGTCCGTCCCTGGCAGGAGCTGTCCGACAATCAACGGGCCTTCGCGCTGGCGTTGCAGGAGGCGTTCGCCGGCTTTCTCGACCACACGGACCATCAGATCGGGCGCCTGCTCGATTTCCTCACCGAGATGGGCGACCTGGACAATACGCTGATCGTCCTGCTCTCCGACAACGGCGCCTCCCGCGAGGGCGGACCGGACGGCGTCATGGATGAGTTCCGCTTCTTCAACCGGATGCCGGAGGATGTCGACGCGATCGTGGAGCGGCTCGACGACATCGGTGGACCGCACAGCCACTCGAACTATCCGTGGGGCTGGGCGATGGCGGGCAACACGCCGCTAAAGTGGTATAAGTCGCACACGCACGGCGGTGGCGTGCGCGATCCGCTGATCGTCCACTGGCCGCGCCGGATCGGCGACGCGGGGGGCATCCGCTCCCAGTTCCATCACGTCACCGACATCGTGCCGACCGTCCTGGAGGAACTCAGCATCACCCCGCCGGCAACGCTGAGGGGCATCGACCAGATGCCCCTGCACGGCAACAGCCTCGCCTACAGCTTCGACGCGCCCGGCGAGCGGTCGCACAAGACGGTGCAATACTTCGAGATGTCCGGACATCGCGGCATCTGGTTGGACGGCTGGAAGGCGGTGTCACTCCACTCCGGCGGTAAGCCGTATGACGACGACGAGTGGGAGCTGTACCACGTCGACGAGGACTTCTCCGAGAGCCGCAACCTCGCGAAGGAGCGGCCGGAGAAGCTGCGGGAACTGATCGATCGCTGGTGGGTCGAAGCGGGCCGCTACGGCGTGCTGCCGCTCGACGACCGTCCGGCGACCGAGCTGTTCGGCGCGCCGCGTCGTGCGGGAACGCCCCACACCGGGCACATCTACACGTACTACCCACCCGTATCCCATGTCCCCGCCGACGCATCGCCACGTCTCGGCGGCCGGCCGTGGACGATCACGGCCGAGATTGAGCGGCCCGCCGAGGGCGGCGATGGCGTGCTGGTCGCGCGGGGAAGTCACAACCTCGGCTTCAGCTTCTACATCAAGGACGAGCGGCTGACCTTCGACTACAACGTCTTCCATACACATTATCGCGCCGTCTCGGAACGGCCGCTCCCCATCGGAGCGTGCGCGGCCGGCATCCGATTTGAACCGTTCGGCGGCACCGCCGAGATCACGCTCCTGCTGAACGGTGAGCCGATCGGCCGGGTCCATGCCGAGCAGATGGTGCGTATCCTCAGTTCGACCGGGCTTGATATCGGCCGCGACGGGCTGTCGCCGGTCAGTGATGAGTACGCCGCCCCGTTTCCCTTCGAGGGCGTCATCCGCCGCGTGACCTTCGAACACCTGCCGTCGCCGAACCGACCCGCCGAGCGGGAACAGCGCGAAGCGGAGGCGCGGGCGGAAATGGTGCGGGAGTAACCTGTTCGGCCGTGTTGTTGCTCGGTGAACCGGGACATATGCTGGAGTGCGAGGGCGTCTTCGGCATTGGTGGAGGGCGCCCGCGGCAGTTCGAGAACGAAGCGAGCGTGAACATGACCGCCGAGCCGGTACGGCTGACGACGATGGTGTCCTGCGGCGGGTGAGCGGCGAAGATGGGCCCGGAGGCCCTGGCGCAGGTTCTGCGTCCGCTGAACACCACCTTTCCCGCGATGGCACACCCGCGGCTGCTGATCGGGCTGGAAGGCCCGGATGATGCCGCCGTCTACAAGCTGAACGACGAACAAGCGGTCGTTCAGACGGTGGACTTTTTTTCCCCGGTGGTAGACGACCCGTACACCTTCGGTGCGATTGCCGCCGTCAACGCGATGAGCGATGTCTGGGCGATGGGTGGTGAGGTATTGTTCGCCCTCAACATCGCCGGCTTTCCTGAGGATCTGCCCGCGAACGTGATCACGGAGATCTTTCGCGGTGGGGCCGAGCAGGTTCGCGAGGCGGGCGGAGTGATCGCGGGCGGCCACACGATCTATGACGTCGAGCCGAAGTACGGGCTTTGTGTCACCGGCGTCGTCCATCCCGATCGGATTGCGGCCAAGAGTGGCGCGCGGCCCGGCGACCTGATCTATCTGACGAAACCACTCGGCAGCGGGCTGATCACGACGGCGGCCAAGCGAGAGATTCGCGGTTCGGATGCGTGGCTGGCGAACGCGATCACCGTCATGCTCCAGTTCAACCGGCATCCCTCCCACCTCGCGATCAACGCCGGAGTGCGCACGATGACCGATGTGACGGGATTCGGGCTGCTGGGCCACGCCGACGAGATCGCGCGGGCGAGTGGCGTGCGGCTCTTCCTCCATGCCGGCCGTATACCAGTGATCGACGGCACGCTGGAAGCGGTTGCGGCTGATGTTGGGACCGGCGGCGCCGACCGCAACGAGTCCTATGTCGGTCCGCGAGTCAGCTTCGATCCAGCGGTTCTGCCGGCACTCCGCGCCGTGCTCTGGGATCCTCAGACGGCGGGTGGCCTCTTGATCTGTGTCCGGCCCGAGTATGCGGCGCAACTGGAAGCGGCGTTCGCCGGCGATGGCCTCCTCCTCCGCGGCATCGGCGAGGTCGTGGCGGGCACGGGCATCGACGTACAGCCATAAAGCGAGGCAACAGAGACGAAGACCGGCGCTGCACCGGACAATCGTACCTATCTACCTCAGCCTTTCCGCGTTGTGACCGCTTTCCGGCCAATGCCATAATCGAAGAAGCGCCTGGTTCGGCCGAGGAGGGTCGCGCATGCGGATTGACGGACGAGCGATGGTCGCCGTCGTACTTGCCTCACTGCTACTCATTGTCGCTGCCTGCGGCAATGGCGATTCCACGGACGAGTCTGGATCGAGCGTTGCCACCAGCACGCCCGCGCCGCCGGACCCGGCGGTGCTGGCCAAGGAAGCCGCCGCTCAGATTGAGGCCGCACAGAGCTTTCACTTTCTCGTCGAACACGAGAACGGGGGGACGCCGATCGTGCTGAATCTGCTGATGACACGGGCGGAGGGAGACATCGTCAAACCGGACCGGCTGCAAGCGCACGTCGAGGCGAAGGCGACGCAGCTCGGCAACGCCAATGTCAAGGTGAAGGTGGTCAACGTCGGCGATGTGGCGAAGGTGACCAATCCGTTCAACGCGCGTGACTGGGTGACGCTGCCCGGTGAGAATCGGCTGGCGGATGTCTTTGACCCTGGAGCGGGCATCACCTCCGCGCTGCGCGATGCCAAGGACTTGAAGATCATGGGGGAAGAGACGCTGAACGGCGTCAAAGTATGGCGGGTCGAGGGTACAGTCGACGCTGCTTCGCTGAGCGCCGTTGCACCGACGATTGCCGAGCCTGGCTATGCGACGAAAGGTATCGCCTGGATCGGACAGGCGCAGCCGCTCGTCTACCGCGTGCGACTCGAAGGACCACTTGGCTCGAAGGACCCGGCGAATATCGTCCGCATCATCAACCTCTCGAAGTTTGACGAGGACGTCAGCATCGACCTGCCGAGTAGTTGACCATGGGCCGAATTGAACTATTGCCCACCCCTGGGAGCGCGGGCTTCCAGCCCGCCCGATCCTTCTTCCAATCACCCGTCCATGCGGGCTGGAAGCCCGCGCTCCCAGGGGTGGGCGAATCACGAGCGATTTGCAGACAACGGGTTATCACCGGTGCCTAGGGAACAGCGCGTCGCCGAATCCCCGCGCCAACCAGCTGCATCGGTGCACGCCACGGCGCGAATGCGATCGTCGCCATGGGCGCTGGTGATCGCGCTTGGTGTTGGCGTGTTCATCGGCGGATTCGACCAGACCTTCATTGTGCCCGTGCTGGCGACGATCCTGGACGACCTGCGGATTCCGATCAACGAGTTCGGCAAGGCATCGTGGATCATCAACGGCTACCTGCTCGGCTATACGGTGGCGATGCCGTTGATGGGCCGGATCGCCGATGTCTACGGTCACCTTCGCGTCTTTGTGATCGGCCTGCTGATCTTCATGGGCGGCTCGGTACTGGTGGCGGTCGCTCCCAATCTGACCACGCTCTCGATCGCGCGGGCGCTCACGGCGCTTGGCGGCGGTGCGCTCGTGCCGGTGGCGCTGGCGATCGCGGCAGAGCGGCTGCCATCACGGCAGCGGCCGATGGGACTGAGCGCGATCTCGGTGCTGGACGATGCGTCGAGTCTGGTCGGGCCGCTGTGGGGCACCCTCGTCGGTGTCTGGGTCGGCTGGCGCGGTCTCTTCTGGATGAACATCGCGCTCGCGCTGCCCGTGCTGGTGGCGGTGGTCTGGATGGCCCGCGGCACAGACACCCGCAACGGCGGCCGGGTTGATTGGTTGGGAGGAGCGATGCTGGCGGCGGCGCTCGGCGTTTTGACCTACGCCCTCGCCGACGCCGCCTCCGAACCACTCTCACTCAGTCTGACATTGGGCTTGTATGGCAGTGCCCTGGTCCTGTTTGCCGCGTTCGTCCTCTGGGAGCTGCGGGTCGACGCACCCCTGATTGACCTGCGCATGTTTCGCCAGTTGCGGCTGAGCGTGGCCAACGCCGTCTTTTTCCTCGAGGGCGCGGCATTGATCACGGCCCTCGTGAATGTGCCGCTCATGACCGAAGTCTTGTGGAACATGAGCGGCGCCCAGCCCGGTTTGATGCTGATGCGGATGGTGCTCTTCATGATCCTGGGCGGGCTCGCCGGTGGGTTGCTGGCGCCGCGGCTCGGCTACCGGACGACGGCGTTTCTCGGGTTCGCGTTGACGGCGGCCGGGCTGTTCGGCATGCGTGCCTGGGCGATCGACCCAAGCGACAGCGCCCGCTGGCTGGCACTGGCGACGACCGGTTTCGGTCTCACGCTGTCCGACGCGTCGATCTACACGACCGTTCTGGACGCGGTCGAGCCAGCACGGCGGGCCTCGGCGACGGCGATGTTACAGGTTCTGCAGACGACCGGCATGGTGATTGGCATGGCCTTGCTCGCGTCGCAGGGTCTTGGCCGGTTCGACCAGCGAGCGGCCGATCTCTTCCAGGCAACCGCGATCGAGTCCGACCCCGAACAGTATCGCGCGATCATTCACCAGACATTCGACGAGACGTTTCTGGTCGCGGGGTGTGTGATGGTCGTCGCGGCGGCGCTGTCGCTGCTACTTGGGCCACATCGCAACGAGCGTGAGCCGCTGGACCAGGGATAGATCGCGCGATCTCGCCGGATCTGTGACACGATCTTGATACTTGACATGCTCGTGTACGCGGTGCTAGCGTCGGCGTAGGCCGAGGAACCGCTGAAGAATGGATATCAGCGAGGGACAACGGCCTCATGGATGTCCCGTTTCAGACAATGGAAGGAGGATTCCATGCGACTCCATGCGATTTGGCGGATTTGGCAGGTGGACAGGTGAAGCCCTGCATCAGCAGGGCGAGCGGAAGTGCCGGACCCCACAGGTCATAACCAGATCGGGCCATTCGCACGACGAGTCGAGCCCACCTCCACTTGGGGGGTACCCCAATCGTGGGGTCCATGGCGGAGAAGTCCACAATCATATATATTCGTCAAGGGCTGCGTCCTCCGGGCGGGGCCCTTTTGGTATGTCCGGCGGTGGAGAAATATGGCACGTGGTGACAGCACACGCGGAAATCTCTGGTTGGCAAAAGAGCTCTGGGAGCTTGGCGCGGTTCAGTTCGGCGAGTTTAACATCGGCCGGACGCTGCGGTCGCCGATCTATCTGAACCCCCGACTGCTGGTGAGCAGTCCGCAGGCGTTGGGACGGGTTGCGCGCGTGATCAAAGAAGAAACCGAGACGATGCTCAGCATGCGCAATCCCGGCGTGTCGCCCTTCAGTTTGGTCGCGGGCGTGCCCTTCGGCGGCCTGCACCTTGCCACCGCGTTTTCGCTGGTCTCGAAGGTGCCGATGATTTATCTGCATCCGCGCAAGGACGGCGCCGGCGACATCATCGAGGGGAACTTTCTTCCCGGTCAGACCGTGCTCGTGATCGATGACCTGATCACCGGCGGCACGAGTGTCGTCGAAACTACACAGGCGCTTCGTTCCGCCGGCCTGCTGGTGCGCGACGCGATCGTCTTGGTCGACCGGCATCAGCAAGGCAAAGAACGGCTGCGCGCCAACGGGATCAACCTCCATGCCATGCTCGAAGTCACCACGCTGCTCAACTACTTGATGTCCCACGGCAAGATCTCCGAGGAAGACTTCCGCCGCAGCACCGACTATCTCGCCAACCCTGAGCATCGAGAGCGCTCATGACCGACATTCGACCAGGGATGACCGATGCGGAGCGGCTGGAGGCGACGGTTGATGAGCTCGCGGCACGGCTGACGGCGCTGCCGGAGGCGTCGTTCACCCAGCGGACCCAGTCCGATGCGTGGACCGCTGCAGAAGTCGTCGGCCACATGACGGAACTGCTGCCGTACTGGGCGGGCGTTGCCGTCAGCGTGGCTGCCGCACCGGGAACGCCGTTCGGTCGAACGCTGGACGATCCCGATCGTGTCGGCGCAGTCGCCGCGGCAAACGAGGTCGCGCGCGGAGAGTCGCTGGCCCACTTGCGGCATGCGACGCACGAAGCTGCCCAGGCGATCCGCGCGTTCGATGCCACGCAGTGGGACAGCGCGGGAATGCACCCGACAAACGGGTCGATGACTGTCGGCGCGATCGTTCAACAGCTGATCGTCGACCATGCGATCGCCCACACGCATCAGGCGCTTGTCGCTGCTGGGGCCGGTCAAGCGGACTGACCCGGCGACATCATCACGACGGAACGAAGTCGAACATGAGGAGTTGATCATGGGAATGAATGCCAAGCAGCGGCGCGTTCGAATGAAGCATCGGCGGAAGCGAGCCAAGCTGCGCGCGCAGCGGCGTGAGCAGGCCGTCGCCGGGGGCACGGCCCCGAGGCCGGCAACCGCTCGACGGTAGTCTCGGATCTGCCCATGCAGCGCCCGGCCGTACATTGCCGGCGCCGTTGGTGATCTGCCCCGGTGAGCCGACTGGCACAGTCGGGCGCCGGGGCAGATCATTCGGTCGAGAAACCCGTCGGATCGATGACACGCTTCAATTGACCACGAAGAACACCGCTGGTACATTGTGCTTCAAAGCGCAATCTCATTCTTCCATACCAGCTTCCGCGGGCCTCCCTCACGCGCGACCCGCCCGGCGATCGAGGAGGAGGCTATGCCTCTTGAGATTCCTGAAGTCGTGATCGAGCGGCTTCCCGTCTATGCCCGCGCCCTGGCCACCCTCCAGGCGCGGGGACTCGAGGTCGTCAGTTCTCAAGATCTCGGCGATCAGCTGGGTGTGACACCCGCCCAGATCCGAAAGGATCTTTCGTACTTCGGTCGATTCGGCAAGCAGGGACGCGGGTACAACGTCAATCGACTGATGGAGGAACTGCGGCAAATCCTGGGGCTGGATCGCACCTGGGCGATGGCGTTGGTCGGCGTTGGTCAGCTGGGCCGGGCGATCATTCAGTATGGCGGATTTGCCCCGCAAGGCTTCCACATCGTCGAAGCGTTTGATGCGAGCCGCGACCAGATCGGCGAGCGGATCAGCGACCTCACCGTTCGCGATGTCGCCGAACTCCCCGAGGTTCTCCACCGAACGCACATCGACATCGGCATCGTTGCGGTACCAGGTCCGTTCGCCCAGAGCGTGATCAACACGCTCGTCGAGGCCGGGGTCAAAGCGATCCTCAACTACGCGCCGATCGCACCGCACGTCCCCACGAATGTCCACGTCCGCCAGATCGACCCCGTGCTCGCCCTGCAATCGATGACCTACTACCTCAAAGGCAACGAGGCGCTGGCGCACGCGTCGTGAGGGGCGGGGGGAGGGGAATCGCGACTACCCCGGATACATCCCTACCAGGTTCTCCTCTTCGGTCGGCAGGCTGCGCTTGATCACGTCGAGATATTCGAGGGCGACGCCGGCGCCGATGGCGACGCATTGCAATGGGTTCTCGGCGACATAGCAGGGGACGCCCGTTTCCTGTGTGATCAGCTCGTCGAGGTGACGGAGCAGGGCGCCGCCACCGGTGAGGACGATGCCGTGGTCGATTACGTCGCTGGCGAGTTCGGGCGGCGTCCGCTCGAGGACGGTGCGGGCGGTCTGGACGATAATCCCCAGTGCGTCGGAGATCGCCTGCGTGATCTCGACCGAGGTGACGGTGATCGTCTTGGGCAGGCCGGTGATCAGGTCGCGGCCGCGGACATTGCAGGCGAGGTCAGTCTCGGTCGGGAGGGCGCTGCCGACCGCCATCTTCACCTCTTCGGCGGTGCGATCGCCGATGACGAGGTTGTGACGCCGCTTGATATAGGCGGCGATCGTGTCGTCGATCTTGTCGCCGGCCATGCGGGCCGATTCGGAGACGACGATCCCGTACATGGATATCACCGCCGCCTCACTGCGGCCGCCGCCGATGTCGAGGACCATGTGCCCGCGCGGCGAGCCGATCGGGATCTGGGCGCCGATCGCCGCCGCCAGCGGTTCGGGAACAAGATGAGCAGGGCGGCGGGAGCCGGCTTGTTCGGCGGCGTCCCGGACGGCGCGCTGTTCGACACTGGTTACGCCGGCGGGAATACAGATCATTACCTCTGGCTTGACAATGTTGAAGCGGCCAACCACCTTGCCGATGAAGTAACGGAGCATCGCCTCGGTGATCAGGTAATCGGCGATCACGCCGTCGCGCATCGGCCGGACGACGCTGATGCTGCCGGGCACCCGACCCAGCATCTGGCGCGCTTCGTTGCCAACGGCCACGACCGTGTTATCACGGACTGCAAGCGCAACGACGGCGGGCTCGTTGATCACGATGCCGGTGCCGCGCACATAGACCAGGACATTCGCCGTACCGAGGTCAACGCCGACTTTCTTTGAAAACATGGGTCGCTGCGCTCCCCGGCAATCGGCAATGGGCAGTAGGCAATGGTGGGTGTGGAACCCGATTGCCGATTGCCGATTGCCGATTGCCGCACATATTAATCTACATGTCAATCGCGGGATGAGATGCGGCCGACGCGCGCGCCGAGGGCGGTCAATTTCGCATCGAGGTCGCTGTACGCCCGCTCCAAGTGATGAATCTCTGTGATCGTGCTGACACCTTCCGCGATCAGGGCAGCGATCATCAAGGCTGCTCCGGCGCGAATGTCAAGTGAACGGGCAGACGCGGGGTGGAGGGGAACGCCGCCGCTGATGATCGCGGTCGAGCCGGCGCTCGCCACCTCGGCACCGAACTTGCGCAACTCACCCAGG
Organism: Dehalococcoidia bacterium; assembly: GCA_050184225.1. GTDB lineage: Bacteria > Chloroflexota > Dehalococcoidia > CAUJGQ01 > CAUJGQ01 > JBFXAN01. The sequence goes on along the minus strand of JBFXAN010000046.1, from coordinate 14,533 downwards.
TACATCATCCGGTTGTCATAGACACGCTCGTGCACCAGGCTGACGCCGCTCGCCTGCGTGAGCAGGACCGCCATCGGCGCCTGCAGGTCGGTCGCCAGGCCGGGATAGGGCAAGGCTTGGATGTTGGTCGCCTGATAGCGACCACGGCCAACGATACCGAAGCCGCCGTCATACTCATCGATCCGAACGCCGACCTCGGTCAGCTTGTGGAGCAGCGCGTCAAGGTGTCGCGGTTCGGCATCGAGGATCTGGACTTCACCGGCAGTAGCGGCAGCAGCGATGGCAAACGTTCCGGCTTCGATCCGATCGGGAAGAATGGCGGCCCGGCAGCCGTGCAACTCCGGCACGCCCTCAATGCGGATAAAGCCGGTGCCCGCCCCTTCGACCCGTGCACCCATCGCGTTGAGCATCGACGCGAGGAACGCGACCTCCGGTTCGGCGGCGGCATTGACGATTGTAGATTCCCCCTCGGCGAGGACGGCGGCGAGGAGCACGTTCTGCGTTCCCAGCACGCTGGGATAGTCGAGAAAGATGCGAGCGCCGCGCAAGCGTCTGCCGGGAGGCACCCGCGCGTAATACTTCTCACCCTGCCGTTCGACCTCGGCACCGAGCGCCCTGAACCCGGCGAGGTGGACATCGATCGGGCGCTGACCGATCACGTCGCCGCCGGGTGAGGCACAGGCCACCTCACCAAAGCGTCCGAGGAGGGCGCCCATCACGAGGAAGCTGCCACGCATGATCGACACCAACTCGGTGGGTGCGACCGTTTCTGATATGCCGTCGCCCTGAATCACGACGCGGCCGCGCTCCTCTTTGACCACCGCGCCGAGACGCCGCAGCAGTTCCGACATCACCTCGACATCGGCGATGGACGGCATATTGTCGAGGACGCACGTATCACCAGACAACAAGGACGCCGCCATCGCGGGGAGGGCGGCGTTCTTGGCACCACTGATGTGAACCGTGCCACGAAGCGGCCGGCCGCCCTCAATTCGAAGGGCATTCTTGTGCAGATCGTGTGTGATACTCATTCATCTTCAGGGTATCGGCAGAGCAGCGACGCGGGAAGGGTCAAATACTGCGCCGGTCGTGCCGCAGTCTTGACCCTCCCTTAACCGGGCGTGGGGCCGCCGCGGCGACGGCGGCGTTCGGCCACGCGGATGCGGAGCATGGAACGGCGCAGCGACGCCTGGATGACGACGAGGTCAACATCGGCCGGCCGCTCCCGCAGCAACTGTTCGGCACGCTGGCGGGCCGCCTGCGCTCGTTCGATGTCGATCTCCTCAGATTGTTCCGCCGTGTCGGCGAGGATGGTGACGACATCGTCGCGCACTTCGAGAAATCCCCCGGATATGGCAATCACGGTTTCCTCGTTGCCGCGACGGGTGAGCAGCTCGCCCGGATCGAGCATGGTCATCAGCGGCGCATGCTGCGGGAGGATGCCGAGCTGACCTTCGCTTCCCGGAGCGACGACAATGTCGAGTCCTTCCTCACGCAGCACTTCGCGCTCGGCAGTAACAATATCGAGTCGCAATGGCATGGGGCGCTCCTTCGGAGCGCGGCAATCGGCAATCGGCAGTGGTGAGTCTGTGATCCATTGCCGATTGCCGATTGCCGCCTTACTCGTTCATCTTCTGTGCCGCTTCGACGGCCATGTCGATGTTGCCGACCATGTAGAATGCCTGTTCCGGCAGCGCGTCGTGGGCGCCCTCCAGAATCTCCTTGAAGCCGCGCACGGTTTCGCGGATCGGCACATACTGGCCGGGGATACCAGTGAACTGCTCGGCGACGAAGTTCGGCTGTGTGAGGAAGCGCTGAATGCGGCGGGCGCGGGACACGGCCTGCTTGTCATCTTCAGAAAGCTCGTCGACGCCGAGGATGGCGATGATGTCCTGCAGATCCTTGTACCGCTGCAACACCTGAAGGACGCCCTGCGTCACTTCGTAGTGTTCCTGACCGACGATATTCGGGTCCAGCATCCGCGAGAAGGAACTGAGCGGGTCCATCGCCGGATAGAAGCCCTGTGCGGTGAGGGCGCGGTCCAACTCCACGCGCGAGTCCAGGTGGCCGAAGGTCGTCGCCACGCCGGGGTCAGTGTAGTCGTCGGCGGGAACGTAGATCGCCTGGAAGGAAGTGATCGAACCCTTCTTCGTCGTGGTGATCCGTTCTTCCAGAATGCCCATCTCCGTGGCGAGCGTGGGCTGGTAGCCCACGGCGGAGGGCATGCGGCCGAGGAGGGCCGATACCTCCATCCCGGCGAGCGTGTAGCGATAGATGTTGTCGATGAAGAGGAGGACGTCGCGACCCTCGACATCGCGGAAGTATTCAGCCATGGTCAGGCCGGTGAGGGCGACGCGCAGACGCACGCCCGGCGGCTCGTTCATCTGCCCGAAGACGAGCGCTGTCCGGTCGATCACGCCCGAGTCCTGCATCTCGTGCCAGAGGTCATTGCCTTCGCGGGACCGCTCGCCCACGCCGGCGAAGACGGAGAGGCCGGAGTGCTCCGTGGCGATGTTGCGGATCAGTTCCTGGATGAGCACCGTCTTGCCGGTGCCGGCGCCGCCGAAGAGACCAACCTTACCGCCGCGGGCGAGCGGGGCGATCAAGTCGATCACCTTGATGCCGGTTTCGAGGATCTGTGGTTCGGTTTCCTGCTCCTGGAAATCCGGAGCCTTGCGGTGGATCGGCCAGGATTCTTCCGTCGCAACCGCGCCGACGTTGTCGATCGGCACGCCGAGCACGTTGAAGAGACGGCCGAGCGTCGCCGGACCAACCGGCACCTTGATCGGGCCGCCGGTGTCGAAGGCGCGGGCGCCACGTTCGAGGCCGTCGGTCGAGGTCATGGCGAGGGCGCGCACCCAGTTGTTGCCGAGGTGGGACTGGACCTCGGCGATGATCCTCTCACGCTGGACCACGTCGTCCGCGCTGACCTCGGCGGCATGCTCTGCCGCGCCTGGTCCCTGCATCTCGATCTCGACGGCACTGTAGAGGTCCGGCACCTGATCGGGTGGGAACTCGATATCAATGACCGTGCCGATGATCTGGACGACCTTGCCGACGCCGCCGCCAACCGCGACCATAGATTGCCTCCCTCGGAAGACGCGAACTGACTTTGATTTTTCAGAGTATACGGAGTGTCGCGCTTACAAACTCCATCACACCGCGGCTATTGGAGTTCGTGACATTCTTCACGAATACCGTACGGTGCGGCCCTGCCGGAGTCAAGAAAAGGAGATCGGCAGCGCCATGCAGGCCGGAGGCCGCACCAACTGGTGCGGCCTCCGGCCTGCATGGCGTTCGGTTCAATTCAATTATGTCGTGAGAAGCCGCTCAAAGAAGGAGCGATACCGCTGCAAGGCGATGCGCAAATCTTCGGTGGAGACATCATCTCCCTGCCCCCACTGCTGCTCGAGGCGGTTGCGCTCGTCCGAAAAGGTTTGGATGAGGCGCTGGACCACTTCGGCGACGAGTCCATCGGCGCTCTCGACCGCACGCCGTGGTTCGTCCACAAAGCCGGTCTGGACCTCGGCCCAGCGTGACCTGTACGTTTCGCTCTCATCGCCGGCAAAGAGTGGCGCCGGCCGGCTGTCGCTTTCGCTTGGCCGTCGCGTCGCTTGCGTATCCGGCACCTGGCGCTGTTTCATCGCGACAGCCATGTCGGTGGTCGTGACGCCCCCGGTTTCACGCTGCCCAGCCTTTGCACTCTCCCGTGCGGTTGCTTCCTCGTTAGAACCGTCTCGCGTGTCGGTCGCCGTGACCGATTGCCGGTTGCGTTCGCTCATCGCCGTGCCTCCTCTTCAACTCGATCCTCTTGCAGGAGTTCATCGAACAGCGCGCGGTAGTGCACGATCCCCTGCCGCAGATCCTCGGTGCTGCTCTCCCCGCGCTCGTGACCGAGGGCAATACGATGCGCGGCGCGGTAATGGGAAACGACCCCTGGATGGTCAACAGAGATGTCCGCCGCGCGTTGCTCAAACTCACCGACCGGATAGCCACGTGCCTGCATCACGGCGCCGACTAACCGATCCGCCTCATCGATCGTTGCATCTGGATCGTCGACGAAACGAGCCTGTGTCTGCTCCCATTGGGCAGAGAACCGGCTCCGTTCTTCGGCTGAAAGCGGCCGAATGTGCAACTTCTCGACCCGTTTCTCTCGCTCGTGTAGCTCAGACTCCGCCGCACGCCGGCCACCGGTTTCATGGACCGTTCGTTCATACTCAGGTCCAAAGCCTTGCTGCAGATGTTCGGTGCGGCGCTTTTGCAGGAAGAGCCAGACCGCAACGAGTATCGCCAGCACGGCGATGGCGACCAGCACCCCTACCACGATTTCCATCGATCACTCTCCTTCGACTCGTCCCCACCGGACGGCACGAGATGACGGGATCGTGGTCAGCGTCGCGCCAGGAGCGATGCGGCAGCATCACCCAAAGGACGGAACAGCCGGCGCAAGAAGGGATTACTCCAGGTTCGGAGAACTCACGGCACCGCGATCTCATGCGTGGGAGGATGTCATCCGGCAGAGATAGAAACCGACGTCCTTCGGATCGCGCCAGATTCCACCGTGGTCGGCCAGACGCCGAGACGCCTCGACGCGAAGCCACTCGAGCATGCGGGACGTGACGGCGGCGTCATCGGTCACAGGAAGCGAGGGGAACAGCGTCGCGATGTAACGGACGATTGGCTGTGGCTCGGAGAAGACCAGCGCGTTCTCGATGCTCCGCGTTTCGACCTGGTCGAAGATGGAGCGGAGGATCGTCGCGGCATTCGACATCGAAAAGGGCGCCTGATTGGAGTGAACCGGTGGCAGGCCAAAGGCAACGAGCATGTCCGAGAGCAGGTCGGTGATGCCCGGCAGACTGCGTTCGGCATTGGTGCTGACCAGCACGCTGCCACCCGGCCGGAGCACGCGACAAAACGCGCGGAGGGCCACCGGGATCTCGGGTACGTGGTAGAGCATGTGCCGCGCGACCACGCGGTCGAAGGAACCATCGGCGATCGGCAGATGTTCAGCACTGCCCACGATCCAATGCGTGCGGCGTTCGCCGGCCTCACCCAGCGTGGTGCGCGCCTCACGGACCATCGTCCGGGACTGATCGATGCCGGCGAGCGGGCCGCGATGGCCGCTGGCGCGCAGGTACTGCTCGAAGCGCCCGGGACCCGGCCCGACATCAATGATCGACTCGTCTCCCCGCAGCTGAAGGAGCTGAGCGGATTCCTGGTCCAGGTCGACCGGTCGCTCTTCATAAAGCCGGTGCGTCTCGAGCCGGACGATCAGCGGATCAGAGCGGGAGTACTGGCGATCGACCTGGGCGCGTTCGTGCATCTGCACTCCAAGGCTCCAATGGCTTTGTCCGGCTGGTGCGACGCGGCAGCGGGCCGGACTAGGGTAGCAGGGACTGTTCCGATGTCCGCTGTGCGTGCTCGACGGCCGCTTCGGGCATCAGATGGAGCGTCGATACCTTGATGGCGGCGATGACATTTGTTCCAGTGTTCGATACAGAGGGCAAATGACTATCGGCGGCGCGCGTATTGGAGCAGGCCGCAGATCGACTTTGCGTCTTCGATCTCGCCGGCATCGATGCGACCGAGCGCATCCTCGAGTGTGACGAGCGCAACCTCGATGCGCTCGTCGTGGTCGGCATCGAGGCGGCTCTCGTGGAGGTCGTCGGCGAGATAGATGTGGATGTATTCGGTGCAGTAACCGGGTGCGACCCAGAATCCGCCGAGGCGGCTCAACCGGCGGGAGGCAAAGCCGATCTCCTCTTGCAGCTCGCGGAGAGCGGCCGCGTCGGGGTCTTCACCAGGGTCGAGGCTGCCAGCGGGGATCTCGAGCAACTCGCGTCCGGCGGGCAGCCGGTATTGACGGACGAGCGCGATCCGGCCGTCGGGCATCACCGGCACGATCGCGACCGCCTGGACATGCTCGACGACTTCACGCGTCGCCTGCACGCCGTCGTCGATCACAACAGTATCGACGCGCAGATTGACGATCCGGCCATCGTACAGGCGCCGGCTTTCCAGAACACGTTCTTCCATACCGTGCTGTTTCCTTGCCGCTCACGCGAATGATGGTCAACCGAGTTGCTGCGCGACCGGGATCGCGTTGGGAACCCGCGTCTGCGTTCCGGAGGCAGCAAGGTCGATCGCAACGGCGATCTCGTTGCAGCTCGGGAACTTCGGACAGCGATAGCACTCGTTCCACACCTTGCGAGGAAACTGCATCACATCGGCGATATGAAAGCCTTGCTTCTCGAAAAAGCCGGGCTTATACGTGAGCGCGAAGACGCGGGGTAGACCGATGCGGCGGGCCTCGTCCAGACACGCGCCGACGAGCGCGGCGCCGACACCCTTGAGCTGTCGATCCTCGCGGACGGCGAGTGACTTGACCTCGGCGATATCGACCCAGAGCAGGTGCAGGGCGACGCAGCCGAGGAACTCACCGTCTCGCCTCGCCACCCAGAAGTCGCGGAGATTCTCGTAGATTTCATTCAGCGGTCGGTGGAGCATCTCGTCGCGGTCGGCAAAGTGGGTGACCACCGCGTGGATCTGCTCCACATCGGCCATCGTGGCCTTCTCGATCACAAAGGAGGGTACTTCTGTCATCGCAGTCGGAGACCATGGTTTGGGATCGAACCGGGCGCCCGGGAAACTGGTGCATGTCCAACCGTTTCCCCTGCCGACCACGAACCACAACTGTCAACCGGCGGGTTGGCGCTCCAATGTCATCCAGGACCAGGTGCGACACTCCGGGCACCGCTTGAGTACCGCACCGGTGACCTCACCGCTGGCCTGATTGACCAGCGGAATCGCAAGGGGCGCCACATCAACCACTGTACTGCATCGAGGGCAGGCGAGAACACGTTCCGAGGGCATGCAGCGCTCCAGGCAGGATCTCGATCGCGGCGAGTATATGCGACCGCTACGAACAATACAGAGGTTGGTATGTCGAGTAAAGCGAAGCCGACGGCACGGTGCGCTTATGTACGCGAGCGGCGCGCGTCATCGCCGGCGCGGCCGGTTCGGACGGCCGGAGCTGCTGGTGATGATGTCCTGATCCGCCGCGGCAACCCCGTCGCCGCGGTCGTTTGACCCCTCGGACCCGAGCATTGCTTCGGCCGATCGGAGGTTCGGCTCGGTGACACCGCCGAGCATGGCGGCTAGCTCTTGGACACGCTCCGTCGAATCGAGCTCGCGGATCTCGGTAAAGGTTCGTTGCCCATCGTCGAACTTGGAAACCGCCAGATGCTGACCGGCGCGTGCCGCGACCTGGGGTAGATGCGTGATGCAGAGCACCTGGTGATGGGTGCCCAGCGCCGCCAGCTTTTCGCCCACCACCTGACCACTGCGGCCGCCGATGCCGACATCGACCTCATCGAAGACCAGTGTTGGCACGGAGTCGGCCGCACCGAGGATCGTCTTCAGCGCGAGCATCAACCGAGCACTCTCGCCGCCGCTCGCGACCCGCGCCAGCGGACGCAGCGGTTCGCCGGGATTGAGACTGACGTAGAACTCGACCCGATCGATGCCGGTGCGGTCGAAGGCTGCCTGCCGCTCGGGTCCGTCGCCGGCGCCGCCTTCCGGACCAATCAACTCCTCCTCCGGCAGCTCGGTAGCGACGCCGTCGTCGGACGCTGGCCGGGCGAAGTGAACGGCAAACCGGCCGCCGCGCAGGCCGAGGCCGGCGATCTCGCGTTCGACCTCAGCGCTGAGCCGGGCGGCCGTGGCGCGCCGCAACTCGGAGAGGTGCCGCGCTGCCGCTGCCAACCGGCCGGCGACCGCCTCGATCTCTGCGGCCAGGCCTTCGGCACGCTCTTCGCTGGTGTCGAGCGCCTCGAGATCAGCGACGGCGCGCTCGGCATACGCCAGCACCTCTTCGATACTCTGGCCGTACTTGCGTTTGAGCGCGGTGAGTAGGGTGAGCCGCTCTTCGATCTGCTGGAGACGGTCCGGGTCGGCTTCGACTTCATCGCGGTAGGCGCGCACCTCGCGGGCGAGCTCGGTCGCCTGCGATTGAAGGGCTTCCGCCTGTTCCGCGAGGGCGCCGTGCCGGGGGTCGAGCGCGCCAAGCTGGCTTAGCGCCGAGGCAGCGACGCCGAGCGCATCGACCGCCGATGCCCCATCCTCGCCCTCGACCAAGGCCGCATAGGAGGCTTCGGCGAGACGGCCCAACTCTTCGGCGTTAGCCAGCAATTGGCGCTCAGCCCGAAGGTCGTCCTCTTCGCCGAGGGTGAGATCCGCCGACTCGATCTCGTCTACTTCAAAGCGGAGCCGGTCCTGGCGGCGGGCGCGCTCGCGTGCGTCATCAGTCAGCCGGCGTAGCTCGGCGCGCAGGGAACGCAACTCCCCGGCCATTGACGCGACGGCGGCGCGTTCCGCCGAATGATGACCGTACCGGTCGAGATAGCCGAGGTGCTCGGCCGTGCGGAAGATGCTGAGTTGATCCTCCTGACCGTGAATGTCAACCAGCCTGGCGCCGATCGCGCGGAGCGTCGCCTGCACGACCGCGCGTCCGTTGATCCGTGCGACTGACCGGCCCTGCGCCGGCACCTCACGGCTGACGATCAGCACCCCGTCTTCCGGCTCGATGCCGGCCTCTTCCAGGGCGCTGAGCACCGCCTCATCGGGTTCGGTGGGAAGCTGAAAGACGCCCTCGATCCGCGCGCGGTCGGCGCCGGCACGGACCGCATTCGTATCGGTGGGGCCGCCGAGCAGCATCGCCAGCGCGTCGATCACGATGCTCTTACCGGCGCCGGTTTCCCCGGTGAGCGCGATGAACCCATCGCCAAGGGTCAGGCGCACGTGTTCGGCGACGGCGACGTTGCGGATATCCAGCTCTTGCAGCATGACCTTATGCGGGAGCGGTTTCCTGCGGCGGTCGAAACGGATACTCCGGACGGTCGACCGGCTCGTCAAGATGGCGAATCAGCTTGCGATAGAAGTCAGCCGGCGGGCGCAGCCGAATAAAGCGAGCCAGATATGGCGCCCGTCGAATCCGGACACAGGCGCCGCTCTCCAGTTCTTCATCGACCTGGCCGTCGAACGAGGCAACGGCACGGTGATCGGTTTCGACACGAAGCTCGACCGACAGTCCTTCGGGGATCACGAGCGGCCGGACGCGGGAGAGGTGCGCCGCCACCGGCGTGATCACGAGTTGTCGCGCCTCCGGGAAGAGTACCGGCCCACCCGCTGAGAGGCTGTAGCCGGTGGTGCCGGTCGCGGTCGCGACGATCACGCCGTCCGCGCGGACGGTTTCAAGTGATTCACCCTCGACGCGGACGTTGATGTAGACGGGCCGGCCGGGTGCATAGCGACCGACGACGATGTCGTTGAGCGCGTATTGGATCGGGAGACGTGCGACCGGCTCACCGTTTTCCGGATGGCAGACCTCGCCGGTGAGCATCGTCCGATCCTCGATACGGCCGGCGCCGTCGAGGACAGCCATCACCTCCTGCGGCGTCTCCTCCGGCGTCAACTCGCTGAGGAATCCAAGCCGGCCCATATTGACCGCGAGGATGTGGACCGGATGCGGCACGGCCGCCCGCGCGCCGCGCAGAACCGTGCCATCGCCGCCGATACAGATCAGCAGGTCGGTGCCATCCATATGGCGAGCGGCGGCCGCCGGGTCCCATGCCGATGACGACCAGACCTGACATCCCCGCCCTTCGAGCAGCGCGCGCAGCCGGTCGCCGAGTTCCTGGGCCGGCGCCTGACTGGGATGAAGAAAAAGCCCGACCTTGCCAATCGGCCCGCGATCGTCAGCTGCCATCAGTGTTGCGCTTTGGGTCATCACTCCGTCCGCCGGTGATCCGGCTCCGGCAGGTCGTCCCGAAGCCAGATCAAGAATTCCCTGTTTCCCTCGCCTCCCAGAATAGGCGATGCCGTCAGCCCGCGCACCCGTAGTCCGTTGCGCGTGGCCCATGCGGCGACGCGGCCGATCACCCGCGCGTGTATCTCGCGGTTGCGGATGACGCCGCCGCGCCCAACCTCCTCGCGGCGCGCCTCAAACTGCGGCTTGATCAATGCGACGATATCACCCTGGGGCCACAGGAGTCGCCGCACCGGCTCGAGCACCTTCGTCAGCGAAATGAAGGAAACATCGATCGCGGCCAGCGCGACCGGCTCCGACAATCCAGCAAGATGGCGGACGTTGGTCCGTTCCAGCAGCACGACGCGGGGGTCGATTCGGAGCCGGTAATCGATCTGTCCGTAGCCGACATCGACCGCGTAGACCCGAGCCACCCCGCGCTGCAACAGACAATCGGTGAAGCCGCCGGTGGATGCGCCGATATCCGCGACGACCATCCCACGCACATCGATACCAAACCGCGCGAGGGCGTGGTCCAGCTTCTCGCCGCCCCGACTGACAAACCGGGGCCGCCGCGCGACCTCGATCACGGCGTCATCGGCAATCGAGACTCCCGGTTTGGTTGACGGACGGCCATTGACCGTGACATCGCCGGCGAGGACAGCGGCGCGCGCCCGCTCGCGGGAGTCGAAGAGGCCGCGGTCGAGGAGGAGAGCATCGAGACGAAGCTTAGGCATCAGGATTCTCTGCCGCGAACGTGCGGATGCGTGAGCGTCGTTCGAAAGTAGGATCGGCGAGATAGCCAGCAGTTTCCAGGGCACGGGCGACCTCGTCCGCATGCTCCTGATTGCGTGTCTCTAGAAGAAGCTCAACCTCGACGCGGCCAAAGGTGAGCTGGGGCGCCGTGCGGTGATGCTCGACATCAAGCACGTTCGCGCCGGCATCGCCGATCACCGACAGCACGCGGGCAAGCTGGCCGGGACGGTCGATGATCAGGACGCGGAGCGCCAGGTAGCGTCCCGCATGGGCGAGGCCGTGCTCGACGATCCGGCCGAGGAGGTTCAGGTCGAGATTGCCACCGGAAAGGACGACGGCGACGCGGCCACCCTTCGGCTGCACCGTGCCGTTCAGCAGCGCCGCGACGCCGACCGCGCCGGCGCCCTCGACGACGAGCTTCGACCGTTCCAGGAGGGACACGATCGCCTGCGTGATCGACTCCTCGTCGACCGTCAGGATGTCATCGGCCAGGCGGGAGAAATGCGCGAACGTGATCGTCCCCGGTGTGGCGACGGCGATCCCGTCGGCGATCGTGTCGTGATGGTAGGAGGTGACCAGTGTCCCCAACCGAAACGATTCGGCGGCGCCGGGCACGGCCGCCGATTGGACGCCGATGATCCGGGCACGCGGCGCGAGCGCCCGGACGGCGACGGCGATCCCGGAGATGAGGCCGCCACCGCCGACCGGCACCAGCACGAGATCGACATCGGGAATCTCCTGCGCAATCTCGATGCCCAGCGTCCCCTGTCCCGCGATGATGCGCGCGTCATCAAACGGCGGCACGATCGTCAGGCATCGTTCGGCGGCGATCTGCTGCATGAGGGCAGCGGCATCGGCGAAGGTACGGCCGGACTGAATCACCCGCGCGCCGTAGCCCCGCGTCGCCTCGACCTTCGCCAGCGCGGCGGTTTCAGGCATGACCACAGTGCAGGCAATCCCCGTCGCACGGGAGGCGACGGCGACGCCCTGGGCATGATTGCCGGCGCTGGCGGCGATCACACCCCGCGCCCGCTCCTCCGGAGTGAGCAGCGCGATCACATTGGTGGCGCCACGCACCTTGAATGACCCGGTCCGCTGAAGGCACTCGGCCTTCAAATTGATATCCGCGCCGGTCAGTTCGCTCAGGTAGCGCGAATGCAGCATCGGCGTGCGCATGGCGATCCCCCGCAGCCGGGCGGCCGCCGCGCGAATGTCCGCGAGCGTGACTTCGGGCACGGAGCACCTAACCCCCCGGCCCCCTTCCCTCGCAGGGAAGGGGGAGTCCTCGTCAACCGACAGCGTCAGTATCTCGTCTGTTCGTGGGATGTCTATCCCTCATCAACCATCGCCTGCCTGAACTCCCCGCGGGCGACGGCATCCTCTGCCGGGATCAGGCCCATCAACCATCGCCTGCCTGGACTCCCCCTTCCCTGCGAGGGAAGGGGGCCGGGGGGTTAGGTTGTCGGTCATGCTACGATTGCCATCGAGGACACCATGGCAACCGCTACGCTTCCCAGGTCGTTGATTACCGAGTTGGAGCAGATCGTCGGCAAGGGCGCCGTCTATTGGCGGCCGGAGGATCTGCTGGTCTATGAATATGATGGCACGATCGACCGGGGCCGGCCGAGCGTGGTGGCGCTGCCAGATTCGGCGGAGCAGGTGGCGGCGCTGGTGCAGCTGGCGAACCGCTACGGACTGCCGATCGTGCCGCGTGGCGCGGGGACGGGCTTGTCCGGCGGGGCGCTGGCGACCGAAGGCGGGATCGTGATGCCCACCACGCGGATGCGGCGGGTGTTGCACGTCGATCCGGTGAACCGTCTCGCGATCGTCGAGCCGGGTCTGGTCAACCTCGAACTGTCGCGGGCGGTGGCGCAGTATGGCCTGTTCTATGCGCCGGACCCTTCCAGTCAGAAGGCTTGCACGATCGGCGGGAACGTCGCCGAGAACGCGGGCGGGCCGCACTGTCTCGCGCTGGGCGTGACCACAAACCATGTGCTTGGCCTTGAGATCGTGTTGGCCGACGGTACGATTGTGCGGACCGGTGGCTGGGGTCGGGACCGGCCCGGCTACGACCTCACCGGCGCGCTGGTCGGCTCGGAGGGGACGCTCGCAATCGTCACAAAGATCTGCGTGCGCCTCCTTACCGAACCGGAAGCGGTGCAGACATTCCTCGCAATCTTCGACTCGCTCGACCAGGCCAGCGACACCGTTGCCGCGATCATCGGATCGGGCATCGTCCCCGGCGCGCTGGAGATGATCGACCAGAACACGATCCGCGCGGTCGAGCCGACGCTGCACTGCGGCTTCCCCTTGGATGCGGAAGCGGTGTTGCTGGTGGAGGTGGAAGGTCTGCGCGAGCAGGTCGATCACGCCGCGCGACAGGTTACCGCGATCTGTCGCGAGCACGGTGCGCGTGAGGTTCGCTCGGCGGAGGAGAAGTCGGAACGAGAACGGCTCTGGGCGGGACGCAAAGGGGCGTTGGGGGCGTTCGGCTCGGTGATGCCGAACTACTACATCCTCGACGGCGTCGTTCCCCCGAGCGAGGTGCCGCACGTGCTGGACGCCGTCAACGAGATCGCCGCCCGCTACGGCCTGATGGTGGCGAATGTCTTTCACGCGGGTGACGGCAATCTGCATCCGTGCATCCTCTTCGACGAACGAGAGCCGGGCGCCACGACCCGTGTGCTCGATGCCGGCGGGGAGATCATGCGCGTCTGCGTCGATGCCGGCGGCAGCATCACGGGCGAGCACGGCGTCGGTGTGGAAAAGCGCGAGTACATGGACTGGATCTTTACGAAGGGCGACATGGCGGCGATGCAGCGGCTGAAGTCTGCCTTCGGCGCAGGGGAGCGCTTCAACCCGTGTAAGGCCTTCCCCACACACAAAGGCTGCGGCGAGGTCTGGCGCGGCCCGTCGATGCGCGCCCTGGGACCGGATGCCTATGTTTGAGCCGGTCGATCGATGACAGCTACCTGGAACCCTGATCAACTCTCCGAGCGCATGCCGGCGGCCCACCTGCTGACCGGCGCCGACATGGACGGCTACGCGGTCGATGGCCTGCGGCCGGCGGCGGTCGTTCAACCGGCTGATGTCGATGGGGTTGCCGCGGTGCTTCGATTCGCCACAGACCACGGTCTATCGGTCACGGCATGGGGCGGCGGCACGGCGATGGGATTGGGCAATCGGCCGTCGCGGTTGGACCTGATCGTGGACCTGACCCGGCTCAACCGCATCCTGGAGCATCGCCCTCAAGATTTGACCGTCACGGTCGAGGCCGGCGTCACGCTGGACATCCTGCAGACAACCTTGGCGGCGCATGGGCAGATGCTGGCGCTCGACCCGCCGTGCAGTGACCGGGCGACGGTGGGCGGCGTGCTCGCGGCGAACAGTACGGGTCCGCGGCGCTACCGCTACGGCACCGCCCGCGACCTGCTGATCGGTAGCCGGGCGCTCCTCGCCGACGGCACGCCGGTTCGTTCCGGCGGCAAGGTGGTGAAGAACGTCGCCGGCTATGACCTGAACAAGCTCTGGATCGGCAGTTGCGGCTCGCTCGCCATCATCGTCGAAGCGACGTTCAAAGTGACACCGATGCCGGCCGGGTTGGGGCAACTGGTGGCGTTGTTCACCTCGGCGGACGCGGCGCACGCGATGGCGATGACGGTGACCGGATCGCGATTGCAGCCGCTCAGCCTGGATCTGATCGGACCACCGGCCGCGCACCGCCTCACATCTGGGGTGATCGCCGATCGTGCCGCGCATCAGTGGCTGCTCGTGATCGAGTTGGGCGGACCGGAACAGGTGGTCGAGCGGACAGAACGCGAGTTGATGTCGATGGCGCCGACGACGGGCGCCACCGCAGTGACCTCCTTGACCGGGCCTCAGGGTGAGCGGCTGCGGCAACGCATCCGGGATTACGGCCGTTCGACGGATGACCTCGCCCCGTGGATCGTACGTCTGTCCGTGCTGCCGTCA
>JBFXAN010000045.1:0-42009 GCA_050184225.1 Dehalococcoidia bacterium | reverse complement strand
TCACTCACGGCGACATCCCTGACGGCATCGTCGTTCTTCACAAGTGCGACAACCCACCATGTTGCAACCCTTCTCACCTTGCTCTTGGGACAACCTCTGACAACAACTGGGACAAGGTTCACAAGGGGCGGTTCCAGGATCAGCGGGGCGAAAGGAATCCCTACGCCAAGCTAACTGCCGACGACGTGCGTGCTATTCGCGAGGCGCTCAAGGGTGGCGAGTCGCAGAGCAGCATTGCAACGCGCCACAACGTGTCTCAAAGCAACATCTCATTTATTGCCCTCGGCAAGTCGTGGAGACACGTCCAATGAAACCCGTGGAAAAGTTCGTCCAATGTGCAAAAAACGCTGTGGGGGGAAGGTACCAATGGGCGGCTGCTGGCCCTGACGCATGGGACTGCTCCGGGCTGGTCGCCTACTGCTACCGCGATGCCACCGGAGAGAACATCAGCCGTGACAGCCACGGGCAGGCCACGCTGGGGCAGGAAGTGCGGGGCGAGATACAGCCGGGCGACGTGCTGCTGTTCGACACCATGCAGGGGCAGGAGGTGCGACTGGGCAACGCGATCAGTCATGTGGGGATCGCGGTCAGTGCGCGGCGCATGGTGAATGCCCTGAACCAGGATTACGGCGTCGTGGAGAGCGACCTCAACACCGATTACTGGCGGCCGCGCTATCGGGGCGCGCGGCGATTGTTCGCGGAGGGGGCTCTCGATCCTGGGGAGCCGGCAGGGAAGCCAGGCGGTGATGCGGGTCCCGCCGCGGCGAGTGGGGATCGTGGCCCCACCCCTCCACCAGCCAGACCAACACGGGACCGGGACTGGCAGCGCAAGCGCGAGAAGGACCGGCGGCGGCGGGGCGGCAGGAAGGGGCGGCGATGACCCTCACGTTCCCCATCGGCCCGATCCAGACACCGTGTCCTGAGGGTGGATCGTGCGGCATCGAATGGAGCGCCATTGCTCGGTGGGCCAAGGTGATCGAAGCGGCTGCCGCCGAATTTGATGTGCCCGCGCCGCGGATTGCCGCCACCATCGTGATCGAGTCACGGGGCAACCGCAACGCTATTCAGCGCAACGCGCAGGGCGATAGTTTCGGCCTGATGCAGGTGGTTCCCCGGTTCTGGGAGGGCCTGATCGAGCAACTGGCGGGGCAGCGGTTTCCCAATGAGAACGCGGCGGGTCAGGCCATGATCGATGCGCCGTCGCTGGCGGTGCGGGTCGGTGCGGCGGTGTTGCGCAGTTTCTATGACGAGGTGCAGGACTGGGATAAGGCGTCGAGCATGTTCTTTCTCGGTCGGCCCAAGGTTCCCGGCGTCTATTGGGACGGCTGGGACACCGAGAACGGCAACAGTGGCCCCGCGTATCGCGCTTCGCTGAACGGACTGATGGAGGAATTGACCGTGACCGATGCACCTGATCTGGTGTTCAAGACGTTGCGGCCGCCGGCCTATATCACGCGCATCGTGCCGAAGCCGTGGGAGGGCGCCGGGTTCGACCGCGTGCCGCCGCGCAACAACGTCGGGATGTGCATGCACAAGTGGTGGGGCTATGGCGACGAACTGTCGCTGTACCGGCTATTCGGCACCGGAGGCGAACGGCAGGCCGACGCGCTGACCGACTGGAGCATCACGCAGGAGGGCGTGGTCACGCTGCTCAACGAGCCGTGGGGCACGCGCGCCGGATGGGCCAACGGGCCAGCGAATCATCTCGAGGGCGATGGTGTGCAGTTCGTGCGCCAACTCGGCGTCGGCGCGGTCAATAGCCGCCTGGTCAGCGTCGAGTTCGAGGGCAAGGACGAACCACTGACTGAGCAGCAGATGGAGAAGGGATCATCGCTCTGGGCCTACTACTACGATGCCTGGGAGGTGCCGTACACGCAGTACCCGCTGAATCCGAAGGTGGGGTTGGTCACGGACCTCGACCATTGGGAGATCGGGGACAAGGAATGCCCGTTCGCCGGCGCGCGGGCGCAGCGCAGCCAGTTTCAGGACCGGGTCCGCGGCAAGTTGAAGGCGGCACAGACACAGGGCGGCACGACCGACCCGATCCCGCCGGTGATCCCGCCGGAGCCGGATCACTCGTGGATCCCCGACGGCATGACCGAGGACGTGGTGCGCGGGCTGTTCGGCACGCTGGAGCGCATCGACATGGACGGCACCACCACCAATGTCGGATTCGATCCGGCGGGCGTGATCAGTAACGCCTGGCTGGCGCGCGGGGCCGATCTGAAGATGTACCCGGAGGGGCAGCGCTGGTTCCGGCTGCAGGATGGGGCCACGGTGCGCAATATCGTCTCGTTTAGCAATGGCTGGCTGCTGTTGGGCAATGATGGGGATCGGTCCTCATGGAAGTGGCTGTAGCGCCGTGATCGCCGTGCGCTGCCAGTCCTGTGCGCGCCGGTTCGCCCTGTTCTGCATGTGCGCGGACGAACCATGCGTTTTCTGCGGCGCGCGGCAGATCGTAGCGATAGGTGAAGACAACGGCACGACGCCGGCGCTGCCACCAGTGAAAGAGCCGCCGGCGATGGAGCGGGTGCCGATCACGGAGCGGACGGTGAGCATTGCCCGGGCGCTGGTCGAGCAGGCACTAGGACAGGAGAGCGAATCATGCGACGAATGACACGACGGACGGTCCTGGGGGCCGCGTTTGGCGTTCTGGCGGCATTGCTGACGTTGGGGCCGGCCGGGGCGATGGCGCTGGTGCAGGTGGCGCCGGACGCCACGACGCTGCAGTTGTGGACGGCGGCGCTGGCGATCATCACCACCATCGTCAGTTCGCTGCTGCTGTCGATCCCGGAGCACTGGGGGCCGTGGGCCAAGCGGGGCGTGGTCGCGGTGATCGCGGTCGTGCTCAGCGGGGCCGGATTGTGGTACGAGGGGCGCTTTGATACCGGCGACCTGGGGCGGTTGTGGCTCCTGGTGTTTCTTGGCGCCACGGCCCTCTATACGTTGTTGTGGCGACCGGTGAGCGACGCCCTGAAGGGCAACCCGCAGACGTAGATCACTTCTATCCCTCCCAACCCGCACCACGGCCCAGGTGGGAATCCTGGGCCGTGGTGTTTGTGTGGCTTATTCGTCCGTCGTCTCGCGCTGGCACCGGACCACGGCGCTGAAGAACGTGACCTGTTGTGCCTCGTGTCTGTCGATTGAGACCTGCTTATGGATCACGGCGAGATGGCTCTGGTGTTCAATGTCGACGACCTCGTACCCGTCGCCCTCGCAATTTTCGGTAGCCTCGGCCAGGTTACGCTCAAACTCATCCGACCTGGTTCCGGTCACGTGAAACGCTAATGTCTCTTTCATTCGTCCAAATCCTCCAGGGGTTGCAGCCCGTTGAATGATGCCTGCTCGCGCAGGATCCTGCGCGCGATGCTGTTCAGCGCGGCGCGCTGGCCGACGATATAGCCGAACTGCCACCAGCGGTCTTGTTCATCGGTCGCGTCATCGTAGCGGGCCGCTTCCGCGTTGGTCATGTTTCGTTCGCGTAGGGATTGGCTATCGTCCATGTTTCACCAACTCGCCTTCTCAAATGATCGCGGCGACTGCGGGCGGGGAAGTCTCGGTAGTGGGTCGTCGCTGTGTTCGAGGTGCTCCCGTTCCAGCGTCTGCAGCGCCATGTCGAGCATAACCGGCGTGCGGATGGTGCGTTCGCCGCGTTCCCAGCGCGAGATGGTGGCCTCGGAGACGCCGAGGGCGCGGGAGAGTTCGGCCTGGGAGAGTTCGAGGGCTTCGCGGCGGGCCGTGAGCTGGGCGGCGGTGATGGGCGGTGGGGTCATGGTTGCTCCTGGCGCTCTGCCGTGTCTTCGTGCATGCCCTGCGGTGTTTGCCGCCACTGGTGAAGGTTTGGGCACGCCCATGTGCGGTGTATCTCAACCTCGGGGCCGTACGGGCTGGGGCGCTGGCCGGGCACGTAGGGCTGGGGTCCGTTGGGGTAGAAAGGTTCCTCCCGAATGAGGCGCAGCGGCAGGCCGCAGAGTTGGCAATCGGTCATAGTTGCTCCCGTGTGCCGTGGCGTTCGCGGGCTTCGATCAGGCTGATGGTGGCACATCCGGCCAGCAGCCCGCCGGCCGCCAGCACGGTGCCCACGCCCAGCACGAGCCAGCAGGGCGTGAACCAGAGCGCCTGGATCAGATCACCGACCGTCATAACTGTCGCCCTCCTGGGGTAAAGATTTTTCGTGCCCAGCGCACGAGCCAATCGACACGATCCCGGTTGCGGTCATAGGTGGAGCGCGGCATCGACAGCGTGACGCCATCACCTAGTGAAACCTCGACCGGCGCATGGGGGTCGTCTGGCAGCGTGACGGTTTCCGGCACGCTGCGGGATGGTGTATCGAGAAACGTCGTTTGCCGGTCGGTCATCATGGCCACACCTGGGCCGCGTGTTCGGCGTGGTCGCGGTTCATGTGCCGCGCCAGGGTTTCGGCGGCGGCGAGTGATTTGCAGATGATCTCCGGGCAGTCGGTGCGCCGATCGACCACGACGGGTTCGTTGCGACCCCGGATGACGCGCAGCTCGGCGGTGAACGGTTCGGGGTCGGGGGTGGTGAGCGATGGGCGCTCGTGGGCGATGGTGGCGGTCATGACTGCACCTCGTTTCGGGCGGCATCGCGGCGGTTACGGATATCGCGCTCGTTCTCGGCCATCAGCCTAGTGTCGGTAAGCAGGTCTGGCATCATATCCGTGAAGTCGTCAAGGCTATCGCTGGTGACTTCCACGGTGGTGCTGTATCCCCAGCCGTCGCGCTGCGTGCGGCTGTGTTCGATGCGCACCCGAACGGCGAATTTGTCGGGCGTGACGGTCGTTTCTGCCATCGTGATCTCCTTCCTGATCGTGCCAGCGCCGGGGCGACAAGGGCGCCGCCCCGGAACCAGCGAGGCAATGGCCTACCCGGCGAGCCGCGTGGGTGGCGCGGTCGTGCCGGTTGGCGCGAGGGACGGGAGGGGGCGAAGGGTGGTGTGGTCCTGGGCGAAGGCCTCGACGGCATCCTGCAGGGCTTCCGCGTCGTGCGGGGCCGGGGGATCGCTCAGATACTCGTGCAGCAGGCGACCCCAGAACGTGTGATAGGCCGCGTCCGGCAGCGCCGCGATGTCGCGGGCCAGTGATGAGGGCGCGGGCTGGTAGTGCCGGTCGTCGGCGGGTTGCGTGGCCGCGAGGCAGTCATCGCACCAGGGGTCACCGGCCTCGGGCTCGGGCGCCAGCTCGCCGCAGCCTCCGGTGCAGGGTGCGAGGCCGTCGTTCTCATGGAGGCAGAACATGCACATGCCGCTGAACAGCGCGCCGCATAGTTCGCCGCATCGGGGGCAGATGGCATCGTCATTCGTGCGGATCGTGACGTGCTGGCCCAGCGCGTCCGGGCTCAGCTCGGGCGTGTTGTCGGGGATGTGGACGATGGTATAGGTCCGCGTGGTCATGGGTGGCTCCTGGGGGGTGATTGCGGCTACTGAGTGTTGAGGTTTGCGGCGTATGCCTCGGCCTGCTCCCGGGTCCAGCCTCCGGGGTTGATGCCGGCTCCTGCCCAGCGCCGCTCAACGCACCGCTGCTCCTGGGTGTCCCAAACGCTGTAGCCGATCGTGTAACCGTCCTCCGTGTCGGCGTGGACTTCATAGCGATCATTCATTGTGTGCTCCTGTGCTTCGGGTGGGGCGGGGGGCGAGCCCGCCCACTGATCGTTAGACCTGGTGCACGACCGCGATCCGCCGCTCACCGCCGCAGCGGGGGCAGGGGTCGTACTGCATCAGGTAGTCGTTATCGACCACGCCACAGCCGTTGCAGCGGGGGCAGGGGCGGGTCTCGGCGGGCTGGTAGGTGAGGCGGGCGACTTCCAGCGCGGCCTGGGGATCGATCGCCTCGGGCTTGGCCTCGAATGCCGGGGCTTCGATCGTGCTGCCGATGTGGTGATAGAAGGCGGCGCGATGCTTGCAGACCGCATCATCGTTGCGGCCAGCGGGGCAACCGCACTTGACCGCGATGTTGCCCTGCACGTCCAGCATGTATCGCACGTTGCGGCGGGTGCCGCTGCTGGCCCACCACTGTCCCGAGGGGCCTTGCGTGATCTGGATGTCTTGATTGACGGCACGGAGACTGGCGGCATGCCAGCGGGCGGGGGATTCGGTGAGGGTGGCGGCTGTTGCGGTTGCCATTTCGGGGTTCTCCTGCCACACTAGTGGCGTTCATCTCGTTAGGCCGGGGTGATGTTGGGGGCTGACGTGTAGCAGACGTCGGCCCTCGTTTCATTGGTGTTCCTGCATCGCCCTCCCTTCGTTCAATGTCCTATGCCCCTATCTTACCAATGGCAAGCCGGTTTGTCAACACCTACGGACTAGATTGTTTGTGGCTATTGGGCGCGTGGTATATTGCTAGAGACTCAGAAAGGTTCGGCGCACCTCGACTGTTCCTCTAGCGAGTCATCGTTGGCAGGTCATTGGCGTGACCTTCCAGCACGGAACGTCCACCATGCCACTGGTGGACGTTCTTTTTGTGTCAGCGGCCACTGGCGGCCCGCAGGCGGCGCTCCACCGCGGCCTGTTGCTCGAAGTGGGCGAGGCGTTGCTCAGGGGTCATGGCGCGCGGGTCGGGTGCCGTCGCCGGCGGTTCTTTCGTCTGGACACGAATAGTCTTCTGCGTATTTGTGTCCTGACGCAGCGCCGATCTGCCGGTTCTCTGCGTAGTCTTTGACGTATTCTCTGTTCCTATTAATGCGTGCTCAGGGTCGGCAGACAAGTTTGTCGAGGGTGAGCAAACTGGTGCGCTGGCGGTCGGCGGAGAGTTTGTCGACGGTGGGCAAACTGGATTGGCGAGTAGCCGGTAGAGCGCATCCCACTCGATCAGGTAGTGCATGCGGGCTGGGAGACCGCGGCGTTTGGCCTGGATCACACCCAGCCTCACCAGGTTGGCGCGGGCCTTGTCCTGCTGGTAGCGGTTGATGGTGGTTTCTTGCCGCAGTTCCTCGGTGGTCTTATAGATCCAGCCATCGGGATCGCTGCCCTTGTCGGACCAGTAGGCGAGCTGCTGGAACATGAGCGCTTCGTAGACGCCACCCAGCGCGACCGCGAGCTCGCGGTGAAACGCGATCGGTGGCGCGGTCAACAGGCGGCGCATCACATCGTAATCAGACACACAACACCTCCAAACCCTTGACGGGCTGGAGGTGATCCCCTACGATACGGGTGTTGAGACCGCTACCGCTGGGGTTTCCAAAGCGTCAAGAGTGAAACCCATGAACGGGCGCCTGCCAGGGCGCTCGTTCTGTTTGTCCTGGCGATACTAGCCGGTCATGCCTCCCCGCTCAATAACCGTTTGACCCGCTGACCCCATGTCAGGGGCGGTGTGGGTGTTTCATGGTCGATATTTGGGACCAATGGGCTATCCCGGATCGCCTGTAGCTCGGCCCGCGCGGCCTCGAGCGATGCCCGTTCGGCGCGCAACTCGGCCAGTAATGCCTGCTGGGCCTCCGTCGTCTCCTGCAGGGCGCACGTGGTGGCCGTGACCTGGGCCAGCGCATCGGTGATCGTGGGCGCGGAGTCGATGAGGGCCAGGATCGCGGCCTGCATCTGCGCTGCATCGGAACCGCCCACCAGGGCCAGCGCGGCGTCGGAATCGCCTATGGGCGGTTCAATGGACGCGCGTTGGGCGATTTCTGGCTGTTCCGGCGTGTTGTCGTGGTCTGCGACAACGGGGTCGGGCCGGAGGTCGCCGCGCTGGAGGCGGACCAGGGTTTCGTCGACCGTGCGCCCGCCATCGAGCTCGCGCTTGATCGCCGCCAGCAGGGCGACGTCGGCATCGGTGTAGCGGCGTTGCGCGTGCCCACCGGTTTCGGCGATGGCCACGCCGGCCGTGGGGCTGAGGTAGTCAGCGAACGTAGCGGCCCAGCGGCGCAGCGTGGTGCTGCTGATGCCGAGGCGGCTCGTGACCTCTTTGGGACGGTGCATGGCGCTCCTGGGCGGTGCGTGGGCGATTCCGTGGGCGCATCGTATCATGGTGGTGCGTCATTCGGCGACACGCCCACCAGGAGGAAACGATGCCCGGCGAGTATGCGGCCAAGACGGATGTGCCGGTTTCGCGGTCCCGTGATGAGATCGAGCGCACGCTGCAGCGGTTTGGTGCCACCGCGTTTGCGTACTACGCGCACCAATCGGGCGAGGTGGCGATCCAGTTCGAGATCAAGCGGCTGCGGGTGGTGATGCGGATGATGCTGCCGGACCGGGCGCAGTTCCGCATGGACAGCCGCGGCCGCGTGCGGGTTGAGTCGGCGATCGAGAAGGACTGGGAGCAGGCCTGTCGGCAGCGGTGGCGCAGCCTGGCTAACGGCATCAAGGCGAAACTGGCGCTGATCGACGATGGGATCTCTACCATTGAAAGAGAGTTCATGGCGGATATCCTGCTGCCCGATGGGCGCACCGTGGCCGAGGCGACGCTGCCGCAGGTGGCAATCGCCTACGAGACCGGGCAGATGCCGCCGATGCTGCCGGGGGTGAGCGTGACGGCCAAGGTGGTGGAGTTGCCGTCGCGTACCGGATAATGGCGGTGGTGCAGGGGCCAGTGACAAGACCCCACGGGGGTCTTCCGGGCAACCGGATAGCTGGCCCATTTTCTTGCCCCTTGCAAATTAGCACACACGTTCTAAACTGATCCCACGATCCGCATCAACGCGGGCGAAACGGCGCGCGCGGGCAGGGCGTTTCGAGAGCAACACCCGCCCAGCGCACACAATCTCACCAAGTCACCATAAAGCTTGCGGATAATGAATCACATCCGCAATAGGTGAGATTTGGCGTCACTGCGTCCTATTTCACGATCTGTTGACAATTGGCGCACGATCGGCACAATGACGCATTCGCGGTCAAGCGAGACATATCCCTTGGGGTATGGGGTCAACCGCACCTCTCCCCTACGATCCGTAGGTTCGGGAATCGCGGGCCGCCAGTTCAGATTCTGAGGGAGCTATTTCGGGATATGCCGCCCGCGTGGAGACCGCGACCAGGGCGGCGTGGATGCGGTCCGAGGCGGCGCGGAACGATTCCGAGGGGGTGATGTGCAGGATTTGGGAGCCGTGCGTGCCGGCGATGAGGAAGCGCAGGGTCTCGCCGTGCTGCTCGACCGCGATGGAGCCGCCGATGATGGCGGGCAGCGCCGGATCGTTGAGCAACACCTCGGCGCGGATGGCGTGCCGGTCCGGGACGCGGGCGAGATGGCCACGAGATACGGGGTCGCTGGAGGGTTGCATGCGGCTCGCTCCTGTGACGACGCTGATTCAGCGCTGAATCGTTCGCGGGCAGCGTAGCAAACAAGACCGGGACACGCAACACGAACGGGCTAGCCTGTTTGTATCTATCGGTGTGGGCCGCGCGCGGCTGAGCCGGCGCGGGTCGGGATTCAGGCGGTGTCGCGGATGGCGGCCGGCATGGTGTGCGGGTCGCTGTCGCGTTCTTCCTGCCAGATCGCCGTCTGGCGCGCGATCTGGGCCACGCGCTGGAAGATCGGGTCCTGCAGCACGCAGAGGTCGTCAATGATCTGCTGCAGGCCGGGGCGCGGCTGCTCCACCACCACGGCGCCGGAGATGCGCTTGCGCCAGTCGGCGAGGCGGGCGGTGCCGGGGTAGCCGGCGAGGTCGAGGTAGTAGCTGTCGGGGCGGCCGTAGAGGCGCGCCAGCGCGATCAGGCGGTCCCCTGGCGGCTGCTTGATCTCGCCGCGCTCGTACTGGCTGAGCTTGGTCTGGTGGTAGTCGAAGTTGGCCACCACCTCGGCCTGGGTCCAGCCCTTGGCCTCGCGGTCCCGGCGCAGCGCCTCCCCCACCGAGCCCTCGGGCGGCGGCACCTTGTAGCTGTAGCGGAACCGTGCGCGGCCGTTGTCGCCCGGTGCCGTGCGCTCCTGATCTCCGATCATCTCCGCTCCTCTCACTGGCCCACCGCGCGGCGCGATGGTCACGCATAGTCTATTGCATAACGCCGGTTTAGCCCGTATAGTTCATTTGTGGATAGCCATATATCGGCTAGCGCGTTTGTATCGAGCAGGAGGCGCTGATGACGACCCCGAAACCCCGCGCCGGTGGTGCGGTCGTGCAGCAGCGGCGCAGCGGCCGGGGCCAGCACGGACGGCAGGGTGACAACCACTCCCTCTACCTGAGTTACGACGTTTGGCGCGCGGTGGAGGCGCTGGCCGGCACGCTGGGCTGGACGGCTTCGCGCACCGTGGATCGGCTACTGGCGATGGCGATCGATGAGAGTGTCGCGGACACATCTCGGGGATGGTCGCAGCACGAACTGAAGACACTGGCCTACCGGGTGATCGAACTCGACCTGGGCCAGGCGCAGGCGCAAGGAGGTGCGGCGTGAATCTGACGTGGGATTTGCGGCAGGCGAACCAGCATATGCGCCGGCGACGCCGCTGGGACCGCTGGGACCGCTGGCGACGGTTGTGGGCCGCGTGGCCGTTTCGTCTTCCCGATCTACTGCCATAGGAGGGGGTTTCGATGGTCGATAGGACGGCAATCATCGACACGATGCGCGAATCATTGACGGAGGCGTTTCAGGAGCATGGCGTGACCGCGACGGTGCACGCGAACGGGCACACCGCGACGATCACGCCGGACGCGATCTCCGGGCACGTGACCAGCAATCCCACGCACCGGCCCTATGTCCCGCCGGATGAATCGTTCCCGGCCGATGATGACTACCTGGCCAGCAAGGAATTGACCACGATTGGCGATGCGCTGGTGGCGCGCTGGCCGGAGCTGCAGTTTCTGGAAGAGGTTGAGGTCACGTACCTGTGGAAGCGCAAGGGCGGCAAATCAAAGGGCAAGGCCGTGCTGGGTACGTGCGTGAAGCCGGCCGGGCTGGTCAAGCATTTTGGGCAGTGCCAATTCGTGATCTGGATCGCGGCCGATCACGTGCGCGACATGGGGCTGACGAATCTGCAGTTGGAGGCGCTGGTGTTCCATGAGCTGAATCATTGCGGCTGGGAGATTGACGAGAACGAGAGCAGCCCCACGTTCGGCGAGACCAAGTACATCCTGAAGCCGCACGACGATGAGGTCTTCTGGGCCGAGTTGCAGCGGTATGGCGCGTGGAACGAGCAGCGGCAAGTGAGCGCCCGGGTGTATCAGCAGTTGGCGCTTGGGGGCTGACGTGTCATCGCGGGTTGAGTTGCGGTGCGCGACATGCGGCAGGACATACACGCGGTATCCGTCACAGGTGAATGGCAAGCAACGAAGCGCTGAGCAGATGGCGCGGATGCGCGCCGCCAGGAGAGCAGCATGAGCGAGAACGAACCCGCATTCGACCCCGCAAAACATCTCACCCGCATCAATGGCAATGAGTATCTCGAGGTCCGGTGGCGCGTGAAGTGGTTGCGCGATGATGCGCCGGACAGCCAGATCACCACCGAAATGTTGGAGCTCACGCCCGACTTTGCGTTGTTTCGCGCCACCGTGACCCGCATCGTTGGCGCGGAGGTGGTTGGGGTCGCGACGGGTCATGGGTCTGAGACAGCCGGGGATTTTCGTGACTACATCGAGAAGGCCGAGCAAAAATCTATCGGCCGCGCGCTGGCGCACCTCGGCTACGGCACGCAGTTCGTGGGCGGTGAGGCGGTGGCGCATCGCCCGGGCGATCCGCCGGTTGATGGATCGGTGCGCGTATCGCGATTCCCCTCCCCTGACCGGCCCTACCAGGCACAGCAGCAGGGCGGCGGTCAGGCTCCGGAGCAGCCCGCCACACAGCGTCAACTGCGCTACCTCGAGCAGGTGGCGCGAGAGGCGGGGATCAGCCCGCAATCGCTGGATGACCGCATCTACGCGGAGTTTCAGGTGCGGGGCGGGCCAGCGGGGTTGAACCGGCGTGATGCCAGCACGCTGATCGCGATGTTGCAAGGCGGGCCGACATGAACCGGCCAGACATCGAGGCGATCCGCCAGCGGGCCGATGCAGCGATGCCGGGGCCGTGGTTCTGGCGGGGCAACGTCGACGTGCATCTCCGCCTGGCGTCCCGTGCAGGGCGCGGTGGCGAGCACACGGTAATGGACTTCGTGCGCGCCGGGATGCAGGAGGCGGTGCCGCGATTCAACCGCAACGGGTTCATGTACCGCGCGGACGGTCGGCATCGCGGCGGCGAGGACATGCCGATCTTCGAGGTCTGCCCGGAAGCAACGGACCGGAAGCACCCACGGGTCTACCGGGGTGACATTATCGGGCTGCGCCACCCGGACGCCGAGTTCATGGCGTGCGCGCGACAGGACATCGACGATCTGCTGGCCTACATCGCGGAGTTGGAGGCGCGGCCATGACCGCCATCGCCGAGGGCTGGGTGACGCCGCGCCGCTTCGTGCACCACTCGGCGTACCGCCCGGTGAAGGTGCGGCCGATCGAGCCGTGGACGAGCCGTGATATCTACCGGCTGCGGATGCGGCTGGGCGTCTCGCAGGCCACGATGGCGGAGATGCTGGGGGTGAGCCGGGTCAGCCTGACCCGCTGGGAGCACGGCACGGAGACGATCGGGCGGGCGTCGGTGCGGCGGCTGTTGAGCCTGCTGGATGCCGCGCCGGAGTTGTTCATGCGGGAGCCGCGGTGAGGGTGGTCGAGGTCTGCGCGGGCCTGGGCGGTTTCAGCCTGGCCGCGACGTGGATGGGCTGGGACGTCGTCGGGCACGTAGAGATCGACCCGTTCTGCTCCCGCGTGCTGAAACATCACTGGCCCGACGCGCTGCATATCGACGACCTGAAGGACGTACATGGCGATGAGTTCGGAGCAGTTGACCTTCTTTGCGGAGGCATACCTTGCCAGCCATACAGTGTTGCCGGGAAGCAGGCTGGCGCAGCAGATGACCGTCACCTCTGGCCAGAGGTTAACCGAATTATCTCAGTTATGGGGCCACGAGTGGTTGTGGTTGAGAACGTTACTGGTTTCATCCGCCTGGCACTTGACCAGGTGCTTGCTGACCTGGAAGCACAAGGTTACGCCTGCGGGACGGTCGTACTACCTGCTGCGGGTGTCAATGCCCCGCACCGGAGAGATCGCGTCTGGATTGTTGCAGTCTCCGATGCCCAGCGATGTGCTGGGCGGGCGCACGACGAAGGGACGATTGCGGCCAAACGAAACGGGAATACGCAAGCAAGCGATGGCTCCCACACCACGCCCCTGCACGGGGGATTGCTCGTCGGGCATGAACCGCACGGAACTGTACGAGTGGATGGACGAGAACGGCGGGAGGCTGCTGCCGACGCCAGTAGCCAACGACGACAAGAGTCCCGAAGCGCACATGGCGATGAAGCAGCGCATGAAGGGCGGGCCGCGCCATGCGATCACGAGTTTGCAGGTAACGGTGAAGGTGGATCATCCAGGGGGAAAACTCAACCCCGATTGGGTCAGTCGCATGATGGGCCTACCCGACGGGTACCTGGACGTTTGATGGACCCGCGATGGCATGGCGACCCCATGAACGCATTTGGCCTGGATTGGGAGGACGGCGTACCGCGCGTCACGGCCGGCTGTGAGCACCGCGTGGCGAAGCTGAAGGCGCTCGGGAATAGCCTCGTGCCCCAGATTCCCTACCTCATCTTTCAGGCCATCGAAGGGAGCGAGCCATGAGCATCGGCAGATTCATGGGGCGCATGTGTGACGGTAAGCAGCGTTACGAGACGCGGGAGGCGGCGCAACAGCGGGCCGATCACGCCAACCGGGCGCGCGGCAAACGGGCCAAGCCGCTGGAGGTCTATCGGTGTGAGGTCTGTGGGCTGCATCACGTGGGAGCCAAGCGTCATAGCGGGAAACAGATTCGGCAGGGAGGCGTGTAGATGACGTTGCAGGTGGGTGATCCGGTTCGCATCGGCGAGAACGACGCGAAAGTGCGGAAGGGCGCGACCGGGCGATTCGTCGGGATCTCGAAGGACAGCGGCAATCTGCTGGTCGACGTGGATGGGCGGGGGCGGGTGGCGTTCACGATGGACAGTGTGATGAGTCTCAACAGCATGCAGGGCGCTATGCAGGAGCATCGCAAGCATGACGCGGCCGCCACGGTAGCGCAGCGGGCGGCGAGCAACGGGCAGGCGGTCGAGAAGGTGAAGCTGACGCGACAGCTCTATCTGGACGCGGCCGACACGGCGGCGGAGCTGGGCTACACGGTGCAACAGATGAAGAAGCTGGCCGATCTGGTGGATGTCGGGACGTGCCGCGGCAAGGGCAAATCGTGCCGCTACACGTACCGCGAGATCGTGCTGATGATGCGCTTCCGGGAGTTCATGCAGCGCACGAAGCAGAAGAGCCCGACCATCGCCTACAGCGTGCTGTCCACGGTGCGCGAGATGACGGGCCGCGATCCGCTGGCCGACGGATAGCCACAATCAGGCTAGACGGACTCATGCTATGCTGTGCGGACCACAAGGAAATGCCGCCGGTGATGGGCTTCACCGACGGCGGAACCGACCCTGAAATCGGCAGGAGCGGACAGATGCAGTATACTTACACCCTCCCCGAAAGACCAAAACCGCCCACCGTGGGCGCTCATGGCGCGGCGGCATCAACCACCGTGCGGTGTGCGATCTGCACGGGGCCGGTGCCGGTCGAGCGGGCGATCATGACGGAACGGATCGACCCTGACGAGCACACCTGGTATACGGAGCATCTGTGCCAGGGCTGCGCTGATCCGGCCGACCTGTTGCTCGATCGGCTGATCCGCGAGGGCGCGGCGCGGCGGGTGGCGGGCTGATGTATCGCCTAGTCGATTGCGGCACGTGGGACGATCCCTGGTTCGAGTCGCTGGCGCCGCAGGGCAAGTTGCTGTTTCTCTACCTGTTGACCAATCCCCGCTCCACGAGTTGCGGCGCGTTTGAGATTACACCGCGCAAGATGGCATTCGAGACCGGGTTGTCGCAGGACTTCATCGAGAAGATGCTGCGATCCTGGGCGCCACGGGTGCAGTGGTGGCCCGAACACCAAATCGTGTTCCTCAAAAACTTCTACCGCCGGCAGTCGAATAGCGCCAAGGTGCGGGTCAACGCCGCGAAGCTGGTCGCGGATATGCCATCAGTGGTTCGCGAGGCCATCTACATGGAGTATCCCGAGTTTCTTCCGGGCGAAGATACCCTATCGATACCCTATGGTGACGGTATCGATAAACAAAACGTAACAGAGACAGAAACAGAGACGGAACAAGACGGAGACGAAACGCCCCCCTTACCCCCCAG
Organism: Dehalococcoidia bacterium; assembly: GCA_050184225.1. GTDB lineage: Bacteria > Chloroflexota > Dehalococcoidia > CAUJGQ01 > CAUJGQ01 > JBFXAN01. Next base: position 26,837 of record JBFXAN010000045.1, on the reverse strand, counting down.
GGGGAATGGGCATGCGTCGTATACCGCTGATTTCGAATCGTTCTGGTCCGAGTATCCCCGCGTGGTGAACAACTCGAAGCTCAAGGCGTTCAACGCGTGGCGCAAGCTCAGCGATGAAGACCGGGCCGCGGCCCGTGCCGCATTGCCGAGGTTCAACGCCAGCGATGGCTGGCGGCGCGGCTTTGCGACCCATACGGCGACGTTTCTGAACGGCAAACTGTGGGAGTCGGACCCTCCTGATGCACCGCCTCGCGCCGGCCCAGCGTCAAAGTCCGGCGGCTATTTTGCGGCGGGGCAGAGCATTGACGAGAAGCGAGAACATGAACGCCAAAGAGACCGGCATGGTGTTGGAGATGATTACCGCGCACTACTGGCAGACACCGAAGACGGCCGAGCGCAACGCGGAGTTGATGGTCCGCACCTGGCAGAGGGCGCTGGCGGATATTCCGTTGCGGCCGCACATCGAACTCGCCCTGGATGACTGGTTTAGGCATGAACAATGGCCGCCGCAGGTTGCCGAGTTGCGAGAGCGCGCGCTGGAGTTGGGCGGTCCCACGCCCACGATGATCGCTGATGCGCAGGCGTGGCGGGAGCGCTCGCTAGAAGAGGTCGCGGCGGCGCGCGAACGCCACGAAGCCCGCCGTGCCGAGATCGCGGAACAACGCGAGAAGGACGCGGGGCGCGCTATCGAGGAGGCGCGGAATGACCCGGACCGGCCGCCGACGGTCTCTCCCGAGCGGTGGGCCACGCTACTTCCCGACACGCGCCGCAGTTTGCGCGTCAGTTAGGAGTCACGATGCCGTGCGACTACAGCCAATATCACCCGGACTGGAAATCAATTCGCCGCCAGATTCTCGACCAGGCCGATCATCGCTGCGAGCAATGCGGGGTGGCGAACGGGGCCATCGGCGCGCGGGACCGGCACGGCGCTTGGCACGATGAGGCCGACATCGACGGCATGAACAGCGGCACGGGTGAACGGTTGTTTGGCGAATATCCGCACATGATCCGCATCGTGTTGACGATCGCGCACCTGTGCCACGATCCCGCTTGCTACGACCCCGGCCACATCTTCGCGTATTGCCAGCGATGTCATCTGAATTGGGACCGCGAGCGTCATTTGCGAAACGCCGCCATCACGCGGCAACGGAACCGGGAAGCGGCGATTGCCGCGACCGGGCAACGGAGGATGCTGTGACGGAACCAGCGGAGTTCCCGCTGGGCACACGGGTACGGATCGCGGGAGTGCCGGACGATGACCCGACGCTGCGCCACGTGATCGGCTACACGGGCACGATTTGCCGGGTGGGCGTGGGTCCGGCGCCGCGCACCCTGACGGTCTGTTTCGATCCCGACCCGAGCAAGCCGGACAGCAGCGGGTTCTGGACGTTTGCGCCGCATCATCTGGTGACGCTGGACGGATCGGCGGCGGCACAGCAGGAGGCAATGTTTTGATGGGCGCCCAACGATTTCGTGAGCGGCCGCGCCCGCCCGCGGTCATCGAGGCACGGTTGTTTGTGTGGAGAGACGACGCGGACGATCTGGTGGATTGGGTGCGGGGCTGCGGTGGCTCGGCGTCGTTTGACGGGTATGTGGCAGATCAGCCGGTTGTCCATCTCTACGGAGAGGACGGGGGGTGCCAGCGGGTGTATCGCGGCGACTGGATCATCCGGCATCATGGCGATCAGTTCAGCACCATGTCGGCCGATGTGTTCAGGAGACGCTATGAACCACTCCCCGACGCCGCCACCGCACCGCCCACGGGCGAAGCCGATCGCCCATGACCGCTATAGCCATAAACGGATTAGCCCGAAAGGAGCGACCATGCGACCCACCATCGACACGCGTGACCGGCAGATGATGACGTTCCTGGCCCACTACCTGAGCCAGCACGGCTACGCGCCATCAATCCGGGAGGTCGCGGACGCGACGGGATTCACCTCGAATAGTCCCGTCTGGACCCGGCTTGATCGGCTGCGGGAGCGTGGGCTCGTCACCTGGGAGCCGCGCAAGGAGCGCACGCTGCGCATCGTGGGCGATGCCGGCCGGTGGCTGCCGGAGGTGTCGGCATGATCGCGCGGATCACGATGCCGATCGTGCTGACGCGAGAGCTCAGTCCCAACGGCAGCCAGGGCACGCACTGGACCTACAAGAGCCGGCCGCGTGCGCGGGTGAAGGAAGAGGCACGGCGCGCCACGGTGAGCCATATCAACGGCAACGCGCCGGGTGTCGCGGCATTGATGGCGACCCGCGATCCGCTGATTATGGATATCGAGGTCGAATGGCCCAAGGGGGCGAAGCGCTGGGACGAAGACAACATCGTCACGGCCTGCAAGGGCATCCGGGATGGCATCGCGACCGCGCTGTGGGATGGCGAGGATGCTCATGTGCGAGTCGGGACGGTAAGCCAGGTACGCGGGGAGGGTGGGCTGGCGTTCACGTTCCGGGTTGATGCGGGATGACGAAACCGGGACCAACGGAAAAGACGGTTTGTGGCTATTTTGCTACACTACGCAGAACGGAGCAGATGCTTGCGACACCTACTCCGCCCCTGACCAATCGTCCTGAGCTAGCAGGAGAGAGGCTATGACCCATTCTACCGGTTTTCCCGAGACGGATGCGTACCAGGCGTTTCTGGCGCGCAAGGCCATCGTGGTGCCCAGTGTCGGCATTGAGGTTGACGAGTCGGACTTGCCGGCCGCGATGTTTCCCTGGCAGCGCGCCGTGACCCGCTGGGCGCTGCGCAAGGGCCGCTGCGCGATCTTCGCCAATACCGGCCTTGGGAAGACGATCATGCAGTTGGCGTGGGCGCAACAGGCGGCCGAGCACACGCTGATCCTGGCGCCGCTGGCGGTGGCGCGACAGACGGTGCGCGAGGGGGAGCGGTGGGGCATCCCCGTGACCTATGCGCGGTCGATGGATGAGTCGCCGGCGCACGGCATCACGATCACGAACTACGAGATGACAGAGCGGTTCGACGCCGGCGCATTCGGGGCGGTGGTGTTGGATGAGTCGAGCATCCTGAAGGCGCACGATGGCAAAACGCGCGGCCCCAAACGATGTCGCGGAACTGGCGAACCATGCCGAGTTTCTGGGTTTGATGACTCGCGCCGAGATGTTGGCCAGTTTCTTCGTCCACGACGACAAGGGCTGGCGGCTGAAGGGGCACGCCAAAGAGCCGTTCTATCGCTGGCTGGCCTCGTGGGGCCTGAGCGTGAACCGGCCATCGGACCTCGGATTCAGTGACGAGGGGTATGACCTGCCGCCGCTCTCCATTGAGCCGGTGATTGTGCCAGTCGACTACACACCGCCCGGCCAACTGTTCTTTACCACGATGAAAGGGATCACGGACCGCTCGCGGGTGCGCAAGGAGACGGTCTGGCCGCGCGCGGCGGCCGCGGCCAGACCTGATCAATGCCGAGCCAGATGAACCGTGGCTGGTGTGGTGTGGTCTCAACGATGAGGGGCGCGCCGTGGGGTCATTGGTGCATGGCGCGGAGGTTGTCGAGGGGAGCCAGTCACCGGACGAGAAAGAGGCGGCGGTGCTGGGGTTTATCGAAGGGTCGCTGCGAGTGATGGTAAGTAAGGTCAGTATCGCGGGATTTGGGCTGAATCTGCAGCACTGCCGGCGCATGGTGTTCGTCGGGCTGGGCGACTCCTACGAGCAGTATTTCCAGGCGATCCGCCGCTGTTGGCGATTCGGGCAAACCGAGCCGGTGACGGCCTACGTGGTGCTGACTGAGCCGGAAGAGGCGATCTATCGCAACGTGCTGCGTAAAGAGCGGGAGGCCGAGGCAATGGCGCGCGACCTGGTGCAGCACGTGGCGGCGTTCGAGCGCGCCGAGTTGGGGCACGCGCGGCAGCGAGACGCTTATCAGCCAGTGGTCGTGATGCAGACACCGGCATGGATGGGGGCGGCGTGATGCAGGTGATCGATCAGGCGCAGGGCGATGGCTGGGTTGCCTACAACGGCGATAGCGCGGATGTGCTGCAGGGGCTGCCCGACGCCAGCATTGACCTGTCGGTCTACTCGCCGCCGTTCTCGCAACTCTACACGTATTCGGCCAGCGAGCGGGATCTCGGTAACTGCCGTAACGATGATGAGTTCTTCGCCCAGTACCGCTTCGTTCTCGACCAGATACTACGCGTCACGAAGCCGGGCCGCATCAGCGCGGTGCATGCGGCCGACACGCCGGCGATGCTGGCGCGAGATGGCTACATCGGCCTCAAGGACTTCTCCGGTGACGTGATCCGCGCGCATATCGCGGCCGGGTGGATTTTCGACTCCCGCATCCCGATTGACAAGAACCAGCAGGCGCAGAGCATCCGCACCCATGCCAAGGGCCTGACGATGACGCAGATGGAGAAGGACCGGACGTGGAGCCGGCCGGCGCTACCTGATTACATCCTGAAGTTCCGCAAGCCGGGCGATAACGCAACTCCGGTCGTAGGCGGGGAGATTACCCGCGACCTGTGGATCGAGTACGCGAATCCGACCTGGCCCAATCATGCGGATCGTTGCGCCGAGGGTGGGGCGTTTGCGACCTGGTACGGCATCCGGGAGACCGACACGCTCAATGTGGCGGCGGCTCGGGAACACGAGGATGAGCGCCACATCTGCCCGCTGCAGCGAGAGACCGTCGCGCGTTGCGTGAAGCTGTGGAGCAACGCCGGCGAAACCGTGCTGTCGCCATTCTCGGGCATCGGCACCGAAGGCGAGCAGGCCGTGCGGTTGGGACGAAAAGCGGTGCTGATCGAGCTCAAGACCTCGTATTGGCACGTCGGGGTGTCCAACCTGCGGCGTGCCGAGCAGGAGAGCCGGCAAGAGGACCTGTTCACCCTGGCCGGAATCGAGGTGACGGCATGACCTGACCAACACCCCACCGTGTACGTCGCGCGACAGACAGGAGAATCACCAGATGCCCCGTAGAGCAAAGCCCGTCCAGTCGTTCATGTTTGAGCCTGGCGATATCGTGACCGTTGGCCCGAACCCGCTGCTGCGCGCCGAGGGCACGGTGGGCGTGTTCCTGTTCTACAGCGAGTGCGGCCCGCCGATCATCGAGGTGGAGGGCGACCGCTGGCTGATGCCGGAACGCTGCCTGACCGTCCACGAGCGCCCATGCGCGGTTGAGCCGGAACCGGACAGCGACGTGCCGGCCGAGTTGGCGCCGGACCAGAGTGACCGGCTGCTGACGTTCATGGCCGAGCGGGACAAGCGGGGCGCGACCCTCTCTCCCTACCGTGCACCGGCCCGCCGCACCGCCATCATGCCGCTGGCGTGGGAGACGCGCACGGAGCAGGGTGAGCCGACGTTGCCGCAGCAGATCGGGAAGGCGCAATGGGACGCGACCGGTCTGGCGGCGTGGGTCGACCGGCTACAGCCCACGAATGACCTCGAACAAGTGGCGCTGCACGAACTGTTCCGGGCACTGCGGGAGACGCGCTATTGGCTGCAGCAGTTCGCGGTGGCGCGGGAGATGGTGACGGCGTGATGGACATCCACGTATTCGACATCACGCGGGAGGATGACGTGATCAGCGAGACGACGAAGCGGGACATAACGGCCGAGGAAGCGTTCGAGCAGGCGCTGGAGGCGGCGCGACGCGCCATGTTCGCGGCGCAGGAAGCGGAGCAGCGGGCCAAGGATGCGCGGGTCGCGTGTCTACGGGCTCGGCCGCCCGGCATGACGACGACCGAGGTGGCGCGACGGATCAATCGGGGACGATAGCGAGTTAGCACGAAAGGATCGAGCAGATGAGCAAGAAGCGCAAGAAGAACCGGACCGGCTACCCGAATGATCTGCCGGGCGGGATGCCGATGGCGGTGCGGGTGCCGCCCGCGCTGGCGCTGCAGATGCTGGGCGGCCTAGCGCCGCGGCCGGGCATGTCGCTGGAAGCAATCGTGGCGGCAACCAACGAATCGGACATGGCGAGCCGTGTCTGGGTCACGCGTTGCTCCAAGCAGTGCTGCGATAACGGGGAACGGGACGCGGTGATCGTGGTGGCCGGGAACGACAAGGGCCGCGAGGCGTTGCGCGAGATCGGCGCGGAGACCGCGTTTCGCGCGCTGGCCGTGATCGCGTTCGATGGCCACCACGGCGGGCAGACCGTCACCGCGATGCTGGACGTGGAGGATGGCAAGCGGTTGGTCAACCAGTTGAGCGAGGCCATCGCGGAGATTGAACGGCTGCCGGTGGGCCGCCCATAGACACAAACGGGCTATACTGGCTGATCGATAGGAGCGATGCGGCGCGATGACTCTCCCCATGCACCGGAAATCACCTCATGCACCCACTAGCGATGCCTGATGGCGCAATGCACAGCCAAGTCGAAGCGCTCCGGCCAACAGTGCCGGGCACCGGCCGTCAGGGGACGCACAACCTGCCGCATGCACGGCGGCAAGAGCCTGGCGGGGCCAGCGTCCGGCACATGGATCGATGGGCGGCACTCCAAGGTGCTGCCCAAGCGCTTGCTTGCGGACTACCAGGCATCGCTGGACGATCCCGACCGGCTGGTGCTCAATGCCGAGATCGCGGTGATCGACGGGCGGATCGCGGACGTCCTCAAACGGGTGGACACGGGCGAGTCGGGCGCGATCTGGTCGCAGATCAGGCAGGCATGGAGCGAGTTCGAGGACGCGGACGCGGCGGGAGATATGGAGAGCCGCGCCCGTGCCCAGCGCCAGCTCGCCAGCCTGATCGTGCGTGGGGCCAACGATTGGGCGGCGTGGGCCGATGTGCTGGGTTTGATCGAACGCCGGCGCAAACTGGTGGAGTCGGAGCGCAAGCGGTTGGTCGAAGCGCAACAGATGATTCACGTGGAACAGGCGATGGGCCTACTCGGCCTGATGGTCGACGCGGTGCGGCGGCATGTTGACGACGATCTCACCCTCCGCGCCATCGTCGACGAATACTCCAGCCTGGTTGGCCGACCAGTGCCTGTGGCGCCTCCTGCCGCCATCGATGCGCGCCATAGCGCCCGACGCGGCACCGGATGATTGGGAGGGGTGGCTGCGCGCCATCTTCGCCGGCTACGTCACCAACGGCTTTGCGCCCTACCACGCCGAGTTTTGGCGGTGGGTGTGGGCGTTGCGGTATGGGGAGCGGGCGCGGCCGTTCATCGGTATCTGGCCGAGAGGCTTCGGCAAATCGACCAGCGTGGAACTTGCCTGTGCCGCCATCGCTGCCCACGAGACACGAAGGTATGCATTGTATGTCTGCGAATCGCAGGACCAGGCCGACGATCACATCGCCAACGTGGCCGGGATGCTCGAGTCGCGACGGTTCAGCGAGGCCTATCCTGCTGCCGCTGAACGACGCATCAATAAATATGGGAGTTCTCGCGGATGGCGGCGTAATCGTCTGCGTACCGCCAGCGGCTTTACGCTGGACGCCATCGGACTCGACGTGGCGGCGCGCGGCGTCAAACTGGATGAGGATCGCCCCGATCTCCTGATCTTCGATGACCTCGACGGCAAGCTCGACACCCTGGCCACGACCGAGAAGAAACTGACGACGCTGACGCACACGCTGCTGCCGGCGGCATCGGATGCGCCGGCGGTGCTGGCGATCCAGAACCTCGTCATTCCTGACGGCATCTTCGCGCGGCTGGCTGATGGCCGCGCCGACTTTCTGGCCGATCGCATCGTGTCGGGGCCGCATCCCGCGATTCGCAACCTGACCACGGAGCAGCGCGAAGGGCGCACCGTGGTCACGGGGGGCGAGCCGACGTGGCCGGCGATGGGGCTGGACGTGGCGCAGGCGCAGATCGACGAGATGGGACGGACCGCCTATCTGGCCGAGAAGCAGCACAACGTGGAAGCGCCGGCCGGCGGCATGTTCAACCATCTCGACTTCCTGCATTGCACGTGGCAAAACCTGCCCGATCTGGTGCGCGTCACCGTGTGGGTCGATCCCGCCGTGACCGACACCGACCGCAGCGACGCGCACGGCATCCAGGCCGATGGGCTGGGGCCGGACGACCGCATCTACCGCCTCTATAGCTGGGAGGACCGCACCAGTCCCAAGGATGTGCTGCGCCGCGCCATCCTGAAGGCGGTGGAGTTGAAGGCCGACACGGTGGGCGTGGAAACCGACCAGGGCGGCGATACCTGGCGCGCCACGTTCGACGCCGTGGTCGACGACCTGCTGGCCAGTGGCGAGATGTCGCCGCACCAGGTGCCGGATTTCGCGCAGGAGAAGGCGGGCGCGGGGCACGGGCCGAAGGTGGAGCGGGCCTCGCGGATGCTGGCCGATTACGAGCGGGCGCAGATCGTTCATGTGGTGGGGACGCACGAGCTGCTGGAGCGGGCGCTGCGGCGGTTCCCGAAGACGAAGCCATTGGACCTCGTGGACGCCTGTTACTGGTCATGGCTCGATCTGCGGCGCAACGGTGGCGGGATCGACCCGCTGATGGCGATGGCGTTTCGGGATATGCCGCGATGAGAGGCTAGGGCATGGTGTCGCTCGGAGGGAGAATCATGGCGGCGTATCAGGCGTTTCGCAACTACGGCACCGAGCCGATCGCGCAGGACGGTCGCTACGCGCGCCTCTATAGCTGGTGGGATGGGTCCTGGCGCAGGCAATACGAGGCGAGCCAGACGCGATCCCGGTCTTCGGACGATCCGGTGCTGTATCGCGGCACGCGCCAGTTCTGGCGGCAATCGCGTGCCATCGTCAGCCTCTACGCGCAACTGGTCTATCAGGGATCGCTTTCGCGTGATGGCGGAACGCTGCCTGACGGCACGCGCGGCGCCATTCCCATCGATCCCATGACCGGCGACGAACGCCTCGACACGCAACTCCTGGCCGCGATTTCAGAACTGTTCGCTATCTGGAACTGGGAACAGTTCATGACGTTCCGCCCCAAGATGGGGGCCATGCTGGGCGACTACCTGACCGAGATCATCGACGACGAGGATCGCGGCATCACGCTGTTTGATTTCGTCTGGCCGGGGTATGTCACGGACCTCGACCTCGATCAGTTGGGTAACGTCAAACGCTATGCCATCGAGCGCGTGATCACGGTGCAAGAAAGCAAGGCCTTCGGCCGGGACATCAAGGGCGAGACGTATCGGTTCCGCAAGGAGGTCGATGGCCGCGGGTTCTGGTTGTTCAAGAACGATAAGCCGCACGCCTACCCGGAACTGGGGTTCCCCGAGGCGGAGGTGGAGAATCCGTACGGGTTCTGCCCGGCGATTTGGGACCGTCACGAGATCGTGCCTGGCAATCGTGGCCTGTCAGCGATTGACGCGACCTATAACCAGACGATCGAACTCAACGGCATTCTCAGCCATGCGCTCGACGGTTTGGCGAAGAAGTTCGCGGCACCGGTGGGCGTGGTGGGGCGCACCACCCGCCGCCGCAACATCACGCTACCTGGCGGCCTATCGGCCGGTGCGAATCCAACGGCCGAGGAGATCGATGCCGCGGCGCGCGAGGTGCGGGAAAACCTCAACCTGATCGATCTCAATGAGGGCGGGCAGTTCGTCGAGGTGCCGTTCGACCTGGGCCAGACCGTGCAGACGTTGCAACTGGTGATGGACTCGATCCTGGCCGAGAACCCGGAGGCGCGCTACGCGCAAGAGATCCTGACCATGACGCAGGCGACGGGCCCGGCCATCGAACGATTGCTCGGGCCGATCGCCAGCCCGGTGCGCGCGGCACGGGTCAACTACGACGCGCAGACGCGAAAACTCCTGCAAATGGCCATCGCGATCATGGGCTACCGGCTGCAACGCAGCGACTATCCGAGTGATGTCGTCAACGCGCGGCCGGACCGCTATGCGCCATTCCAGGGTTTCGATCTAGAGAGCTTCGGACAGGGGCACCTCGATTTCGCCATCCCCTCTCGTCCGGTGTTCCCGGAGACGATCGACGAGCGGGTCGCGCGGCTGGTGTTGGTGGGCCAGGTGATCGATACCGGCGACCCGTGGCTGATGGCCGAGGCGGGCATCCCGGAGGAAGAGGTACAGCGCATGATCGCGGACCGTGATCGGGCACGGCAGCAGGAACTGGCAGCGTTCAGCGTGGCTGGGGCTGGTGGAGCGCAACAGGAAGAGGATCAGACCAATGCCTGATATGCCATCGATGGATCATCTGGTGCTGCGCTGCGAGACGATGGGCTGGGGCTACGAGGTTGGCTGCTGGGTCGATCACGCGGAACTGATCAATAGCGGCGCGACGGTCGTGGTCGATTCGCTCTGCCGCGCTGAGGTGACGGACCCGCACGGCACGACGGTGACGATTGAGGACGCCAAGACGGGGCACGATGCGCTGGCGCGGGCCGTGGGCAGCATGGAGAGCCTGGTCAAGGGTCGGGTGACGGCGGGGCGGGAGGGGTGATGCAGAAGGCGATGGTATGTCCTGAGTGCCGTCGCGCTCGTGTGTACAACGGACGCGGACGCTGTTCCTGTGGCACATATCTTATCGATCATTGGGCCGGCTCTGAGGGCGGAAGACTTCTCACAGTCCCGGCATCTGAGCGAGGGAAGCCCGTATACGCCCGTGAAGGTGAATCATGGCGGATGTTGCGAGATGGCAGCGGTATGGTGATCTTGCGGGATGGCTGAAGACGTTGGCGCCCTTCTGGCGGCGGTTCAGTTGGCCGGTCACAAAGCGATTGACCGGCTGTATAGAGACATCGCCAACGCGATCCATGCCGCGATCCTGCGCCGCGCCACGCCGGATGCACGCGGCATCCTGCGCCTGTCGCTGCCAGCACGCGCCGCCATCCTGACCGACCTGGGCCGAGAACTGGATGAGGCGAGGCCGCTGCTGTTCACCGCGATCATGGAGAGCGTGCAGGAAGCGGAGCGGGTGGTGGGCATCGGGGCGCCGGCGCTGCCACCACGCGATCCGGCCGACGCGATTCGTCCCTATGGCATCGTGTGGCGCAGCCTGGGCACGGACCGGGCCAGCGTGGTTAGCCAGACCGGGGCGCTGCTGGTGCGGGGGATCGCGGCGGGTGTGGCGGCGTCGGTGGTGGCAAACGAGGTCAAGCAATTCTACTCGCCCTGGTTCAGCCAGTACCGGGACGAGGCGGGGAAACTGTTACACACGGAGCGAGCGGGCGCGGTGAAGCACTGGCCGGGTAGAGCGGGGATGGCGAGTGCTCATGCCCGGACCGTGATGCTGACCGAGACGACGGCGGCGCACAGCCGGACGCAGCTCGGGATTGCGCTCTACAACGATCAGTTGATGCAGTACACGTTGAGTTATCAGCACGATCACCCGGACGAATGCACCGATCTGTCGCGCGCGGACAATGGCTTCGGGGGTGGGGTTTACACCCCGGATTCAGCCCCTAGGGTCCCGCGACACCCGAGGTGTCGGTGCTTTTACACGCGGGTGGATCGGCCAAAGGAGCGGGCGGCATGACCGACGATGACCTGTCCTACATGGACGCGCTGGCGCGCAAACATCGGAGCGGAGGAAAAGCGGTGGCAACCGAGAACACGACCACGACCACACCCCCAACCGGTGAAGGCGCGGGCATGTTGCCGTTCGTGGCGCAGATCGCGGAGATGATCCGGGCCTACTACGAGGGGCTGGGCACGATGCCGGAGCCGCTGAAAGAGACGCTGACGCGCGAGTTTGCGGGAGAGATCAACCGGGCGATGGGCTCGCGGATCGCGGGCAAGGGATAACTCCTGATGGTCAGTGTCGCGCCGGAGCGCAGCGAACCCGAGGACGACGGCGTACGCTGGCTAGCGTTGCTGTTGCTGAAGGTGGCGGTGATTCTGGCTAATGGGGTGCGGAGCCGCTACCAGTTGGCGAGGGGCGAAAAGTGCCCACGCTGCGGCCACGGATTCTAAAGAGGGCCGCACATGATACACTAATCGGCAATTCAATAGGGCATTAGGCCAGAAGGCTGCGCCCGTCTGCGCGAACGGTCACGGACAGAACGTCCCGACCCGCCGCACAGGCGGGCTTTTTGTTTGTCCGGCAACCGGAGCCGTCAAGTCCGGGTGGAGCAACGACGATGAGACTGTCGCGGTTAGAACGATCCCTGTTGCTGGCCGGTCGCGGCCCCTTCCTCTCCCCCGATGGCGATGCGGGCGGCGGTGACGGTTCCACGGACACCAGAGCTTCCTCCAGCGATACCGGAGGTACGTCCGGGCCCGACACAAAAGACGGCGACGGCAGCGACGGCAAGATCGAGTTCACGAAAGAGCAACAGGACCACATCGGCAAGTTGCTCTCGAAGGAACGCAAGGCCGCTGCCGACAAGGCCCGCGCCGATGCCAAGGCTGAGGCCGATGCCGCCGCCGAGCAAGCCCGCAAGGACAAGGAAGCGGCGGACCTGAAGGCGAAGGGCGACTTCGAGCAGGTGGAAACCACGCTCAAAGCCGACCTAAAGACGGCACAGGATGAGGCCACGGCGCTAAAGGGCGAGGTCGACCAACTCCGGGCCGCGATGGCCGAGGGGATTGCGGTCGGGTGGAAGGACCTGCCGGAGGAAGTGCGGAAAGTCGGCGAGAAGCAGCACGCGGAAGACGACGTGCTGGGCCGCTGGACCTTCCTCAACGACCCGGACACCAAGGCCCTGGTCGCCAAGCTGACCGACAAGGCCGAGCGCAAGTCCGGCAACGGCTACAGCCCCAAGTCCAGCGGCGACGGCAAGGTACCGGACGCGGACAAGCAGAAGGCGCAAAGCGGCCTGTACCGCAAGTTCTGATAGCGCCGCGTATTGGCCGCGGCGGGAGCAATCACGGAGGCCATCATGGCAGATATTGCGCTCACGACCGCCGCTGAGGTGTCGATCGTCGAATCGACCAAGCAGGCGACACTGCCGGCCGGCGAGGCGATCACGCCTGGCGCGCCGGTACGCATCAGTACCACTGGGTATTTCGTCAACGGCAACGCCACCGACACCACCGAGAACGCCATCTATGGCATCGCCACCGGCAAGCGCGCGGTGATCGCGGGCGAGATGGTGACGGCGGTGCGCATCGGCGTGCTGTCCGGCTTCACCCTGACCTCGCAGGCCTACGGCGCGCCGATTTTCGTCAGCGATACCGACGCCCGGCTGGCCGACGCGGCCGGTACGACCGTGCTGGTCGCGGGACACGTCATCCCGGCGTGGGGGCAACTGCTGGGCGGCAGCCCGGACAAGTTGCTCGACGTCTGCATCGTCGATGACCTGGCGTACGTGGATACGACCGAATAGCCGCTAGAGCGGATTCGGCGGTTGCCATTCACTGAATGGCAACGACGCGGATTTCCGGCGATTGCAGGACGTGCAGGTTACGGCGAGGTTTTCGGGGCCATTGGAGCCACCACGAGAGAGCGGAATAACGTGGTCGATTTCGTAGCCAGTATCAAGGGAGCAGGAGCACCAACGGCACAGGCCGCCCTGTTCGGCATAGAGCCGTTCAATGTCGGTTGCGCTGTAGGTTCCTTCGGCTGCCAAAAGCATGGCGTACCGCTTCGCATTGTAGGAGCGGAAGCGAATTCGATTATTGGCACGCGATTCGGCCTGTTGCTGGCGTCGTCTCTCTCGGGTTCGTTCGCGGTACTCGCGGTCATACGCGTTGTATTGCTCGCGATGCTTTTCTCGCCAGCGACCTGTGTACTCCGCGTATTTGTGAGGATTTGCCGTTACCCACTTCCGGTTCTGGATGTATCGACAGGGCTTGCAGTCGGGACGAAGCCCTTGCTTGCCGTTGCGGTCAAAGAACTCGGGGGTATGCGGGAACGCCTGACCGCACTTTGTGCAGGTCTTGATCGGCGTTTGTTCGCTGCTTCCCACGGTCATCAGGGAATTATACCTGATTTTCCGTGGAATATCGGCGTGAAAAGGACGGTGTGACATCGCACTCTATGGATTTCTCGAACTCAAGGACATCATGTCCGAGCGCGTCGTGGGCGACCTCATCGACGTGGTGGACACCGCGATTCAGCAGTCGCTGACCGAGCACAACCGGCAGATGACTGCGCTACTCAACCTGTTCGTCGAGCGCACCACCTCGTACAAGGGCCGCTTCACGCAGACCTCGGCGCATCGCTTGCAGCCGCTGGATGACAACGGCCGCGCGCGGCCGGTGAAGGTGTTGGGGGCCTACGACGTGGCCTGGCCGATTCAGGAGGCCGGCTCGGCGTGGGGCGCCAACTACGTGACGCGGACCAAGATGACGGTCGGTGAGGCGGAACGCATCACGGCATCCATGCTCGAGGCCGATATGCGCTGGGTGCGCGATCACATCCTGGCCGCGCTGTTCACCGCCACGCCCTGGACGTTCGTCGATCCGCTGTACGGCTCGCTGGCCATTGAGCCGCTGGCCGATGGTGGCGCGGAGACGTACCAGAAGCTGCGCGGGGCCGACGTGATGGCCACCGATACGCACATCCAGGGCTTTGCCAACGATCTGGACGACGGCGCCGATAACGCGCTGGTGCCGCTGGCCGACGATCTGCGGGAGCACCCGGAGAACGGCGAGACGGTGATCTTCCTGATCGACTCCACGACCAAGGTGGAGGCCATCGCGCTGGACACCTTCTACGAGGCCTCGGACCCCAACCTGCGGGTGGGCACCGGCGTGACCGAACTGGTCGGCTCGCTGGGTATCGAGGTGCCGGGCGAGGTGTTGGGCTATGAGGCGGCATCGCGGTCCTGGATCGTGGAATGGCCGATTCTGCCCACCAACTACGTGATCGGCGTTACGCCGGACGGCATGAAGCCGCTGCGGATGCGCGAGGACCCGGAGCCGGAACTGCAGGGGTTCCAGCGGGTGGCGGAGCGACCCGATCACCCGTTCTACGAGTCGCAGTTCCTGCGGCGCTGCGGATTCGGCGCGTGGAACCGCGTCGGCGCGGTGGTCGCGGAACTCGAAGATAGCTCGTACGACGTACCGACCGGATATTCTTCGCCAATGCCGTGATGACGGCTACGTGGAAGTGACCACGTAGAGAGGAGCACATCATGGCGAGTCATGTGGCCCGGGCAGAGCGCAATCATGAGGTCCGCAAGCGGCTGGATGCCGTGCTGGGCCAGATTGCGGCGCGCCTGGGCATCGAGATCCCGCCCGAACCACGGCGCATGAAGGACCCCGGCTTGCAGCCAATCGTCGAACTGGAGCGGTTCACGACCATTCTGGAAGACGTGCTGGCGGCATTGCCGGAGCCAGACGCGGCGAAACCCGCACAGACGGCTGATACGCCACCCGCGCGGCGCAGCGGCGGCAGGACACGTTCCTGATGAACCGCACCGATGCCGTCAGCTACATCGGCGCCCGGTTCGCTAAGTACCTGACGGCGGCAAGCCGGACCGCTGCCGACACGACCGGCAACCTGGCGGAGATCATCGACGATGCGTTTCGCGCACTGGGCGTGCTGCCAGGCGATCTGGCGACCGCCGAGACGACGGACGTGGAGGGCGACGTCGACCTGATCGTGCAATTGCCGTACCGCACGCTGGAGCAGGTCTGCCGCGATATCGGCGTGACCTACTTCGATGTGACGGTCGGCGACTCGTTCAAGTTGAGCCAGATCAGTGGCGCGTGTCGCAAGGATCTGGAGGAGGCGAAGGCGGCGGTGCTGGAGCGGTTCGGCACGGTGGGCGTGGTGGACGGTGAGGGCGCCGGCGAAGGCATCAGCACGATTGACCTGAACTACCTGGCCGATGAGGTGCTGGCATGACGATCACGCCCAATCCACTGATCCCCGCTGGCGCGCAGAGCGTGATCGCTGGTCTGTTGCAGGGCCAGCGAAACGATTCATGCGTGATCCAGCGGCCCAGCAGCAGCACCGATGGCGCGGGCGCGCCGACCGGGGCGGTGACGACGCTGCCGGCGGTGGCGTGCCAGGTGCGCGCGCCGCAGCGGCAACCGGTGGAATCGGTGGGCGGCGCGCGGTTCGCCGCGGTGGTCGATTACGAGGTGCGGTTTCCGCCCGACACGGACGTGCGCAGCGAAGACCTGATCGTGGTCAATGGGCGCACGTTGCGCGTGATCGCTGACCGGGACGCGATCAGCCACGGGTTCGAGCTCGTGGTGATGACCAAGGCGGTGGAGGCCTAGATGGTCGCGCCGTTCGTCCCGCGCAGTGTCGTCTCACGCTTCATGCACGCGGTGCTGTCCACGGATAGCGCGGTGATGGCGGCGCTGGGCGGATCGGGCAAGATTGTTCCCGATGAGGCGATCCCCACGAACGTGGTGCTGACGCTGGCGCAGACGTTCGCCGGCGGCGTCGAGGTGGCGAAGCCGCTCAAGTCGCCGATTGCCCAGGTCGGCATGTACTGGGAGATCACCGGCTGGGCGCCGACGTATTCGCGCGAGGCGAATGAGGCGCTGATGAAGGCCGCGATGGCTGTGTTGATCAACAGCGACACGACGGGCAAGACGCACCGCTGGACCGACAGCGGCACCGGGGGCGATGGGCGCTCGTGGGCGGTGTTGGTCGATTTCTTCTCGGAGGAAGCGGTGCCCTTAGATGTCACGACGCCGCAACCGTGGGCGCCTATCCGGCATCGGTATCGCGTCACGTTGCAGCCACGCAGTTAAGGAGCAGTCATGGCAAAGGATGTCTATCGCATCGTGACCGCCGAGGGGCACGAGTACGACTATCACGGATCGGTCGAGAAGTTGAAGCAGGCGCACCCCGGCGCGGCTATCACGGGCGTGCGGGTGACGAACGCCATCACCGGCGAGAGCCACTACGAGCCGTACATGGCAGAGGCAAAGACGGCGGCCAAGGCTGATCCGGTCGCGGTGGCCGAGAAGCCCGCGCCGAAGCCACGGGCCAGCGCCAAGAAGGACGACAAGGCCTAGTCATGGCGTCGGTGCAGGTCCGCATCGTGGTGAAGAAGAACGACCTACCGGGCGCGCCGGGCAAACTGGCCAAGGCGATCGGGGAGGCGTTCCAGCAGCTCGCGCCGGAGTTGCTCTCCACGATGCAGGAAGCGACGCCGGTGGATACCGGGGAGTTGCGCGGTAGCGAGAACGCGTCGGCCGGGGCCAAGGAGTTGCGGCTGACCGCGGGCACCGATCACGGCAAGTTCGTGGAGTTTGGCACCCGCAAGATGGCGGCACAGCCGTTCATGCGGCCAACCGTGGAAGGGGCGTCCGGCGCGGTGGCTTCGGCCATCACGGACGCGGCCAGTGGGGCGTTCGGGTGAGCGCGATGATGGCACCGGCGTCGAACAGGCCGCGCATGGGCCGGGTGCCGATCGTGCCGCAGGTGCGGTGCGCGAATCCCCGGTGCCAAAAGGTGCTGACGCAGCGGTACGAGCCGTGGCGGGGCGACCCGGAATGGATCTACTGCCGGGCCTGCCGCAAGATGAATCGCGTCTCCGAGGACGGTGTGTGGTTGGTGGCGCAGGCGGGCGACGTGCAGCCGGTGACGCCGTAAGAACGTGATCTGGCGCGGGTGGTCCGCGTCGCAACCAATCAGAGGGCCGGAATCCCTGGAGGATCGGAGCCCCTTACGACGGTAAGGAGCTTCGGTCATGCCTCCAATCAACATCTACCCGTTTCAGGGCGCGGAGACGCGGCTGGTGCGTGAGCTGGTCTACGGCGTCACGCCCAACTCGCCCGAGTTTCTGCGGCTCAACGGCTTCGGCGTGCGGCTGAAGCCAACCGTGGAGATCGATCCGTTTGCCCCTCCGGGCGCGCTGATCCCCACGATCCCGCTGGTCAATGACGACTTCTCGGAAGGCTCGGTCGAGGGCCGCGTCGATTACAACGGCCTGGCCTACGTGCTCTCCAGCCTGTTCGGGCCAGCCGTGATCACCGACCTCGGCGGCTCGCCCAACGCCTATCAGTGGGTGTGGACATGGAACGGGCGGCGTCCGCTGCGGCCCGTGTCCTACACGATTCACCAGGGGTTCGCGGACAGCGCCGATGTGGCGACCGGGTTCATCTTCAACACGCTGGAGATTTCAGGCGGCCGCGCCGATGGGTTCGATGTCAGCGGCGATGGGTTCGCCAAGGTGCTGGCGGCCGGACAGGCGCTGGGCGGGTTGGTGGCGGAGCGGCAGACGCTGAGCATCACCGGCGGCACGCCGACGACCGGCACGTTCACGCTGACCTGGCCGGAGACCGGCGAGACCACCGGCAACCTGACGTTTGACGAGACGGCGGGCGACGTGCTGACCGCGCTGCTGGCGCTGGACGCGTTCGACGCCGGCGATCTGGCGGTTGGCGGCGGGCCATTGCCCGGCACGCCGATCACCATCGACTTCATCGGCCCCTACCTGGGGCAGGATGTGCCGCTGTTCACCACGACCGACAGCAGCCTCGACGACGGCGCGGAGACGGCCATCGCGGAGACCACGCCGGGATCGGACGAGGTGTACGACGTGCCGGCCATCCCGGCCGGGGCCGTGCAGGGCAACGTCTACCTCAACACCGCCTGGGACGACCTGGGCGACGATCAGCTGCTCTATTGCTACGAGATGGGCGTGCAGATTGGTGAACGCATGGAGCGCGTGCGCCCGATCAACAAGAGCAAGTCCAGCGACGGCGTGATCGATGTCTCCGATCAGGAGCACATGATCACGTTGCTGCTGGGCCGCAACGCAGTGGCGGACGCGCAACTCGCCAAGCTCCGCGCCGGCGACCTCAGTTTCGTGCGCGCCGAGTGGGAAGGCGACGCGATCAACGGCAGCTACGACTACCTGTTCCAGACCGATGCCTGCGTGTTTTACGAGGAAGCGGGCGAGCCGGACGACAACGACGGCGTGTTCGCCACCGAGTACAGCGGGCGCATCGCCATCGATCCCACATCAGGCAACGCGATCCAGTTCACGCTGGTCAACACGCTGGAGATGCTGGACGTCCCGGCCTGATAGCTAGAGACGGTTTGTGGCTAGGGCACGTCGCCCTAGCCCACGCCAGCCGGAGCCGTCGGGGTTCCGCCGAGCAGATACGCCCGAGGTCCAGCGAGGCCCGGAGCGAAGGGAGTAGGAAATGCCCTCAATTCAGCAGATTGCGCCGAAGGATCAGGTGCGCCGCTTCGTGGCCAGGATCGATGTCAAGGACACGCAGGGGGCGGTAATCGACACCATCGAGGTGCCGGTCGATTACTACCCCAACCGCATCAGCCTGGCGCCAATGGATGTGGTGCTGAGCGACGACGAGGCGAAGGATCTCAGCGACGACGAGATCGACGCGCTGCGTTCCTCCACCACGATCTGCGTCTATGCCAAGTGGATCGACCTGCAGGGGCCGGTATTCCACAAGGTGACGGGCGAGATGCTGGTCGGGGAGGGAGAGGATATCCCGCTCGACCCGCGCATCATGCAGCACGTCTCCACGGTGGTGATCGGCGAGATCATGCGCCAACTGGTGGCGGAGGTGTTCCCCGACTCAAAACCAACCAGGAACGAGCGCAGGCGCTCGCACTTAGGGCGAGTAACCCCGTTGCGTACGAACAGGGAGTAGCGCACTGGGAGCGCACCGGCGGCGCGGAGGGCGTGCCGCCGATCAGCGCCGGGCTGGATGAGGACCTGATGATGCTGCGCGTCGCCAAGGAACTGAATCTGCCGGTGACGGCGCTGGAAGAGACACCGGCGCGCTGGATCGGCGCGGCCATGACGGCTTTAGAGTGGAGCCGTATAGAGGCTGAAAAAGCCAGCAAGCGAACCCGCAAGGGCGCGGGGAAACCGGCCGCGAATCCACGAAGCAAGCGGGGCGCGTGATGCCGCTACAGCACCACCGTGACGAGCACGTACAGGCCGATCATGGTCAGCCATGCGCGCCAGAGGGCTCCCCACACGGTTTGCCCCATGGCGAAGATCAGCAGGGCCAGCGGACCGCCCAGCAGCAGCACCAGCAGCCCTTTGGCGATGCGCGGGCGCGGGCGTTCGTAGACGACGCGGATCGGTTCCGTGGTTTCGGAAATGGCCGGGTGACGCGAGGGCATCGGTGCGCTCCTTTCGGGGTGTTCCCTCGGCATCATAACGCGCCCGCCGCGGCTTTGGTTCAGGGAGGTGCGCGGTGGCCGTAATCGCGGAGCTCGAGGCCGTTATCACAGCTCGGACGGAAGGTTTTGACCAGGCCGTCGACGAGGCCAACAACAAACTGAACGAACTCGGCAAGGGTGCGGGGCAGACCGGCAAGAACATCGGCAAGATGGCCGACGGCTTCCAGGCGGCCGGCAAGGTGATGGCCGCCGGCGGCGCACTGATGCTGGCGCCGATGGTCGACGCGGTGCGCGGCGCGGCCGACTTGCAGCAGGCCATGGACATGATCGGCGTGGCGTTCAACGCCACCGAGGATCAGGCGGTGGCGTTGGAAGATGCCGTGCTGGACGTGGCCAGCAGCACCATCTTCGGCGTGAAGGACGTGGCGGACGCGGCCACCATCCTGGGCAAGGCCGGGGCCAGCGTTGAGGATGTGACGGGCGGCATGCTGGAAGCGACCGCCGACTTCGCCGCCGCGACCGGCACGCAACTGCCGACGGCGGCCGACATCATGAGCCGCACCGCCGCACAGTGGGGCATCAGTGGCGAGGACATGATCGGCGTCGCCGACGATCTGGTCACGGCGTTCAACGAGACGAGCCTCGGCGCGGAGGACTGGCTGGGCGGTATGGCCAACTTCGCGCCGATCATGCGCCTGGCCGGCACCTCGCTGGAAGAGACCGGCGCGGCATTGGGCTTCTTCAAGGACCAGGGCCTGAGTGCGCGCGAGGCGGGAACCAGCCTCACCCGCGCCATGGACGCCATGATCGCGCCCACGGACAAGCAAGCGGCGGCGATGGCTGACCTGGGGATCACCACCGAGGACTTCTTCGAGATCGCCGAGGACGGGCAGCGGCAATTCATCGGCTGGGCCGACACCTTCGACTTGCTCAACGACAAGATGGCCGGGCTGGACGACATCCAGAAGGCGGCGGCCCTCTCCGCGCTGTTCGGGAAAGAGGCCTTCGACGCCATGGGTCTGGGCATGTTGTCCAACACGGACGATCTGCGCGCGCTGAACGAGGCGATGGAGGACAACGAGGGGATCGCGCGCAAACAATCGGAGGCATTGACCGACAACCTGCTGGGCAGCATCGAAGAACTCGGCGGGGCCTACGACGAACTGCGGGTCAAAATGGGCGATCCCTTCCTCGATCCCTTGCAGGCAGGCGTGGAGGGCGTGACCGACCTGGTCAACGCGCTGGCCGACGCGGACCCGGCCGTGCAGGGCGTCGTGGGCAAGATGCTGGGCCTGGGCGGCAGTTTGCTCACGTTCGGCGGGCTAGCGGCGTTCGGCACCGGCAAGGTGCTGGACATGGGCGAGTCGTTCCGCAAGGCCGGGTTGAGCCTGCCCAAGTTCGCGGCGGGGCTGGGTCTGGTCGGGGTGGCGCTGGGCGCGGGGCTGCTGGCGTATGAAACCAATTTCCTAGGGTTCCGCGATACGGTCGATGAGGCCATGGCCGGGGCGCGTGAGGCGATCGATCGCTTCGGCGCGTCATTCGATGAGGCGTTCGACGGGAACAAGGCGGCGGGCCTCAACGACATGGCGGCCGGCGCGGCGGCGCTGGGCACGGCGCTGAACGCGGCGCTGGGCATCGACCGCATCAACGACTTCCGCAAACTCTCCAACGCGCTGCAGACGTTCGGTGACACCTGGCAGGAGGGCGTCGAGCAGGGCGTCGATCCCTGGGTGAACGCGCTGCAGAGCGCATCGCGGGCCGTCAACGAACTCGGACTGGTGGAGCTCGCCGCCGACCTGGGCACGCTGGGGCGTGGATGGTCGGCCATGCAGGAAAGCATGGAGGAAACCGAGGGGCAGATGCCGCAGCTCAACCGCGAGTTGTCGGCATTGCAGGCCGGGTTGCAGGAGATGACCGGGTTGCCGGTTGAGCAGTTCTTCGATGACCTGGGGGCGTTGGCGGCGCGCGCGCGCTCTGACTTCGATTTGCTTGGCGACGCGATCAATCGACAGGACTGGGAGGCGCTCGGTGCAGCGCTGATCGCGGGTCAACCTCGCTTTGAGAAGTTCTTTGGCGAAGTGGGACCCCTGATTCATAACATGGGGAATGATCTTGACGCGCTGGGTCGCGCGATGAACGCGCAAGACTGGGAGGCCGTTGGCGCGCAACTCATAAGAGGTCAGCCCAACTTTGAGAAGTTCTTTGGCGAAGTGGGACCGATGATCGGCGAGTTCAAAAACCAACTCACCGAGTTCGATCTCAGCGAGGCCACGCAAAAAGCGAGCGACGAGGTTCATGGATGGTTCAATGGCATTAGCCGGCAACTCTTTGGCGGACTGGACTCAATGGCTGGGCCGGGAGAACGCAACGTCGAAGGTGGCTTCTACAAACTTGGCCAGGATATCGCCAAAGCCTTTGACGGGCTGGACACAACGATCATGGACGCGCTGCCGGACGAAAACCCGTTCGACGCGCTAGGTGCGTGGCTGCAGGACGGCATGGACGAAATTAGCCGCTTCTTTCAGCCGCAGGAAATGGCGGCGGGTCTAGGCGGCGCAGGCTTAGGCGATACCAGCGGCATTAGTCAGTGGTTCGGCGGCATCGTGGACGGCATCGGGGCCGGCATGGATCAGGCCGTAACGGACCTGGGGATGCTGGTCGAGGAGAAGAAAACCGGCTTCAAGAACGCGCTGGGCGACTTCTTCGGGCCGATCGGCCAGTTCCTGTTCCCCAGCGAGGACGCGCTGGCCTCGGACGCGGCGGGGTTGGGCGATCCGGCCACCATCGGCAAGCAATTTGGCGAGTCGATGCTGAAGACGTTTACCGATCCCGCGTTCGAGGAGGGGCTGCGCACCTCGATTGACGCCATGCCGGAAGAGACGTTCCAGGCCACCGGCGCGGCGCTGTTGGGCGCGATGACCAACGGCATGAAGACGGCGCTGACGCAACCGGCGCCGGACGCTGATGGCGAGGGTGGCGCGGCCGGGCAGACGATGGGCCAGCAGATGATCCAGTCGCTGGCCGATGGGCTGACGACATCGTTGCAGGGCGAGGACGCGGCGACGATGTTCGGTCCGGCCGCGCAGCAACTGGGCAACACGCTGAACACCGCGCTGGGCAAGGCCATGACCGAGACGTTCGTGGCGCCAGGTGAGACGGGGCGAGTGGGCCCGGACATGGCGGGCGGCGTGGGCGCGCAGATGGTCAAGTCGCTGGCCACCGGGCTGACCACCTCGCTACAGGATGAGGCTGCGGCGGAGCATTTCCTGCCGGCCGCGAATGCGCTGGGGTCCGCGCTGAACATGGCGATGCAGACGGCGGCCGCCGGCACGCAGGACGCCACCGCGCCGGACGCCTCGGGGCAGGCCACGGGATTCGGACAGCAGATGGCGCAGGGACTGGCCACCGGACTGACCAACGGGATCACTGCCGCCGATCCGTCCGTGTTCGTGCCGGTCAGTGGCGCGCTGGGGGCGAAGTTGGCCGAGGCGATGAGCCAGGCCGCGCAGCCGGTGCAGCCACCGGGCGGTGTGGGGCCAATCGCACCGGACTCCGGCATCGGGACCACGATGGTGCAGGGGCTGGCACAGGGACTCACCGACAGCATCACCGCCGCGCCGGTCGAGACGTTTACGCCGGTCGGGACCGCGCTGGGCACGAAGCTGGGGGAAGCCTTGCAGAGCGCGGTGGGCGCGGCAGACGGCCAGGGCGAGAGCGACATTGGCAATCAACTCGGCGTGGCGGTCGGTGAGGCGATCACCGGCGGCGTGCAGGAAGCCAACTGGGACACGGTGGGCTCCGCGCTGGGCACGAAGCTGGGCGAGACGCTACAGACCGTGGCGGCGGGCGAGGGCGAGCTCGATATCAGCCAGCAGGTCGGCGATTCGGTGGGCCAGATGCTGCAGACCGGCATCGAGCAGGCCGATTTCAGCGGCGTGGGCGAACAGTTGACCACGCAACTCTCCGATCAGCTGACCAGCGCCATCGATGAACTGTCGGGCCAGATCGAAGAAGCGATGGGCCAACTGACGGAGGCGATATCAGAGGCCGTCAGTCAGATGGGTGAGGCCATCGGGGAGGCGACGGAACAGGTCAACCAGGCCGTCGAGGAGATGGCCAGCGGCATCGAGGATGCGGTGTCGGCGGTCAGTGATGCGGTAGCCGAGATGGGCGCGGCGGTCGAGGAAGCCGCCGGGCAGATGGCAGAAGCGGCGCAGCAGGCGGTGGACGCGGCCAGCGAGATCGGCAGCGCGGCGGAAGAGGCGGCGGCGGCGGTTGAGGCCGCGATGCAGCAGATGGCGGCGGCGGTGCAGGCGGCGGCCGGCGCGATCGAGGGCGCGGCGGGGCAGATCATCGCCGCGCTGAACAGCATCGCCGGGGCGGCGGCAGCGGCCGGGGCCGCCATCGGCTCGGCGCTGGCCGGGGGGTTCAGTGGCGAGTTGGGCATCGCCTCGCCATCCAAGGTGTTCGTCGGCTTCGGCAAGAACATCGTGCAGGGCCTGGCTGTTGGCATGGGCAGCGGGCCGCTGATGGAGCGTGGCACTGACGCGATGGCCAAGAACGCCATGCGCGGGCTGGCCGACGCGATCGGCATGGGCTCGCCGGCCAAGAAGTTCATGCCGCACGGGGCCGCGATCACGCAGGGCATGATGGCCGGGATGCTGCAAGAGGCGAAGGGCCGCATCAAATCAGCGATGGGCCAGATGGCCGGCGCGGTCGAATCCGGCATGGGCAAGGTCAAATCAGCGATGGCCAGCGGCATGGAGCGGGTGCGCAGCCAGGGCCAGCAGCAGGCGGCATCAGCCGGGGCCGATACGGCACGCGCCGCGGCGACCGGCATGACCAGTGAGGAACGGCAGGCGGAACGGGCGGCGCGGCGGCTCTGGCGGCGGGCGTACCGCGAACTGATGAGCGGCGTCGGCGCGGCACGGTTCCTGGGCGAGGCGTGGGCGCGCGAGTTCTGGGAGGGGATGCTGGATAGCAGCGGCACCCTGGAATTCGCGCAGTACGTGACCGGGCAGATTGTGAACGCCGCCGAGGATGCCATCACCGCCGCGCTGGGCAAGGTGAAGGGCCTGGGCACCCAGCTCGAGATCGTGGCCGGGACGATTGATAGCCTGACCAGCGATCTGGAGTCGCTGGAATCAGAACTGGCCAGCATCGGCCAGCAGGAGCAACAGCAGCGGCTGAACGACGCGCGCGAGGAACTGAGCCTGCAACAGCAGATCACGCGGGAACTGGAAGAGCGGTTCAAGACGCAATTCAGCGCGGCGCACCAGGCGCACATCCGGGCGGTGCAGACCGGCTCGGCATCAGCACAGGCCGACTACGAGGCGAAGCTGCGGCTGGCGCAGGCCACCGATACGGCGGCGGCGGAATCGCGCATCCGCGAGGAGGAATTGCAGGCCTCACTCAACGCCATGATCGACGCCATGGCGCAGGCGACGCGCGAGGAACTGGCGCTGCGCAAACAGGCGGTCCTGGAAGAGATCGCGCTGAAGAAGGCCGAGTTGGCGCAACAGCAGGCGTTGCAGGATAGTCTCACGGCGGCGCAGCAGGCGGCGCAGGCCGAGTACACCAGCGCGGTGATCGACGGCTCACAGGAGCGCATCCGGCAGCTGGAGAAGGAACTGCGCAAGGCCAGCGGGCCGGAACAGAAGGCGACCATCCGCGCGCAGATTCAACTGGAAGAGCAGCGCATCGCCACGGCGCAACAGTTGGCGGCGGCGCTCGCGGCGCAGGCGGGGATCAGCGACACCACCAGCGCGGCCTACGCGCAGGCGGCGGCGCAGGTGGCCTACTTCACTGAGCAGATCGCGGCGCTGGGCGAGACGGATGTAGCGAGCCTGCTCTCGGGCATCGTCAGCGAATTGGAGAAGACGACCACGGCGCTAGGGACGGCCGCCACGGCCATGGATGGCGCGGCCACGGCGATGGATGGCGCGGTAGCCAGCGCCGAGGCGGGCATGGGGGCCATGACCGAGCAGGCGGCGGAGTTCGGCACCCTGGAAGCGGTGATGAACCGCGGCATGTTCAGCATGGCGAACGCCTATGACAAGGTGATGGCCGACATGGCCGCCGATGGCGAGGCGTTTCAGGCGCAATTCCAGGGCATGGTGCAGCAGACGCGGGGCACGGCCGAGGAAGGAGCGGCCGCCATCGGCGACGCGCTGAGCACCGGCATTACCGACCGTATCGCCACCGGGGCCAAGCCGCTGCAACAGCAGATGCTGGACAACCTGAACGGCGCGGTGGACGAGACGACGGGGGAAGCGATCAAGGGCGCGGACGCCATCGCCACCGAGTTTGGCGGCTCGATGCGCGCGCAGATGGGGACGGAGTTGTCACAGGTGCACCAGCAGGTGCTGGGCGGGATGACGAAGACGGCGGACGATGCCGAGCGCGACATGGCGCAGGGCGGCAAGGACGTGGCGGCGGCCTACGGGCAGAGTTCGACCGACAAGCTGGGTGACGAGATCCCCAAGTTCCAGCGCCAGATGAACCAGGGCATGAACGACGCGGTGCGTGGGGCGCGGCAGATCGCCAGCCAGGGCGGGCGTGACGTGGGGAACGATCTGGCGGCGGGCGTCCAGGCCGGGTTGCAGTCACAGACCAACCAGATCGCCAACCAGGCGGCGCAGACGGTGAAGCAGGCGATCCAGGCGGCCAGGGACGCGGCCAAGGCCAACTCGCCGAGCCAGCGCATGATGGACGTGGGTGACGACATGGGCCTCGGCCTGGTGCTGGGCTTGCGCGGGCGCACCGGAGATGCACGGGATGCGTCCGAGGGGCTGGTGCATATCCCGCTGAGCCCGACCAGCGCCGGCGGCGTCAGTGGGCGGCGGGCCTACGAGGAACGGCACGGCACCACGCAGAACATCACGATCGAGCGGTTGGAATTGCCGGGCGTGACCAACCCCGAGGAGTTCGTCGAGATCCTGAATCGCTGGGCGGCCGAAAACGGCGTGGCGTCGGG
>JBFXAN010000044.1:0-42403 GCA_050184225.1 Dehalococcoidia bacterium | reverse complement strand
GGAGGCGATGGTGGGGGAGGCGTTTACCTAACCCCCCGCCCCCCTTCCCTCGCAGGGAAGGGGGAGTACGCTTCAACCGACGGTGCCAGTATTTCGTCTGTCCGTGGGATGACCATCCCAACTCAACCAACGCCGGACAGGACTCCCCCTTCCCTGCGAGGGAAGGGGGGCGGGGGGTTAGGTAAGATCCCTCATCACCGCGTCCACCGCCTCGATCAATCGTTCGGCCAGCAGATCGACCTCTGCCTCGGAGATCACCAGCGGCGGGCCGATCAGGATCTGGTCGCCGTTGATGCCATCGGCGTTGCCGGAGCCGGGGTAGATGATCAGACCGCGCTCGAACGCCGCTTCGCCGATGCGCTCGGCCACGCGCAGGCTGCGGTCGAATGGTTCCTTGGTCCGCCGATCGCGGACAAGCTCGATCCCGCGCATCAGGCCGAGGCCGCGGAGGTCGCCGACGATGGGGCGGTCGCGCAGTGGATCGAGACGCTCGGCCAAGCGCTCGCCCATCGTGGCCGACCGCGCGACGAGGTCGTGTTCCTGGACGTAGGCGAGGACGGCGGCGCCGGCCGCGACTGAGGGCGGGTGGCCGCCGTAGGTGAAGCCGTGGACGAAGCTACCCGTCCCCTGGGCGATCGTCTGGAAGTGTCGCTCCTGCACGATCATCGCGCCCAGCGGCGCATAGCCGCCGCCGACGCCCTTGCCCGTCGTGATCACGTCGGGGACGACGTTCCAGTGATCGACCGCGAAATTCTTGCCGGTGCGGCCGATGCCGGTCATGACTTCATCCGCGATGAAGAGCACGCCGTAGCGGTCGCAGATCTCGCGGATGATGGCGAAGTACTCCGGCGGCGGCACGAGCGCGCCACCGGCCGCGCCGACCACCGGTTCCGCGATGAACGCCGAAATGTACTGCGCACCGGTCCGCTTGACCTCGACCTCGAGTTCCTCAGCGCAGCGGGCACCACACGACGCCGGCTCCAGCCCGAACGGACAGCGATAGCAATATGAGGCAGGGATGTGCGGCTGATCGCGCAGCAGTGGACGGTAGGGCTGTCGCCGCGCCGCATGACCGGAGACCGCCAGCGCGCCGAGTGTGTTGCCGTGATAGCTCGTCTGCCGGCCGATGGTCAGGTGACGCTCCGGCTCACCGCGTTCGAGATGCACCTGTCGCGCGAACTTGATCGCCGACTCGTTCGCCTCGGAGCCGCCGGAGACGGGGTAGACCCGGTCGAGGCCGGCGGGCGCCATCGCCGCCAACCGCGCCGCCAGATTCTCCTGTGCCGGCACGCTGAAATGGGTGCCGTGGACATACGCGACCGCCCCGGCCTGCCGCGCCTGCGCCTCGACCACCGCGCGCACGCCGTGGCCGATCGAGGCGACCAGCGCTCCCGCCGAGCCATCCAGGTATCGCCTGCCGTCTGCCGACTCGATCCACACACCCTCGGCACGGACGACTTCGGGCAGCGGCTGCGTGGCAGAACGTCGAAAGAGATTGCTGTTTGTCGAGGCCATTGCTCACCTCTCCGCATCAGGTCTGCCGTGTCCATTGGGTACATCAGACTGCCTCACACGAATCCGGCCCGGCTCAACCGTGATGATCGCACCGGCCTCCAGATCATTGGCATGGCTGGTGATGACGCGCAGACACGCTATCGCTTGCTGCCGCACCGGGATCCGGCGCAGCCGAATCATGCCGGCGTGGCGGGGGCCACGCGCGACGATCAGTTCACCGAAATCCTTATCAAGCGTGTGGAGAACCCGGCGTTCCTCGAAGGCAAATCGAAGGATCGCTTCATCGCCTGGGTCGATCGAACAGGCGCCTGCCCAGACAACATCGTGTCCCGCATCTCGCAGGGGCGCCGCGGTTGGCCCCCATACACACGAGTCCATCAGTAGTCTCACGACGCGCTATCGACGAACGCCGGCTCAACTCTCTCACCGGCAACCATGCGATATGCATACAGCAGGCATGCCTGGATGTCTTCGGGTTCCATCCACGGATATCCTTCGAGCAACTCTTCAGGCGTATCCCCCACCGCCAGTTGTCCGAGCACATGTTCCACAGCCATCCGCTTACCCCGGATGATCGGCTTGCCCCCGAATATCTCAGGGTTCACCACGATCCGTGCCATCAGCTCGTCTTCGTTCATCGCTCCCGTCCCGTCATTCCCGCCTCAATGTTCTTGTTCCATTTTCGCCGCAATCACCGCCGTCGGATACGGCTCCTGCGCAAACGCGTTGTGAAACCGCTTCAGGTTGAACTCCGATCCCCACTTCTGCTTGAGCCGTTCCCGCAGTTCCAGGATCTCATGCTTGCCGAGGGTATAGGCGAAGTAGGACGGACTGACAACGCCGCGTCGTGACTCCAATTCGGCGACCGGGCGGGTGGCGTAGCCCTCCCGCATGAAGAAGTCCACGGCCTTGTCGTAGCTCCAACCTTGGACATGCAGTCCGAACGCCGCCAGATACCGGCACAGGCGCAGCAACGCCTCCCGGATCTGCGCGATCTCATAGCGGAGGTCGCCGCCCCCCCAGCCGCTCTCGATCATCAACTGCTCGGTGTAGTGCGCCCATCCCTCAACCGTGGTCGTGCTGTTCGTGTAGGGAACGCTGTCTTCGACCAGGCGCAACCAGGAGAGGTGGACGTAGTGACCGGGATACGCCTCGTGTGCCGTGATCAGCGGCAGTGCCCAGCGGGAGAAGAACTGGAGGTACTGATCGGTCCGCTGCGCGTCCCAGGACGGGTCCGGCGGTGTCACGTAGTAGTAGGCCTCCGTCGCGACCGTCTCGTACTTACCCGGCGTCGAGCAGGCGGCGAGCGTCGTCGCGCGGGAGAATTGCGGCGTCTCCTTCAGCCCGATCCGCACCTCGGTCGGCATATCGATCAATCCCCGGTCGATGCAGAATTGTCGCAGTTGCTCCAACGTCGTCTCGGTGAAGGGCAACAACTCTGCCGCCGCGGGATGATCCTTTCCGACCGCGGACACCACGTCCTGGATGGATGCCGCCGGGTCGATCTGCGCTGCCACCACTTTGAGCCGCGCCTGCTGCGCGCGCAGATCCGCCTCCCCCCGGCGCACGATCTCGTCCAGATCCAGGTCGACGCACTCCTGCCAGCGGACCAATCGCTCCATCCGCTCCGGTCCCCAGGCGATCGGCGCATTCGCATTCGGACGCACCTCATTCTCCAGCCAGGATGCATACGACCGTGTTGCCTCCAGCGCGCCGGCGAGCACCTGATTGAAGGCGGCGTGACCGGCGCTGTCGCCTGCCTCGCGGGCGAACGCCGGCAGATCGCGCTCAAAGAGCGCGATGATTCCCGCCGCCTGCTGGAGCGCCGTATCAACCTGGATCGGTGTGCTCGACTGGTACAGTAGGCGATGCTGCTGTAGTAATTCCGGCACCCGTCGCAGCCGGCTACTGAGCAGCTTCAACCGGGCCGCCGCCGGGGCGAAGTCGCGGATCATCAGTCCGTTGCAGGCAAAGCCGGCCACGCCGAGCGGCGCGCCCGGACTGTGTCGTGACGCCTCGAAGTCCTCCTCCTCCGACAGCTCGAACCGCAGCTTCTTGACGTGGATCGGGTGTCGCGTGCGATACGGTTCCGGCAGGGCATCCGCATCGATTCCTTCGAGTCGCCGGATCTGGTCGGCGACCGCCCGGCTCCGCGCCTCCATCGCCTCCGGGGAGCGCTCGCCAAGTTCCTCGTCCCATTCATGCCGGCCCAGGCTGGTTGCCGCCGCCGGGCTCCAGCGCAACCGGCTCTCGGTGATCTCTTGTTCGAGGGTTTCATAGTCCTGGACTGTTTCGGTCATCGCACGCTCCGCGCCGCACCCATGCGGGTGCGCTTGATTCAGGGCGTATGCTACAACCCAGACCGAGGAAGCCTGGAGCGGGGAGGGGACCATATGTTCATTCACGACACACTGGACCGCGCCCGCCGCCTCTATCCTGCGACGGAGGCGGCGATCGACGGGGAGCGGCACCTGACCTATGCGGAGCTCGGCGAGCGCGTGGACCGTCTCGCCGGTGTCCTCGCCGCATCCGGTCTTGAGCCGGGCGCACGGGCCGGCGTGCTCATGCAGAACCGGGTCGAATATACAGAGACGTACTTCGCCGTCGAGAAGGCCGGGGCGGTCCTCGCGCCGCTCAATCAGCGACTGGCGCCGCCGGAGATCGCCTTTATCCTCAACGACGCCGCGGCGACGCACCTGGTCCTCGATGCCGCTTACCTGCCGTCGTATCTCGCCTGCGCCGGCGACCTTGAGACGATCACGACGCTCCTGATCGTCGGTGCCGGTGACGATCTGCCGCACACGAGACACGTCACGCTCGATTACGAGCAGGCACTGACATCCGCCCAGCCGATGCGGCAGCCGGCGCGGATATGGCAGCCGGAGGACATGGTTCAGCTCTACTACACGAGCGGCACGACCGGCCGGCCCAAGGGTGTGATGCTCAGCCAGGCGAACGTGGTCGCGAACGCGCAGCACGCGATCATGACGATGCACTACGACGACCGCGACACCTGGATTCATGCCACGCCGATGTTCCACCTCGCCGACGCCTGGGCCTCGTGGACGATCACCTGGGTCGGCGGCAAACATATCTATCTGCGCGAGTTCACCCCATCCGGCTACCTCACTGCCCTCCAGGAGCACCGGGTCACGGTGTCGCTGCTCGTGCCGACGATGATCAATGCGATCGTCAACGATCCGCGCGTGCGCGAATTCGACGTATCGTCGCTGCGGCTGCTCGCCTTCGGCGCCTCGCCGATGCCGGTGGACCGCCTGCAGGCGGCGATGGCGGTCCTTCCGCAGACGGTCTTCATGCAGCTCTACGGCATGACCGAGACCGCCCCGTTCGCAACCGCCCTCCGCTACGATGCATCGGTGGTGAACGGACCACCCGAGGTCGCCCGCCGGCTCGCCTCCTGCGGCCGCGCCATTCCGGGTGTGGACGCGCGGGTCGTGCTCGAGGATGGCACCGAGGCGCGGCCCGGCGATGCCGGCGAGATCGTGATGCGCGGACCCAACATCATGCTCGGCTACTGGCGCCAGCCGGAGGCGACCGCCGATGCGCTCCGCGACGGCTGGATGCACTCCGGTGATGTCGCGACGGTCGATGAGGAGGGCTACATCTTCATCGTCGATCGCAAGAAGGACATGATCATCACCGGCGGCGAAAACGTCTATTCGACCGAGGTCGAGAACGCGCTCTACCGGCACCCCGCTGTTCTGGAAGCGGCAGTGATCGGCATCCCCGACCCGCATTGGGGCGAGCGCGTCCATGCCATCGTCGTGCTCAAGGACGGCGAGTCACTCGACCCGCAGATGCTCTCCGATTTCTGCCGTGAGCAGATTGCCGGTTACAAGATCCCGCGGTCAGTGGAACTGGTCGATGCGCTGCCCAAGACCGGCTCCGGCAAGATCCAGAAGTCCGTGATCCGCGACCGCTACTGGCAGGCCCATGAGGCGGCGACGGGACGGCGTGTGTAGCACCCGCCACCCTGGGCGACAGTTCACGCGATGATCGCCACGGTGTCGAGCAGTGGTTCGGACAGGCGCGCGTCCCCAGTCACGGTCAGACGGGCGCGGACCGCATCCCGGCCGATGCCCCTGGTATACAGGCGCCAGGCCGTGTCCTGGTCGAGGGTGATGACGGTCGCCGGTTCGCGCTCGACCTCATCGTAGAGTCCCCACCGTCGATCATGTCGCACCAATGACCAGGCACCGCCCGCCTCGCCGCCGACGACCAGCCGGACATGGGTGCCGTCCGCCGCCGGCAGATCGCGATAGGTGTGTGGGAGAGCGTGGACGAACGTATCGAGCACGGGGGCAAAGTGCCGCCGGCCGAACAGTCCCGCCGCGCCGACTGCTTCCCGGATCTGCTGGTGATGCGCCCAGCGCTCCGTGTACTCGCGGGCGATGTGCAGCCACCAGGGGGCAGCGTCGGGACCAGCCCAACTGACCACCCAGCCCGGCGACATCGGATCGAGCGTTCGGAAGTACGCTGATACCCGCTCACCGGAGAACGTCAGCAGTTCGATGAGAACCTGAGGGCTCAGCCGCCGTGACGCCCGGACCCACGCCTCGTTCTGTTCGTTGATGAACCGCACCAGCTCATCCCAATCCGGCGACGGTCCGAGCGTGCCGGAGCGGTAGCGGTCACGTCCGCCGGAGAGGTTGCCCAGGTCGTCGGCGAGGATATGCGCCGTCAGATCCTTCACCGACCAACCGGCGCACACCGTGGGCGTATTCCACGCCTCGGTTGCGAGCGTCGTGAGGACGTCGAGCAGCGCCTGCCGCTCCTCAGGAAAACGATCCAGGACATCGACGGGTGGCTTTGGCTTCAGATGGCTACCGCTCCAGGACGTGATCATAGCAAACGGCCGGACGGCGCGACGGAGCCCGGCCGCTGATCGCGTTCAGATGCGGCGCCATCAGGAGACGACGCAGGTTACCGAGAGGATCGGCGGGAGGGTGCCTGGCAGGCGCTGCCAGTGATCGCCGCAATCGGCGCTGGCGTAGACTTCGCCATTGCTGGTGCCGACGTAGACACCCTCTTGTTCCAGGCCATCGGTGTCCAGCCCTTCCCGATAGACGCTCTGGTAGTCGTTGGGGCCAGGCAGGCCGCAGGTCAGGCGCTCCCAGGTGCAGCCGCTATCCCGCGTGCGGTAAACGGTAAACTGGCCGGGGCAGACGCGGAAGTTCTCGGCTTCGAACTGGAGCGGCACCACGAACACCGCGTCCGGCTCGCGCCGCGTCACGGCGATCGGGAAGCCATGGAAGGACGGCAGTCCCTCCGTCACATCCTGCCAGTTCTTGGCGTCCATGTCGGAGCGGAAGACGCCGATGTGGGACTGTCCCCAGAGCCGGTCCGGGTTCTTTGGGTCGATGCGCAGCTTGTGCATCTCGTCCGTCGCGGCCGGGTCGACGTTCGGTGGCAGCGACGACGGGAACATCTCATCGATGTCCGCGAGGAACTTCTTCGCGGCCGGCGTTGTGGCGAGCGCCCGGTGGGAACAGAGATCCCACGTCTTTCCGCCGTCCCTTGTCACATAGGTGCCGCCGGAGCTGATCGAGGCATACATGCGATTCGAGTCACGCGGGTCGAGCTCGATTGAGTGAAGACTGGACTCAGCGGCGCCGGTGCCGGACCAGAACTCACGGTAGGGGTGACGGTTGATTCCGTCCACCGGCGCCCAGGATTCGCCCCAGTCTCCGCTTCGGAAGAGCCCGGCCGGCTGGACGCCGGCGTAGACGACGCCCGGCTGATCGGCGTGACCCGGTCGCACGTTCCACACGTTTTGGACGGAAACTCCCATATCCTGAGGGAAGGAAAGCCCCGGACCGCGCTGCTCCCACGTTTCTCCGCCGTCATCGCTGCGGGCGACGGACGGACCCCATGCCCAATGACTCGCGCCGGCGAAGATCCTCATCCGGTCTTGACGCTGGTCAGCCGCCATGTGGTGCACGGACCAGCCGGGCAAGATCGGTTCCGTGACCTGCCAGATCTGTCGGTGCTCATCAGAGGTGTAGATAAACCCTCCCTTCTTGGTACCTACCAGTAATCTGACCGTCCCTCCCATCGTTGCTTCCTTTCGCATTTGGGGTGGTGTCTGTCCAGTTTGATCCTGACATAGACGGCATGCCGATCAGAATGTTGTTCGTGATCGGCATGCCGTCTATGTCGAAGCCATCATTGCGATACTCATGGATGGCTGCTAGGGATTCGGCCCGTAGGCGGGACCAGGTTCCGGCAACGCCCATGCCCGGAGCCGCTCACCGGCCTCAACCAGGCGATCGCCAAGCCAGGCGATGAACGCGCTGCGCGGTTGTGGCGTCGACTGCCATTCGACCAGCCACCGCTCGTTGCTCTCCGGACGCTCCCGCTGCTCCTGTGCGAGTGCGCGCAGCACTTCATTCACATACCACTCTGACTGATTCACATCTCACCTCGCGAAGCGACCGATCGCTGCAGCGGGGAGGGGAGTCGATCGCCGGTACTTGGACGCGGCCGTCGTGCGCCACCCCTGCCGTCAAAGGGGTGCCCCGGCGCACGACGGCCGCTGCTGGATCTCCGGCGCGGGGAGGCTAGGCCGACGCCCCGGCCATCTCCTTCATCGCCGCGTCCATCTCCTCCGGGGAGACGTCGCGGATGTGCTCGGAGAACATGATCCCGTAGCCGTCCGGGTGCTGGACGGTGAAGGTGCGGTCACCCCAGAACTGGTCGGCCAGTGGATCGCTGATGGTAACGCCCGTCGCCCGCACACTGTCGTGGTACGCGTCGATGCTCTCCTGGAGATTGATGTAGACCCGCATGCCGGTACTGCCGGGGGTGCCGCCCCAGCCCGCCGGTCCCATCATAAAGTGCACCGGACCGCGCCTGACCTCGGCGTGGGCGATACTGCCGTCCGGCCCCGTCATGGTGAACGCCGTCTCGAAACCGAGCTTGGCGAACCAGTCGAGTGTTCCCTGCATGTCATTCACCACAAGACTGGGGACCACCGGGGGAATCTGCTGCTCTGTCATTGGAACGGAACTCCTCTCTTCTCTCGGCTGAATGATGCTGACCCGCCTACACCGTGGCGGGGATCGCCGGGATATTGCGTGACGGGTCAAACGCGCGCATGGTCTGGGCGAACGTGAGCACGTACCCGTCGGGGTCCGTCACCGTGAAGGTGCGGTCACCCCAGAACTGATCCTCGATGTCACGTGTCAACTCGGCGCCGGCCGACCTGACGCGCTTGAAGTACTCGTCAACGTCGTCGGCGTAGATGTAGAGCTCCGCGCCGCCGCCGAGCCGCTGCTCGGCCGCCGACGGGTCCGCATAGCCGAGCATTAGCTTCACATCACCGCTGAGGACCGACGCGTGCAGCATCCTGCCGCCGTCCCCCGTCATCGCGAATCCCAGGTCAAAGCCCAGCTTTTCCTGGTAGAACTCCATGGACCGTTCTATGCTGTGGACGAAGAGAATTGGCTCAACCTCTCGTAGGGCCAACGGGACGCTCCTTTGCGTGGCTGTGTGCAGATCTGCCGCCGCTGATGACGAGGGCCGGCGACAACAGCGCGGGCGGCCGACTCTCACCTTCCACACTCTAGCAGAACAGATGTTCTTTGAAAGCTAGATCATCAACCAGTTAACTGCTTACGTATATAGGCGAAAGCGCCGAATTGACAGAATGTTGACGCCGCGACGCACCGCCTGATCGCGGCAGCCCTTACCATCGTTGGTTCCGTTCCCAGCCGGCAGCGGGTACGATACCTGCAAGTTCAGATCCGGAGGTTCCGGCGATGACCACCACCGCTCCGTGGGCGACCGATGCCCTCGATTCGCTGCTCAGTGCGAACGCCCGACGCATGGCCGGATCGCACTGGGTATCGCCCTCAAGCGACAACCCGATTGAGTTCACGGGCGGTATTCCCGACCCGGAAACGCTGCCGGCTGATGCCCTCGCCGAGGCGGCCCAGCTCGTACTCCGGCGCGAGCCGGAGGATGCGTTGCAGTATGGTGGCGCCCAGGGTTATCTCCGGCTGCGGGAGCTGGTCGCCGAGCGGGTCGTTCCGTACGATTCGCTCGGCCCGGACAATCTGGCGCTGACCAGCGGCGGCTATCCGGCCCTGCACATGATCTGCGATGCGTTCCTCGACCCGGGCGATGTCGTCCTCGCCGACGCGCCCGCCTGGGGCGGGTTCCTCCGCGTCGCTCGTGCCGTTGGCGCCGAGGTGGTCGGCGTGCCGCTCGACGACGAGGGGCCGTCGATCGAGGCCGCCGAGGAGGCAATTGCCCGAGCCACGGCTGAGGGCAAGCGGGTGAAGCTGATCTACTGCATCCCCACCTTTCAGAACCCGATGGGCATCACCTTCAGCGCCGACCGCCGGCAGGCGCTGATCGACCTTGCCGCCCGGCACAAGGTGCTGACCGTCGAGGACGATCCGTACGGCGACCTGCGCTTTGTCGGCGAGCGAGTGCCGTCGATCTACGCGCTCGCCGGCGGCGAAGGCGTGCTCAAAGCGGGAACCTTCAGCAAGATCATCGCCACCGGCCTGCGCGTCGGCTGGATTCAGGCGTCGAAGGAGTTCATCGACGCCACCTTACGGATGCGCTTCGATAACGGCACCAGTCCCTTTGTCTGCCGGACGATCGCCGCCTATATCGAAGGCGGAACCCTCGAGCCGCACATCGAGAAGATGCGTGGCGTCTACCGGTCGAAGTGCGACGTCATGCTGAGCGCTCTCTCCGAGAGTTGCTCTAATCTTGCGACCTGGACACAGCCGGACGGCGGCTTCTTCATCTGGGTCACCACCAACGACGGCATCAGCCTGCAGGACGTGATGCGCTTCTGCGGTGAGGAGCGGGTGGCCGTCGTACCGGGCACCTCCTTTTTCACCGGCGGCGGCGGGGGGCAGAACATTCGCCTTGCCTTCAGCAACGTCGGCGAGAGCGACATCGCCGAAGGAATTCGCCGGCTGGCCCGCGCCCTCGACCGCGCCCGGGCGGCGGCACAGGCGTAGGAGGAGCCGGACGTGTCGCATCTGCCCGCTGCTCGTTCCGCACCAACCACCCGCTGCCTGACATCAGGCAGCGTTCGGTAGGCCGGAGCTGTGCCCGCCGAACAACCACCGCGCCTGGCACTCGTCGATGCCGCCGGACGTCTCCGCGTTCTTGCCGTCCACGAGACGGAGACGGTTGCCGATGTTGTGCCGCCGCTTGATGCGGGATCGATCGAAGAGGGGCCGCTTCCTCGCTTTCTCTGGCCGACCTGGCTGGCGGATGGCAGGCTGCTCGTCAGCGCGACCACGGCATCGGGACGGCCCGGGCTGCACGTTGTCGAGCCCGGTACGGCTCGATCGACGCTCGTTTTTCGGCCGGCGCCGGGACTTCCCGCCGAGATCGCGCCTTCGGTTCCTCACTACGCGAATCCCTCACCGGACAGCCGCTATGTCGCCCTCGCAACCCCCGGCGATCGGGCGCTCACCCTGATGCTCGTCGATATCGACCTGCCGGGCGTGCCGCCGGAGGTCGCCCGCGGCGCCCCGGTCTTCACCAGCTGGTCGCCCGCCGGCGACGCACTCCTTGTGCACGCCGGCTCGGTGATCCAGCGCATGGACCGCGCCGCGCCCACATCCCTCACCACCGTGGGTCTGAACAGCATCGACATTCGCGTGCCGGCCTGGTCACCGGACGGCGGGCTCTTCGCCACGATCCGGCATGGTGAGATCCGCAATGCCGTTGTGTTGCACGACCGCGAGGGAAAGCACGTCGCCCGTGTCGGCGCGGTCGGTGGCCCGGCGACGCTCGCGTGGTCTCCCGACGGCCGCCTCCTGGGCGTCTCCGTCCAGACGCGGAGCGGCACATATGACGGCATCGAATTGATCGACGTGCGCGAGCCGAAGTCCCGCGAGCTCGTGCGTGACCGCGTCATCCTCTGGACCTGGTCCCCCGATGGCCGCCGGATCGCCTATCTCCGTCGTGCCGGAACGGAGGGCCAGCTCGCGTGGCGCATTCTCCACCTCGATGGGCGGCCCACGATTACCAGCGGTCCGTTCTATCCCGGTCCGCTCTTTATGATCCTTGTTGCCTTTTTCGATCAATACCTCTTGTCTCATCGCCTCTGGTCAGCGGACGGCCGCTACCTGCTCGCCGCCGGCCGCATCGCGGAGGATGGTCCACCGCGCGAGCTGTGGGGCGGATCGATCTTGACGTTTGACACGGCCGGAAACCGGCCGCTGCGCGCGCTCTGCAGCGGTGAGATCGCTAGCTGGCAACCTCGCCAGTAGCTCATCGTGTTGACCACCAAGGCACGCCGCCTGTAATTCTGAACGCTGTACGGCCAGGTGGATCGCGGCCCCTGGGAGCGCGATGCAGCGCTCAGCAAAGCTTGGCGCTTTCGTGTCCCGGTGGTGGATGCCTGCCGTCAGCCGCCGGTGTCGTGTCTGGTGGAGTACGCGGGCGTCCCGCTTTCCGGCGCCCAGTGCGGCGGCTCGCCCGGATCGTGCATCATCGGATCGCCGTCGTCGACGTAGTCGAGGAGGTCATCGGGTGTCTCGGTGGGCACGCTCGTGATCCCCTGCGACTCGGCGACGAATGGCATCGTTGGAGCCGTCGAAACCCGCGGTGGAGAATGACTGAAGAACTTCTGAAGCACCGACATGATCTGCACCTCCGATGGTGGTGGCGCGCGTGCGGGCCGGTCGCGGGGTTCTAGACAGATCGGGGTTGGGTCTTCTTCGCGTGTCGCGACGCTTCTCAGTCGTCCTGTGTGGCCACCCGTCCGCCAGCTGCCGTAGCATGAGCGGGCGTCGTCGGTTCGAGCACCGTGATCCCATCGCGGCGCAGGCGCCGCAATTGGACCGCTTCGAGGAAGGCGCGTGGTCGATGTGCATGGGGTAGAAAGACGGCATCGGCGCCATGACGGCGGACGGTTTCCACGTCCACCGGCCGCCGGGGCATCCGAATGCACTCCCAGGCGACCTCAACGCTTGCGCCGTTCGCACGGAGCGAGTCCGCGACCCGTTCGGCGGCGCTGTGGATGCGGCGCAACTCCATATCCTCGTAGCCCGGCTCGATGCTGGTCAGGACACCGTGGAGACAGTCGGTTTCGAGCACCAGCACGGTCGCGCCGTAGGCGACCGCCTGGCCGGCGAGCGCCACCGACGAGTGGATCGCATCGTCGATGTCATGGGTCGTGAGCGGTAGGAGAATCGTTCGAACCATACCCGCCTCCTCCTCGGAACCTGTGAGAGTCCCTCGGGCGGGGTGTTCTAGGCCAGATGGATCTCCTCTAACGACGCCTGCCAGCTGCGGCCGCAGCAATGGCAGCGGAAGATGATGTGGTCGACACTATGGCCGCGCGCATCACGTCGCCAGGCCATGCGATGGGGATGCGCGCGGACGCCATCCGCGGAGCAGATCGTGTAGAGTCCGTGATGGAAGCCCTGCTCGTCGGCCACGGTCAACCGGCCCATGGCGAGAGCGTCTTCGATGAGCGACCGTTCGAACCGCTGCGGCGCGAGTACCATGGCGTTCTCCCGTGAGGACAGCGGGGAAAATCGTCTGCGGGGATCGTGAGATGTGACCGAAAAGCGTCGTTGACAGAACGATCCTACACTGCTTGTCAAGTGTCGATCGTTATCGGATCGCTGCCGCCGCAACGCAGGAACCGCGGACCTTCAGCAACGCACCCAGCTCCTTGCTACACTGGCGGCATACGGCCGGATTGCGGCCCGGACCTGACCCCATGCTTTGCCCCTGGTGCATGCACTACGGTGCCGACGACACCGAATATGCCTTCGACAGCGAGCTGTATTGCGGCATCTGCGCGCAGCAGATGCCGCGCAGTCAAGCGGATTGGACGGCTGCCTATCACGACATGGACCGATCCTGGTACGAGCACATCGAGCGTGAGTTGAACCACATCATCAGCAGCCGGTCCGGCCTGCCCCCGGAGATGCGGGAGGCGATCGGACGGGCGGTCGACGCCTATCGCGACAAGCGGGTCGGCACAACGCCGTTACCAATGAGCGAGGAAGAGTACGCAAACTGGTATAAATTTGCCTGCACCTACTTTGCCCCAGGCGGCGCGGCGGTGCAGCCATGACGGAGCGAGGCGAGACGATGGATCAGGAACGCGCGGTGCAGGAGGCGGCGCGGCGAATTGCGGCGGCAGCCTACTGCACCGCGCTCGTCGGCGCCGGCATCTCCAAGGAGAGCGGAATCCCCACGTTCCGCGGTGAGGGCGGTCTCTGGACGCGGCTGGGGGAACCACCGATGAACGGCTATCAGCTCTTTCTCGACGACCCGCGCGGCTGGTGGCTGGACCGCCTCGCCCAGCAACGCAACCCGCCGGAATTTGCCCAGGCGATCGCCGCGGCCAAACCGAACCCCGGGCACACCGCCCTCGCCGACCTCGAACGCCGCGGCCACCTCAAGCACTTGATCACCCAAAACGTGGACGGACTGCACATCGACGCCGGTAGCACCGCCATCACCGAGATCCACGGCAACC
The DNA here is from genome assembly GCA_050184225.1 of Dehalococcoidia bacterium. Taxonomy (GTDB): domain Bacteria; phylum Chloroflexota; class Dehalococcoidia; order CAUJGQ01; family CAUJGQ01; genus JBFXAN01. The sequence continues at coordinate 28,392 of JBFXAN010000044.1, read as the reverse complement.
GACACAAGCTCCGGTGTGTGGCCTGCGGCCGGCGCGGTCCGAACCGCGACTTCTCCGAAGAGGATGTACCGCCCCTGTGCGACGGGTGCGGCGGATTGGTCAAGTCGGACACCGTGATGTTCGGCGAGCCGATCCCGCGGGCCTTCCTCGAAACGTGCTTCGAGGAAGCCGGCCGCACCGATCTGATGCTGGTGATCGGCACCTCCGCCACGGTCTATCCCGCTGCCGACTTCCCGATGCAGGTCCTCCGCCGCGGCGGCGCGATCATCGAGATCAACGACGATGAGACGCCCTTCTCGCCTTACGCGGCCGTTGTGTTGCGCGGTCAGTCGGGAGCGTTGCTGCCGCGGGTGGTGGCGGCGATTACCTCCCCCCCCGGCCCCCTTCCCTCGCAGGGAAGGGGGTGCCTCATTCTGCCGAGGGTGCCAGTACCTCGTCGGGCGATGCCGACGATCGTCGGTCAACTTTGGTTGACCGAGACTCCCCCTTCCCTGCGAGGGAAGGGGGCCGGGGGGTTAGGTTTGCTCTCCCGCAGCACCAGATAGACGCCGGCCAGGGTGACGGCGCCGCCGACGATCCGGAGCAGGCCCGGCCGCTCGCCCAGGATTGGAATTGCCAGCACGGTCGAGAGCACCGGCTCGCCGAGCAGCGCTACGGTGACGACGTGCGCCGGGAGATACCGCACGGCCCAGTTCAACGATGAGTGGCCGATCAATTGCGGCACCAGGGCGAGCAGCAGGAACATCAACCACGTCTCGCCCGAGAATCCGGACAGGGGTTGTCGGGCGACGAGCGTCATCGCCAGGAGCAGCACGGCTGCTGCCGGATAGACGACACCGATGTACGCCGGCAGGTCCAGCCCAACGCGCAACCGCCGGCCGATGGTGAAGTAGATCGCCGCACAGAGCGCCCCCACCAGCGCCAGCGCGTCGCCAACGAGCGCCTCACCACCGGCGGCGAAGTCGCGAACACCGATCAGCACACCGCCGGCCGTCGCGACGAGCATCGCCACGGCGGTTCCCCGCGTGACGCGTTCGCCGAGGAAGGCGGCCGCGATCAGCGCAGCCCAGAGCGGTTGCGTCGTCACCAGCGCGACTGAGCTCGCCACGCTCGTCAGCTGTAACGACCCGATCCAGGTAGCGAAGTGCACTGCCAGCGCCGCGCCCGAGGCAACGAGCAGCCACCGGTTCCCCCGGCGCAGACCGCGCAGATCGGTGCGATGGCGGAACGTCGCGTACGTCGCGACCGGGATCGCCGCGAACGTGAGCCGATAGGCGGCCGTGCTCAACGCCGGCGCATCGGCGAGCCGGATGAAGATCGCCGCCCAGCCGACGGCAAACACACCCATGCCCAGCACCAGGTAGACCGAGAGCCGCATGGAGCGAGGGTATACGCTCCGCGATTCGTGTGCGCCGAGCGGTGCGTCCGGGTACGCGGAGCATCTGGGAGGGGGAGTTGATGCTCCGTGTACCCGGGTCGCTGGTGGAGGGATGCGCCTCCGTCATCATCATATTAGTCTTGCCTAAGTCACGCAATTCGAATAGTCTAACTCTGGTCCCGAAGTGATGATCTGGCCCGTGCATCCCAGCCGAGAGGAGACGACGATGCGAGCGATGGCAATCCGTCAGGTGGATGCGAGTCCCAGCGGTGCCAGCGCGCTGATTCATCTGGAAGATGACAACGGCGATCATCTGGCGACGGTTCCGGTTGATGATGCCACCGGGCAAGCGATCCTCGCCACGCTGATCGGCCGCCCCTCGGCCCATGCCGCCGCCTTCGACGCTCTCGAGGCCGCCCTGCAGGTGTTCGGCGGCTATGCCTCCTGCGTCGTGATCGCCGAACGACACGGCCGGTTGTGCGGCACGCTCCAGATCAACGCCCGGTTCCGCAGCACGACTCTCGAGCTGCCCGCCGCGCAGGCGCTCCTCGCGGCGACCCGGCTTCACCTTCCGATCCTCATGCACGAATGCGACATCGCTTCGCACACTGTTCGTGCGGATGTGCCACCCGTGTTCCGAACGCTGCTCGCTTCGCTCGACCTGTCCGGGCTGGAGTCGGAAGGCCACTAAGCGGTGCAGCGAAGCATGGAAATCCAACGCGATCAATCATCATCGACCCTGGAGCCCTTCATGCCGATCCACCCCGCCGACCTTTCGCCACCCCTGCGCCCGCGGCGTCATCGCGTCGCACCAGCCCTTGTCCTCTTCATCCTTACCTCGCTTTCAATCGTCGCCGTCGCCTGTACGAGCAGCGAGTCATCGGACCAGGCGGGACAGACTTTCGCGAATGCAACCGCAGCGGCGGTCGCCAGCGGCACGCCGGCAGCGGAGGCGCCCTGTCGCACCGTCCAGCACGAGCTTGGGAGCGCGTGCATTCCCGCCGAACCGCGGCGGATTGTAACCCTTGACCCGCTCACCGCGTTGCCGACGCTGGTCGACCTGGGCGCACCGGTCGTCGCTTCGGCATCGGTCTATCCAACGGGAACCCTCTTTCAGAGCTACCTCGACCCCGCCGTCGTGCAGCGTTTGGCCGTGGTCGGTTCCTCGACGCAACCCGACATCGAAAAGATCGTGCTGGCAAAGCCGGATCTGATCGTCGGTTGGGATCGCACAATCCAGCCGATCCAGTCGAAGTTGGAAGCGATTGCCCCGGTCGTCGCGACAAAGTACTCGTTCTACAACCACGGCTGGCGCGACGACGTGCTCTTCATTGCCGATCTGGTCGGCAAGCGCGACCAAGCCGCGCGACAGCTCGCCGAGCTGGACCGCCGCAGCGAGGCACTTCGCCCAAGGCTGGCCATCGATGGTCGGCCGCTCCAACTCAGCCGCGTCGACAGCTATCAGGGACAGGCGCTCTATTACGACTTTGACTGCACCTGGTTTGGCGAGGTTCTCACCCGCGCCGGGGTGCAACAGCCGCCTGCCCAACAGAGTGACTGCACCAATGGTGACCCACGCACGACGATCGTCTACGTATCCAACGAGCAGTTCTCGGTACTCGACGGCGATGCAATCGTCACCGATATGCAGCCGCAGAGTGCGGCCGACGCTGCCGCCAATCCGCTCACGGTCCTCGGTCAGAATCCGCTGTGGAGTGGTCTGAAGGCGGTGCGCAACAGCCGGACCTTCGCCTTCGGCGACGCTTGGGGTTTGGGGGCAAGCATCCGGGCAGCCAACGTCATGCTTGACGACCTGGAGGCGAAACTCGCGCGCTGACACGGCCGGTCGATGCACGACGCACTGAGAGCAGCCGTCCATCACGCCGTCAGATCACGGATGAAGGAAGCAGCATGACCACACCCATCTCGCATCGTGATTCCCTCGATCGGATCGCCGGCTTCTGGAGTGAGCGCGCCGACGGGTATAACGAGCGCCCGCCGGATGCGCTTGAAGCCGAACGCGCCGCTTGGTTGCCGGCGATCCGGGATCTGCTGCCCGTGCCGCCTCGTGACGTGCTCGACGTGGGTACTGGTCCGGGCGATCTAGCATGGCTCTGTGCCGCGCTCGGCCATCGATCGACCGGCATCGATCGCGCCGAGGGCATGCTGCGGATCGCTCAGGCGATCGCGCCATCACCACCGCCGGCGTTGCCGCCCACCTTCCTCTCCGGCGATGCGCACGCACCACCGTTCCCGCCAGACAGGTTCGATGTCGTCGCCAGCCGCTTCCTCCTCTGGACGCTGCTCGACCCCGCGGCGGCGCTGGCCGGTTGGCTGGCACTGTTGCGGCCGGGCGGCCGGATCGTTGCGTTTGAGTGTCTCTGGTGGGTGGACGAGATGCGGGACCCGCGGACCGGGGCGCTGCCGTTCGACCACAGCGCGATGGTCACGCGCTATCGCGAGATGGCCGGCGCGCCGCTGCCCATCACCACCCTGCGAAGCCTCGCCGAGATCGAAGTGTTTGCCCGCGCGGCCGGTTTTGAAGAGGTCGCCGCCATTCGGTTAGAGGGTTTGGAGCGGTCGCTGTGGCCGGTGATGGACGCCCGTGGCGAGGGTCGATATCCGATACACGTCCTCTCGGCGAGAAAGCCCGGCATGTCGGCGATATAAGCCGGAACGAACCACCATAACCACCCGGCAAGACCGGATAACACATGGTCAAGTGCACAGCTTGACCGGATCATATCTCGACAACCGCCACCGCCTCGGGTATCGTCTTGTTGTCAGGCGAAGTCGGGCGGAAGTGCCGGGAGAGCGTCCCTGAACACGCGTTGACACCGGTTCCCGCGCCGTCGCCCTTCGGGGTGAACCGACCCTCGGGTCCGGGAGCAGTTCGGCGGCGACGTCAGACCAACGGGCGGCCGAGGAGGGGAAACCTTCCTCGGCCGTTCTGCATGTGGAGCATAGCGCCATGACTCAGACCGACAAGCTGCTCCTGCTCACCGCCCTCGTCCTGGGCCTGCTCGAGATCTTCAACGTCAAAGGGCCACTGTCCCGCTTCTCCCTCGCCGGGATGGCGATCGTCCTGATCGCCTTCGTCGAGCTACGCCGGGGCGGCATCATCAATCTCTGAACGACCCGCCATTCCCTGTGCGACGGACGGCCCGCTCAAGACCAGCCGTCGCCTCACCTCCGTCCCGCTTCCGGCGGCGTTGCCGCTTGCATCTGTCAGACGTAGGATGTGGCCGCACGAACACATATGACAGACGGAGGACATGATGGGGAACGCGCTTGAGGGGAAGGTGGCAGTCGTCACCGGCGGCGGCCGCGGGATCGGTCGGGGTGTATCGCTCTTGCTCGCCTCGGAGGGCGCGCGGGTGGTCGTCAACGACTACGGCGTCGCCGTCGACGGCAGCCAGCCGAGCGACGATCCGGCGGCTGAGGTCGCGGCCGAGATCCGCGCGGCCGGCGGGCAGGCGGTGCCAAACTTTGACAGCGTCGCTACGATGGAGGGCGGCGAGACGATGATCAAGCAGGCGCTGGATGAGTTCGGGCGCCTCGACATCGTCGTCAACGTCGCCGGTATTCTCCGCGACCGGATGGTCTTCAACATGACCGAAGAGGAATGGGACAACGTCGTCGCCGTCCACCTCAAGGGGCACTTCACGACGACGAAGCCAGCCTCGATCATCATGCGCCAGCAGCGTTCCGGCCGGATCATCACCTTCACCTCCGGGTCGGGATTGCGCGGCAGCTCGGGGCAGGCGAACTACGGCGCCGCCAAAGCGGGCATCGCCGGCTTCACCCGCGTCATCGCCCGCGATCTGGGACGGTACGGCGTCACCTGCAACTCGATCTCCCCCGGCGCCCAAACCCGGATGACGGCGACCGTACCGCAGTCGGCGCGGGAAGCGCGTTCGGCGCGGGGCATCGCCACCAATCCCGCCGCTGCGCAGCAGGCAGAGCGCCGGCCCGAACAGGTTGCGCCGATGGTCGCCTATCTCTGCACGGACGACGCCTGGAACATCAATGGGCAGATCTTCGCCGTCTCCGGCGGTACGGTGTCGCTCCTCTACCACCCGACGCCCTATCGCACGATCTTCAAGGAGGGGACCTGGACGCTCGACGAGCTGCAGCGGATTGTTCCGGCGCAGTTGATGTCGGGTGTCGAGAACCCGGCGCCGCCTCCGGTCGACCTCGACATCCCCGGCCGCGCGCGTCCGGCCGCCGCATCGGCGTAGCGTCGCAGACGCCGGCCGGATGCCCGTGGTACCGGCCGGCTACTGTCTCATCGCCCACGGACCGCTATACTGGTGGCGCGGCGGGGGTGTGACGTGTGGTGGTGGGTGCTCCGATTCAGCGCTCCGGCCCTGACGGCGGGCTGCATCGCCGTCCTCATGGCCCGCTTGTTCGGACTCGCGCACGCAGATCTGATCGCGATCTCGCTCGGTAGTGTGGTGGGTCTGGCACTCGTGGCATCGACGGTTCGAGCCACATCATGGTCGATCCTGCCCTGGCTCGGCGCAGCGATAACCGCGGCCGCCCTGGTCGTGGCCGCGCCGCATGGTCGAGGCCATGCGGCGTTCGGACTGGGCATGATCCTGCTCTACGCGGCGGCGCTCCTGCCATGGGACGGTAGACTTCGCCCTCGCCCTCGTCAGGCGTCCTCGTTGATTCACCAGCGCCGTCCGATCCCGGTGCCAGAGGCAGAATTGTGGGAGAGCAAGACACCAGCGTTCATCTCTTTCTCGTCAGTACGATCGGTGCGGCGACGGTGGTCTTCCTGCTCGAAACCGAGCCGGGCGTGGTGGAGTTTCCGGCGCTCGCGATCGAGCAACCGGACCTGGACGATGAAACGACGCTGGTGCGTCGCATTCGCGAGCAAACGGGGATGGAGGTCGCGATCAGCGGCTTCCTCGACCGCCCAATCGATGGCGAGGCGGGGCCGGTGGGCAAACTCGTGCTCGCGCGGCATCTTGGCGGCTCGCCGCGGCTGACCCTGGCGCACGTCGGCTGGGAGTGGACGCCCGGCTCGCAGCTGCTGACGCTGCCCTTCGCACCCAAGATGATGCTGGATGAGCTGAAGGCGTTCATGGACACCTAGCGTCCGAATGGCCGGAAGTCGCACCTTCGTCGGGCTCGCCGGCATCATGGAGCAACGCACATGGACGATCCCTTTGGCCCGCGTGCCGAACCTGCGCTGACCGCGAAACCATCCAGGAATGGGCACACAAACTACGGATCAGCGCCGGGCGGCATCCGGTCCTGCCCGTCGTGTGGCGCGGCCGGAGTCCGCTACATCCGCAGCACGGGTCGGTGGTACCGCGAACCATCCGGTGAGAGCACGTTCGGCTATGTGACCTTCTGCGCCGCCTGTGGTCACGAACACAGCGAGATAGCAGCCGAGTAACGCTGGCCGGTGCAGCCGACGATCAGGGCGTTCGGGCGCTGGACGGATCAGAACGAGCAGCGAGGTATCCATGCCGACAGTCATGCGGCGTGGTCCATATCGGATGTTCTTCTATTCGGGTGACCGGGTTGAGCCGCCGCATGTACACGTCGAACGAGGCGATAATGAGGCGAAGCTATGGCTAGATCCGGTGCATGTGTAGCGCAACACTGGGTTCCGGGCGGCCGAGCTGCGGGAGGTCGAGCGACTGGTGACGACGCATCAAGGTGAGCTCTTGGAGGCGTGGCATGGCTTCTTCGACGGTTGAGATGGAGGTACCAGACGCGACGGCGGCGGAAGTAACGGAGAATGAGCTGCGTGTGGCACTCAGCGACGGGCGGACGCTCTCAGTGCCGCTGACATGGTTTCCGCGGTTGGTGCACGGGACCGAGACAGAGCGGAACAATTTCCGGCTGATCGGCCGGGGGCAGGGAATTCACTGGACGGACCTGGACGAGGACATCAGCGTGGAAGGGCTGCTGGCCGGGCGACCATCGGCGGAGAGCCAAGCTTCGCTGAAGGCGTGGCTTGAGCAGCGGGTTCCACGCTGAAGGTTTGACCGCCAAGTTGACGGTGCGGGAGAAACCGAGGGCGTTCAGGATTGCAAAGCGCATGCCGAGCGGCATCGATTGGAGCAATCGATCCGCTATACTGAAAGCACGCCGCGTTCGTCTAGAGGCCTAGGACGCCACCCTTTCAAGGTGGAGATCACGGGTTCGAATCCCGTACGCGGTACCAAGCGCCCCGGTCGAATCTGAAATGGGGCAATCCTCGGTCCGGGCCTGATCGCAATATTGTGAATGGTCTGGCTCGTACGCGGCCATGATGCATTCCTTCATGACTCAACCACCGCTCTCGGAGGTTCATCCGGCGAGTCGCAGGGAAGTCTGACGGTCACCGTCGTGCCCACACCCTCCTCACTGGCTACGGCGATACCACCGCCGTGCTGCTCGACTATCTGCTTGCAGCCGGCCAGGCCGATGCCGATACCACCAATATGACCGCTGACGTTGGCGCCACGATGGAAGCGGTCGAAGATATGAGGCAGGTCGGTCGCGGAGACACCCACCCCTCTATCCTGGACCGTGAACGTCGCCCAGGCATCGGCGCCCGTCGTCTCGGCCATGACCATGACGGTGATCGTGCCGCCCTGGGGACTGTACTTGACGGCGTTGGACAGGAGGTTTGCGACAACCCGGTCGAGCCGCACCGCATCCCATTCCCCCACAAGTGCCGGCACCACGGTGCTGATCACCACGCGGTGCTCGTCCGTGGTCCGCTGACACTCGGCGACGGCCGCCTGCACCAGCGGCACCAGGTCCGTCGGCTGGCGGTCGAGTTCAAGGATCTGGCCCGCATTGAGACGCGTGACGTCGAGCAGTTCGTCGATCATCGTCGCCATCTTGCGGGTAGCGGCATCGATCGTGGTCAGGATCGGGGCCAGCTGGGCGCTGTCGAGCGTGGCAGAGCGGCCGGCCTGCCGAGTGAGCAGCTGGGTCAGTCCTTTGATGCTGCTTAAGGGGGTGCGCAGGTCGTGTGAGATCGACCCCAGAAAGTCATCGCGCACGCGCAGCGCCGCCTGGGTATCGGCCAGCGCCTGGTCACGGACTTCGGCGGTCTCACGCAGGGCGGTGTTGAGGATGACGTGCACCTGCATCTGCTCCTGCAACGCCTCCTCGGTCCGCTTGCGCTCGGTGATGTCCTGGAAAATAACGGCAACGCGGCCATGCGTTTCGTCTTCGACGCGAAAGGCGTAGAGTTCCAACACGCGCCCTTGCGTCACGAGACCGCGTTCGAACCGTCTCGGCTCGCCGGTTCTGAGAATGGCGTCGTACGTCTCGAACCACTCCTCCGGTTCTCCCGGAAACGCTTGCCGAATGGTTTTCCCGACCACATCTCCCACGCCGGATTGCGCCGCGAATGCCGGGTTGGCTTCGAGGTAACGGAAATCCAATGGCCGGCCCGCGTCGCCGTCGACTTTCTCGATGACACAGAAGCCCTCGTCAATCGAATCGAACAACCTTCGGTATCGTTTTTCGGATTGACGCAGTGCCTCGGTGGTCGCGCGCAGGGCCGCATTGAGCGCGGTCTGGGTCTCCGCCTGCTCCTGGGCGTCCAGCCCGGCGACCAGCAGCCGCTGGTTCACGTCGCGGATCTCGGTTGTGGCCGCCGCGGCACGCTCATCGGCGCGCACCTGGTCGGTGGTATCGCTCACCTGCACCAGGAGTCCTACCGGCCGGCCCCCTGCGCCGAAGATCGGCCAGACGGTGTACGACCCATACGTACCGCCCGGCTCGATGTGAGCCGGCCCGATGTCGGCGGCCTGCCTGGCCGCGCCCGTCTCGTAGACGCGGTCCAGCAGCGCCTCGGCGTCCCGCGCGTGGCTCTCCGGCAGGGCCTCGGCCAGCGGCCGGCCGATGACGCCGGCCACCGCCCGGCTGCACAGGCGACCAAACGCCGGATTTGCGTAGAGAACGAGGTGTGCCTCCCCCTCCGTCGCGGCCAGCGCCAGGGGCGAGCCTTCTGCGATCGGACCGAGAACCGCCTCAATCTCACCTGGGGAACGTCCTGACAACGGCACGAACCTTACCCCCCACCGTCTCCCCGCCGCCGGGCGACACCGGTAATAATGCCGGTGTAGTCCGTCAACGCCTCGCCCAAAACCAGGCCGTGGTCACTGACCTCGTACTGACACAGCGCCGTGCTGTGCCCGCTGCCGCGCATCTTGACCACCGCCAGTACCTTGCGCAGCTCGCCGTCGAGCTCGACGTAGCGCTGCAGGATGATGTTGTCCGTCAGGAACGAGATCAGGTTCGCGCTGAAACTCAAGTCGGTGAAGGAGATGCCGACTTCCGCGGTCATGAACACCGTGACGCCGCTGCCGGTCAGCGCCCCCACCATCCGATAGAGCGACTCGCGGAAGTCCTCGCGAAAGGTGGGCGCCAGCGCCAGCTCGAAGCCGGAGAGCGAGTCGATCACCAGCCGCTGCGCCTGCACCCGCGCCACCGCCCCCTGGATCTCGAGCAGCGCCTCGTCCACCGAGAGGTCCAGCGGCCGCAGGTAGAGCACCTCCAACCGACCCGCCCGGACCTGTGCCTCCAGGTCTGGGCCGAGGGTCTTGGCGCGTTCCAGGTATTCTTTGGGGTGCTCCTCGAAGACGGCGATCACGCCCGCCTCGCCCTGGCGGAGCCCGGCGGCGATGAACTGGCTGGCCAACGCCGACTTGCCCGAGCCGGAAGGGCCGGCCACCAGGGTTGAGTCCCACGCCGGCACACCTCCGCCCAGCATCTCATCCAGCGCGGCCACACCGGTCGAGAGGCGCCGGTCGGGGCGCGCCCGTTCCCCGTCGCCGATGCGCTTGATGATGCGGGGAAAGACCTGGAGGCCGGCGTCGGTGATGCGCATCGTGTGCAGTCCTGGCAGCGGCGCCTGCCCGCGCATCTTCAACACCTGGAGCTTGCGTACGATCGAGTTGCGCTCGACGCTCTGGTAGAGCCAGATGATGCCGTCGGCCACCGTGAATACCGGGTTGTCCTGCATCTCCGTCTCCAGGTACTCGCCCACGAGGAAGGTGGTCGCCTGCCAGGTCGTGAGATGCAGCGCCAGGCGCTGGAGGAAGTCTTGCAGCGCCATCCCCCCGTCGCCGCTGCTGGAGGCGGCCGCCCGCACCACCGTGCGGAAGGAGTCGACGACGACGATGCTGGGGTTGAGCTGCTCCACCTCGCGCACGATGCGGTCGAGCACCGCATCCAGATCCTGCTCCAGCACCTCCTGGCTGAGGTTGACGAAGTGGATGCTCTGATCGACCTTGGTCGGGTCGAAGAAGCTGAACTGTTGCTGGTAGCGCAGCAGCTTGAGCGGCGGCTCGCCCAGCACAGTGAAGTGGAGGGCGGGCCGCTCCGGCGTGGCCAGGTTGAACATCACCTGCTGGGTGAGGGTGGTCTTGCCGGTGCCGGGCGTCCCGGCGACCAGATTGAAGGCATACTCGGGCAGGCCACCGCCGAGCACTTCGTCGAAGCCCGGCACGCCGGTGGGCAGCTGGATGATCGGCACGCGCCGGCGTTCGTCGGCATTCGTCATCGCTGCGCCTCCTCCCCGAGCAAGTCCATCCCGCCGAACGGCGCCTCCGGCCAAACGTCGTGCACCACGCGCAGCGTCAGGTCCCCACCGATGAAGGTAACCAGCAGCCCGATGATCGCCGCCAGTACTGCCGTCAGAGCCTCGCGCAGCGTCGCCGGCTCGACCGCCGCCCGCGCCGGTAGCCCGTCGAGGCAGACATCCGCGAGCCTGCCGGCACGCACCTCATCCAGGACGGGAAACTCGCCTCGGGCGAGGTGCAGGGCGCGCGCCAGGAGCGCTTGGTATCCCACCTCCGTCACCAGCCGGGTCAGGCGCCGGCCCAGCTTCTGGCAGGCACGTTCGGCCGCATCAGGCAGTGCCACCTCCGGGACAGTGCCCAACTCCTGCGCCAGAAGCCACCGGGCCAGGTTTCGCTGCGCCGGCGTCACCGCGTTCACATCCGCCTGCCTTCGCCCCGCACGGCCCGCCCGCTCGCGCGCTTCAAACGACTTCCGGCCCGACCACGCGGATTATATCCGTACGCCCGGTGAAGCGGCGGCCGCCTTGACAAACGTTTGCCCAATTTGATATCACAGCGGCATTGAATGGTCGTTGGGTCACGATTGGGTAACGTGTCCGCTTGCCGAAGATCATGCCGTCAGATCAGCAGGCGCCCGTTGTTCGGCGAGTGGAGTGGGGGCTATAGATGCAGGTGACGCAGGCCGAGGGGCCGATCAGCGCGATGGCCGGCTCGCGTGGGGGATCCAACTGGTTGATCCGGGCGCCGCGTTCAATCGTGCGCTTCGCCCGCCGCTGGCCGCTCGGCGCCGCCTCGGCGGCTGTGATCGGGGCGCTGGTGGTGATGGCGGTCTTCGCTCCGGTGATCGCCCCGTTCGACCCGCTGGAACTGCACCGACAGGATCGCCTCCAGGGTCCGAGCAGTACCTATCTGCTCGGCACCGACGGCACCGGCCGCGATCAGTTGAGCCGGCTGATCCACGGCAGCCGCGTGTCGCTGCTGGTGGGATTGCTGCCGATCGCGATGAGCGTCACCATCGGCGGCCTGCTCGGTTTGCTCTCCGCCTACTTCGGCGGCTGGCTGGATACGTCGATCCAGCGGGTGGTGGACGCGCTGATGGCGTTCCCGGCGCTGGTGCTGGCACTGGTGCTGGTGGCATTGCTCGGCAACAACATGCGCAACGTCATCCTCGCGATCGCCGTGGTGACGGTGCCGTCGATCAGCCGTGTCGTGCGGGGGGCGGCGTTGTCGGTGCTCGCACAACCCTATGTCGAGGGTGCGCGGGCGTGCGGCGCCTCGCACGCCCGGATCGTCTTCGCACACGTCCTGCCGAATGTGCTCGCGCCGATCATCATCGTCGGCACGTCACTCGTCGGCAGCGCGATCCTGGCCGAGGCGGGACTCAGCTTCCTCGGCCTCGGCATCCCGCCGCCGGACCCGACGTGGGGCAACATGCTGAGCGGATCGAGCCGGAGTACGTTCGAGGTCGCGCCCTGGCTGGCGATCTTCCCGGGATTGGCGCTGACGATCACCGTCCTCGCGTTCAATCTGCTCGGCGATACGTTGCGCGATGCGCTCGACCCGCGTCTGCGGGGTAGCCGGGGAGGGCTCTAGCGATGGTGCGATACCTGACGCGCCGCCTGCTGAGCGTGGTGCTGGTCGCCTTCCTCGTCTCGCTCGCGCTGTTCGCGGCGGTGCGGATCCTCCCCGGCGACCTGGCCGAGGTCAAGCTCGGCGAACATGCGACGCCGGAGGATGTCCAGATCCTGCGCACACAGCTCGGGCTCGACGATCCGCTGCTGGTACAGTACGGCAAGTGGATCGGCGGTGTGCTCCGCGGCGATCCCGGCGACTCGCTGTTCACGGGCCGCCCGGTGTTCGGCCAACTCTGGTCGCGGCTGCCGGTGACGATCGAGCTGTCGGTGCTGAGTCTGGCGCTGGCGATGCTGATCGGCATCCCGCTGGGCGTGATCTCGGCGCTCCGCAGCGGCAGTGCGGTGGACTACATCGTGCGTATCGTAGCGGTGCTGGGCCAGGCGGTGCCGAACTTCTGGCTCGGCATCGTACTGCTGACGGGGCTGGGCATCTATCTCCAGTGGACGCCACCGGTGGAGTACCGCTCGTTCTTTGATGCGCCGCTGCACAACATCCAACAGTTCGCGTTGCCGGCGATCATCCTCGGCTATGGTCTGTCGGCGATCGTGATGCGGCTGACACGATCGATGATGCTGGAGGTCTTGCGCCAGGATTACATCCGGACGGCGCGCTCGAAGGGGCTGGCAGAGACGCCGATCGTGCGCGGGCACGCGCTGAAGAACACGCTGATCCCGGTGGTGACGGTGCTGGGGACACAGTTCGGCTTTCTGATCGGCGGCAGTGTCGTGATCGAGCAGATCTTTGCTCTGCCGGGGGTGGGGCGGCTGACGCTGGAGGCGATCGTCCAGCGCGACTACCCGCAGTTGCAGTTCAACGTGCTCTTTCTGGCGGTGATGATCCTGTTGCTGAACCTCGCTGTCGACCTGCTCTACGCCTATCTCGACCCACGCATCCGGTTCAGCTAACGGCACACGGAGGGACATGCAAGCACACGCACAAAGGCAAACGATTGCCTCACTTGTGGAGAGATGGCGACGGCACCCGGCCGCTCGCCGGAGAGATGAGGGGGAACCATCATGACTCAGTGGAAACGGCCGCTCAACCGGCGACGCTTCGTCGGGATCGGCGGCAGCAGCCTCGCGGCGCTCTATCTCGCCGCCTGCGGAGGGGACAGCTCGAACGACGAGGGGGCGTCCGGAGCGCAGTCCACCGCCTCCCAGGGTGTGCAGAACCTGGTGCCGACCGCCGCGGACACGGCCCAGGCCCAGCGCGGCGGTACCCTGGCCTATCACGGCGCGAACGCCGACTTCCCGGACATTCACCAGGCGACGCACTCCGGCATCACCGGGATGATGCAGTACCCGATCGACGGTCTGACGCAACTCGACGAGCCAAAGCCGGGAGAGTTCACCGAGGCAGCGATGCTCGCGGCCGTACCGGAGCGGCCGGATGACCTCACCCTGGTGTACAAGCTGCGGCCGGGGGTGAAGTTCGCGAACGTGCCGCCGGTCAACGGCCGCGCGCTGACCGCCGAGGATGCGAAGTTCAGCCTGGAGCGGATGGCGACCGATGACCCCAAGTTTCTGCGTCGCTCCTGGTTCGCCGGTGTTGAACGGTTCGAAGCGGTCGACGCCTCGACGCTCAAGGTCGTGACCAAAGAACCAGTCGCCTCGCTTTCGACGCTGATCGCCAACCCATGGACCGGTATCATCGCCAAGGAGCAGGTGGAGCGCGACGGCGCACAGCTCAAGGACCTGATCGGCAGCGGTCCATACATCACCTCGCGCCTGGATATCAACTCGCAGATCGACTTCCGCCGGAACCCGGACTACTGGGACAGCGGCAAGCCGTACTTCGACGAGGTCAAGCTGCTCTATCTGCCGGAGCCTGCCGCGCGCGTAGCGGCGTTCCGCTCCGGACAGATCAGCCGCGTCGATCCGCCGGCCGACACGGTCGAGAACTTCAAACAGACCAATCCCAATGCGATCGAGTACAAGGTGCTGACGCCGGGCATCGGCATCGTCGCCTTCAATAACCGGCGAGAGCCGTACAACGACCCGCGTGTGCGTCAGGCGATCGCGACGGCGGTCGACCTTCAGGGCTGGATCGACGTGATCGTTGCGGGGCAGGGGCTACTCACCGGGCCGATGTCCCCCGCCTATGCGAACTGGGCGCTACCAGAGGACAAGCTGCTCTACACCAAGCCCGATATCGCCAAGGCGAAGCAGCTGCTGGCCGCCGCCGGGTATGCGGACGGCTTCAAGATGAACGCCTTCTCGATCGGCGACGTGCAGACCTACATCGCCCAGGCGGAACAGATGAAGGAAGACCTGCGGCCGCTGGGGATCGACGTGCAGATCGAGGCGGTGACGCAGCAGGATTACACGAGGCGGCTGTTTACGCAGCGCGACTTCGATGTCGTCACCGGGCAGGACTTCGCTCCGGATGATCCCGACCGGCTGCGGGACAAGCTGCACAGCAAGGGCAGTGGAAATTACGCCGGCTACGCAAATCCCGAAGTCGATAGTCTGCTGGAACGGCAGACCGTCACGATCGACCGGAACGCGAGGAAGCAGCTGGTCAACCAGGCACAGGAGATCATCCTCCGGGATGTGCCCATCCTCTTCTCGATCGTCTGGTACACCTTCTACTTCACCAAGCCGAACCTGCATAACTGGCGCGAGTCGGTGCTCGTCGGCAACGGCACCCGCTGGAGCGCGCGCAACGCGTTCATGACGCAGTAGCCGCGGAACGCGGTGACAGAAACGCGCAGGAGGGAACGGATGCAGGAGCTTCAGGGGCGAGTGGCGGTCGTCACCGGCGCGGCGAGCGGCATCGGCCGGGCGCTCGCGGAGCGCTTCGCCGCCGAAGGGATGAAGGTTGTGCTCGCCGATGTCGAACGCGAGCCGCTGGCGCGGGTGACGGCGACGCTTGAGGATGCCGGATACGAGGTGCTGGCGGTGCCGGCCGATGTCTCGATCGCGGAGGAAGTTGACGCGCTCGCGCGGGCGGCCGTCGAGCGCTTCGGTGCGGTCCACGTGCTTTGCAACAACGCGGGTGTGGCCGGACGCGAAGGCCGGATCTGGGAGGCGAGCGCCGCCGACTGGGAGTGGATCGTCGGCGTCAATCTGCTCGGCGTGGCGCATGGCATCCGCGCCTTCGTACCGCTGATGCTGGCGCAGGAGAGCGAGGGCCACATTGTCAACACCGCGTCTGTCCTCGGCCTCACGTCGGGTCCCGGCACAGCGATCTACGGCGCGACCAAGCACGCTGTCGTCCGCATGAGTGAGGGGCTGCACTACGAGCTGCAACAGGTTGGGACGCGGCTGAAGGTCTCGGTGTTGTGTCCGGGGATGGTGGCGACCCAGATCGTTGCGGGGGAGCGCAACCGGCCGGACCGGCTTCGCAACGACGTTGACGATGCCACCATCGAGCAGCAGCACGCTGCCCGAGAGGAGAGCGTGCGGCGGTTCGCCGAGGCAGGGATGCCGCCGGCGGATGTCGCGGCGCAGGTCGTCGATGCGATCCGTGGTGAGCGCTTCTATATCCTCACGCACCCGGGGATCAAGGCGAACGTCGGCAAGCGGTGTGAGGACATCGTCGAAGAGCGGGTGCCGGAGTATATGCCGCTTGCGTTGTGACGCACTCAAAGACACGAACGTGAATCCAGCGAGTCAGTGATCAGGAGGTATGGATCGGGATGAAGTTTGGAATCTTTTATGAGCATCAG
Organism: Dehalococcoidia bacterium; assembly: GCA_050184225.1. Classification (GTDB taxonomy): domain Bacteria; phylum Chloroflexota; class Dehalococcoidia; order CAUJGQ01; family CAUJGQ01; genus JBFXAN01. The sequence goes on along the minus strand of JBFXAN010000044.1, from coordinate 12,161 downwards.
TACCCACGGCCGTGGGAGCCGGGCGGCGAGGCAAAGCTGTTCCACGAGGCGCTGGAACAGGTGGAACTGGCGGACAAGCTCGGCATCGACCACGCCTGGGAGGTGGAGCATCACTTCCTTGAAGAGTACAGTCACTCCTCGGCGCCGGAGGTCTTTCTCGCCGCCGCTTCCCAGCGCACCAAGAACATCCGGCTGAGCCACGGCATCACACTGATGCCGCCGGCGTACAACCCACCGGCACGGGTCGCCGAGCGGATCGCGACGCTCGACATCGTCTCCAACGGCCGTGTGGACTTCGGCACAGGTGAGTCGGCGTCGCGCACGGAGCTGGAGGGGTTCAACATCGACCCAACCGAGCGGCGGGCGATGTGGCGGGAGACGGTCGAGCAGGTGGCGAACATGCTCGCCATGGACCCGTATCCCGGCTACCAGGGCACGTACTTCTCGATGCCGCCGCGCAACGTCGTGCCCAAGCCGGTGCAGAAGCCGCACCCGCCATTGTGGGTCGCCTGCTCGAACCGCGACACGATCCATCTCGCCGCGCAGCTTGGCATCGGCGCGTTGACATTTACCTTCATCGACGCCGACGAGGCGAAGCATTGGGTGACGGATTACTATGAGACGTTCAAGCGCGAGTGCGTGCCGATCGGTCACACGGTCAACCCGAATATCGCGCTGGTGACGGGCTTCTCCGTGAACGAGGACGAGCAGGAGGCGCTCGATCGGGGCATCGACGGACTGCGATTCTTTCAGTTCGCGCTCGGCCACTTCTATCGCAACGGCGTGCATAAGCCCGGCCGCACCGATATCTGGGCGCAGTACATGGCGGCGCGCGACCAGATCCTCGCAGCCGACCTGAATCCGGAGGAGTCGCGCATCACCTCGAACCGCGGGGCGATCGGCACGCCGGAGCAGGTGCGCAAGCACCTCCGCGACTTCGCCGACATTGGCGTGGACCAGATGGTGTTCATCCAGCAGGGCGGGAAGAACAAGCATGAGGACATCTGCGCCTCACTCGAACTGTTCGCCGCGAAGGTGATGCCGGAGTTCCACGCCGAGGAGGAGGAGCGGCAGCGGAAGAAGATGGCGGAACTGGCGCCGTACGTTGAAGCGGCGTTCAAGCGGAAGCAGTACCTGGCGCCGCTGCCCGACGACCAGATCCCAGAGTATCCGGCCTACGGGTTCACCGTGGCCGAGGAGCGCAAGCCGGTCGCGGCGGCGGGCGACTGATCCGAGACAGGAGCGATCGGCATGGCATCAGATGAATTGCGGCAGGCTGCGGAGCGATTCCGCAGCCTGCGGGCGGCGGGAACGCCGCCAGTTATCGACATAACTATGCGTCGACAGGGATTCGAGGCGGCAGCGCCTTCGGTTCCGTCCGACGTCACCTTGACCGCCACGAGCGCCGGTGGCGTGCCGGCGGACTGGGTTGTCGCGCCGGGGGCCGGTGCATCCCGCCGTCTGCTCTATCTGCATGGTGGCGGCTACACGGTCGGTTCGCGCGTCTCCCACCGGCGGCTGGCGGCGGACATCTCCCGTGCGACCGGCTGCGTGGTGCTCAACCTCGACTACCGACTGGCCCCAGAGGCGACGTTCCCGGCCGCCGTGGAGGACGCCGTCGCGGCGTACCGCTGGATGCGCGCGAACGGCCCCGGCGGTGCGGCAGAGGCGGCAGCGACCTTCATCGCCGGTGACTCCGCCGGCGGTGGGCTCACGCTGACAACGATGCTCGCACTGCGTGACGCCGGTGATCCGCTGCCGAACGCAGCGATCACGCTCTCCGCCTGGACCGATCTTGCCGGCACCGGCGAATCCTTGGAAACCCGCGCCGCGGTGGACCCGGTCTTCACCGGCGGTGGTGAGGTGATCCGGCAGGCGGGGCTGATCTACGCGGGCGGTGCGGACCCGTCGACACCGCTGATCTCCCCGCTCTACGCGGACCTGGCCGGTCTGCCGTCGCTGCTGATGCAGGCGGGTGATGCCGAGATCCTGCTGGATGACACGCTCCGCCTGGCCGGTCGGGCGCGAGCGCATGGCGTTGACGTGACACTGCACGTGGAACCGGACGCCTTCCATGTCTATCCTTTCTTTGCTCCCGACGCGCCGGAGTCAAAGACCGCGCTGGAGCAGATCGGAGCGTTCGTGCGCCGCCACGGCGGAGTCGGTGAGGCGCAAGTACCAGCGGCCGCCGACGGCTAGCAGCCTGATGGTAGCGAGGCGGCGGGACGTAGCGATCCCCGTCGCCTCCGCCTCACCGAACGGCACTGAGGAGGCGAGTGATGCAGAGCGCCTACGTCCAGACCCGAGACCTGCGTATGCACTATCTCCAGGCCGGCACGGGCGCGCCGGTGATCCTGATTCACGGCTGGCCGGAGACCAGCTACGAGTGGCGCCACCAGATTCCGGCGCTGGCGGAGCGCTACGCCGTCTTTGCGCCCGACAATCGCGGCTTCGGCCGCACGGACAAGCCGGACATCCGCATCTCCCGTCGTCTGCTCGCCCAGGACATCATCAACTTCATGGATGCGCTCGGCATCGGGCAGGCGGCGGTGATCGGTCACGATTGGGGCGGGTTCATCGCCTTCAAGGTGGCGATCGACTGGCCGGAGCGGGTGACGCGGCTGGCGCTCTTGGATACCTTCTGCACGACGTGGGGACCGGGCGCGGTGCATGGCTATTGGTTCAAGGCCAAACCGTTACCGGAGGAGTTCTTCGCCGACCACCATCGTGCGTTCATCGAGACGATGTTCGCCGGCGGCAGCGACCGACCGTTGCCGCCACGGCCGGCCAGTCCCTGGCGGTTGGGCGGAGCATCCCGGCCAGGCTGGGCCATGGCCGATGACGTTGAGCACTACCGAACCGCGTTCGCCGATCCGGCCTCACACCGGGCGACGATCTCTTACTACCGCTACGCGCTGCCGTTTCACCGCGTCCTGGCCGACCCTGCCGCCACGCACGGCGAGGTGTTCCAGGCGCTGGACGAGCAGGACGTGGCGGCGATGTGGCTGCACCCGGATGGCTTGGAGGCGCATCCGCTGTACGGCGAGGCGTTCGACTTTGGGCCGGAGGACCGGCACAAGCGCTTTGAGAAGCCGGCATTGTGGATGATGGGCCGTGCGTTCGGCGGACAAGCACCGGCAATGGCGGAGGATGCGGTACCGCGAGGATCGCCGACGGTGGATCAGTTCAGCAGATACCTCCCCGACCTGCGGGCACTGCGGGTCGATGCCGGACATTTCTTTCCTGAGGAGGCGCCGGAGGTCACCACCCTGACGCTGCTCGACTTCCTCGAGGGGAGCACCGGCGAGAGATAGACCGGGCTCGTCGCGCAGCATACAACCTGACGGAACGTGGGAGCAAGGAAGACGCAGGAGAACAGACCATGGAGTTCAACCCATTCGACCCGGCAACGATCGCCGATCCCTATCCGCTCTACGAACAGATGCGCCGCGAGACGCCGATGTATTGGTGCGAGGAGTTCGGCGGCTGGATGGTCACCCGCTACGCCGACGCCCGCGATCTGTTGCGCGACCCGCAACGCTTTTCGTCTGAGCGCCAGGCCGCCCGCCGGCCGCAACGCAATGCCGGACCCTACCTCGGCCGCAACATCCTTAACGCCGACCCTCCCGACCACACGCGCCTGCGCCGGCTGGTCGTGCGGGAGTTTACGCCCCGAGCGAGCGACGCCTGGGCGCCGCGGATCGAAGCGATCGTCGAAGAGTTAATGGCGGATCTCGAACCGGCTGGCACCTTCGACGTGATGGATGGACTGGCGGTGCCGCTGCCGGTGCGCGTGATCGCCGAGATGCTCGGCGTACCACCGGAAGACCGCGCCCTGTTCAAGCGCTGGTCCGACGACACGGTCACGCCAATCCTGCCGAATACGCCGGAGGATGAGGCGGCCCGCCGGATGCAAAGCCGCGATGATCTGGCACAGTACTTTCGCGACGCCATCACCGCCGCCCGCGCCCGCAGCGAGCCACGCGCGGACCTGATCAGTTCGCTCGTGGCCGCGCGCGATCAGGGCGACCAGCTCAGCGAGGATGAGTTACTCTCCTTTGTCGTGCTGCTGCTGCTCGCCGGGAACGAGACGACGACGAACCTGATCGGCAACGGCACGCTCGCGCTGATCCGCAACCCGGACCAGTTCCGTCTGCTCCGAGAACAACCGGGACTGGTGTCACGCGCTATTGAAGAGTTTCTCCGCTACGACGGCCCGGTGCAAAACACCAGCCGGGTCGTAACCGAACCGATGACGCTGCTCGGCGTCGACCTAGAGGCCGGCGATGTCGTGATGCCGATGCTCGCGTCGGCGAACCGAGATGGGCGGCAGTTCCCGAACGCGGCAGAACTCCACATCGACCGCGAGGAGAGCGAGCACCTCGCCTTCGGCACCTACATCCATGTCTGCCTGGGGGCGCCGCTCGCTCGGCTGGAAGGGGCGGCCGCGTTCCGGGCGATCGCGAAACGGTTCTCAGAACTCGAGCTGGCGGTGCCGGAAGCCGACCTACGATACCGGCCCGCGTTTACCTTGCGCGGCCTCGTGTCCTTGTCAATTGGTGTTCCCATGCGGGAGGCACAGCAGGTGTCATAGGCTCAGGCACAGACGATCCATCCCGCCGGCGGCATGCAATCGGCGGCGTGGATCGGAGGAGGGAGGGCAACCATGGCGATCCGATCGCAATCATCGAGCCGCGGCAGCCGGCTCACCCGTCGGTTGGCGATCCGCAACGCGGCGCTTGGAGGTGCCGCTATGGGCGCCGTCTTCATCGCGGCCTGTGGTGGAGACGGCTCGTCCACGACCTCCGGCTCGGGGGCACAATCCCTGGCGTCGCAGACGCCCGGGCCGGGCGCCGGTGAAACGCCACAGCCGGGTGGCACCTATCTGAACATCGACAACGTCGCCGCCACGCACCGCAGCCCGTATCACTCCGGTTATGAGGCATCGCAGGTCCGGCCGATGTTTCAGGACTACTATGACATCCTCTGGGCGAAACGGCTTTCCGGCCCGGATCCCCTCAAGCTGGAGCTGGCCGAGTCGTACGAACAGGTCGATCCGAGCCATGTCGTCGTCACGATCAAACAGGGCACCCGGTTTCACAATCGCGCGCCGGTCAGCGGCCGGGAGGTGACCGCCGAAGACATCGCGCAGGACATCGAATTCGTGCGTGATGTGAACGTGGGGAAAGCCAACTACAACACGACGTTCATCCGGGGCGACCTGACCGGGCCGCCCGAGGTCGTCGATCCGCACACGTTGCGCTTTGAGACGAAGGGGCCGCGCGCCTACTTCTTCGACTCAGACCAGGTGGCCGTGAGCATCGTCCCCAAGGAGATGCTCAACGAGCAGACGCTGAAGGAGAGTCCCCAGGTCGGCAGCGGTCCCTGGGAGTTCAAGGATGAGCGGCAGGGCAGCTCCTATGATGCGGCGCGGAATCCTACCTATCGTGTCGCCGGTCAGCCCTATCCCGACGGCGTGCGGCTGACGATCGTTCCCGATAATGCGGCGATGGAGGCGGCGTTTCGCACCGGTCAGACGCATCGGCTGCGGTTCAACTCGATCCGCGACCGCGACCTGGTCGTCCGCGACCTGGGCGACAAGATCTACGTGCGGGCGGAACCGTCGTTCAGCGTCGTCGGCGTTGTCCTGAACATGTTCCGCAAGGAGTGGCAGGATGTCCGCGTCCGCGAGGCCGTCTGGAAGGCGATCGATCGCCAGCGGCTGATCAACGTCGTCCAGTTCGGCGACGGCTATCTCGCCGGCTACATCCCCAGCGACCTGAAGGAGCTAGCCCTGCCGATGTCTGAGGTCGAGCCATCGATGACGCTCGACCGTGCCCGGGCGCGGCAGTTGCTCGATGCGGCGGGTTTTCCGTTCGACAAAGAGTTCGTCATGCCGCTCCCGGTTGAGGCGCAGTTCTATGTCGACTCCGGCCGCTTGATCGCCGAAGACCTGGCCCAGGTGGGGATCAAGACCAAGCTGGAGCCGACGCCGCGCACCCTCTACATTCAGCGGGTCGGTATGGAGCCGGGTGAGTACGATATCTCCCTCTGGCCGTTCCAGGGTTCAAATGTCCGCCAGCAGATGCGTCTGCTGCACAGCAAAGAAGGCTCGTTCCAGGAGAGCTTCTCGCTCAATGATCCGGAGATCGACGCGCTGGTGGAGCGGCATGAACAGGAGTTGGATGCCCAGGAGTGGCTGAAGCTCGGCCAACAGATCCAGCGGCTCCAATTCCAGCGCTGGGCAAACTGGATCCCGACCTATTCGTATAACAACTACACCGCTTATGCTTCAGTAGTAAAGGGACTCGACTTCACCCCCGGCGCCCGAAACTACCAACTCGGCCGCTGGATTGAGAAGTCGTAGCGATGGTCGAGGAGGACCATGGGCGGAGACGATCGTCCGTCGAACACCGTGCCGCCCATGGCCCTCGCACCAGCAGCCGCGGGCCTGGGACGCGTCGTCACCCTGCGGGATGTTGCCCAGCGTGCGGGTGTCGACGTGAGCACCGCGTCTCGCGCCCTGACCGGGCGGCGCCGGGTGACACCGGCCATTGCCAAGCGGGTACGGAGTGCGGCCGCGTCACTGGGATACAGCCCGAACGTCACCGCCCGGAACCTGCGTATGGCGCGGACGATGACGCTCGGCCTGATCTTCCCCAAGCTGAATAGTCCGACGTCATTAGAGTTTGCCGAGGGGCTGAGCAGCGGTATCGAGGAAGAGGGCTATAGCCTCATGCTGACCACGGCACGAGGCGAGCCGGAGCACTTTCGCACCCTCGTGCAGCGCTTGTTCGAGCGGCGCGTCGATGCGCTCTTCATCGCGACGCCGCCCGATCTGGGTACGACGCTCCAGGCATATGAGAACGCCGGCGTGCCGGTGTTGGTTCTCTTTGCCCGAGGGTTGGGACCGGAGTCACTCCCTTTGTTTACCGCGATGGAAGACGAGGCGCTGCGTCAGGCGGCCGCGCGGTTGGCCGCGCTCGGACACCGCCGGGTGATCTACTTCGGCATGCCCCAGAGCGTCCCCAGCGTCCGCACCACCTGGCTCCAACAATCGGCGGAACGGTCCGGACTCACACTGACGATCGAAATGGTGCCGCATGAGGAGCACCACGCCGGACTCTATGACCGCGTTGCCCGCCACCTGACCGTGACGGATCGGGCCACGGTGTTCTTCTCCGATCTCTCGGTGCTTCCGCGGTTGATGCACGTGCTCAACCAGATGGGCCTGCGCATCCCGGCAGACCTCTCGCTGGTGGCGTTTGGCGAATCGCCGTGGACCCTCGAATTTGGCGTACCGATCGCGAGCATCAGCCACGACATGCTGCAGCTGGGACGGCTGGCCGCGGCGACCATACTCGATTGGCTGCAGGGATCACGTCCGGCCGATGTCGTCAGTGTGGGAGGAGGCGTGTGGGTGGAGCGGGACTCGATCGGACCCGCCCCGCCGCAGACGGTGCAACGGGCAACGCCCATCGCCGAGTCGATCGCGGGCAGCAATCGAGGCAGCCACTGAGTCGCGGCGCACGCGGCCACTCTTCGCGGGCGAATCTACCTCTGCCGCGACTTGGCGCATAGCGACCAGTACACCACACTAGGTAGGAAGGGGGGATGGCGCTGTTACTCGCGGACGGGTGAGAGGATGGCGCCGCCGAACTATGATGAACGTCAGCGATCTCATGACCACCCACGTCATCACCGTCGACGACAAAGCCAGAATCGAAGACGCGGCCCGGCTGCTGGCTCGTCATCGGATCAGCGGACTCCCCGTTGTCAATCGTTCTGGATCGCTGATCGGCGTCGTGACCGAGTACGACCTGCTGGCGAAGACGGGCAATACCGTCGCCGAGATTATGACACGGGGCGTGATCAGCGTCAGCCCCGAGACGGACGCGGAGGCGGTCGCACATCTGCTGGCCGACCGTCGTGTCCGACGGGTACCAGTCCTGGACCATGGCCGGCTGGTCGGCATCGTCAGCCGCTCTGACTTGGTCCAGCAGATCGCGATGCGCTGGGTCTGTCAGACCTGCGGTGAGCCCGTCCGGGGAGAAGCGGCGCCGGATGTGTGTCCGCGTTGCGGTGCTGCCGACCCGTTCAGCCATTTGGCGGAAGTGCCGGGAACATGAGGCGCGGGGTATGCAGTGCGACGCCTGCCGCATGATCTGGCCGTCGGCCCTGGTGCCTTCCCCATGATCGAATGCATGCAAATGGAGTGAGGAAGCATGGCCAGGGCAACGAAGGCACAGACGGCGGCAGCCGTCGAAGCGTCCGATTCGGTGCCGCACGAGGACGACCACGACACGCTGCGCCGCTACTACCATCAGATGCTGCAGATCCGCCGCTTCGAAGAGCGCGCGGCCGAGATGTATACCAAGGCGAAGATCGGCGGCTACCTCCACCTCAACCTCGGCGAAGAGGCGACGATCGTCGGCCTGATGGCGGCGATGGAGCCGCAGGACTACATCTTCACCAACTACCGCGAGCACGGCTACATCATCGCCCGCGGCGTGGCGCCGGGACCGGTAATGGCCGAGTTGTTCGGCAAGGAGACCGGCGTCGCCCGTGGCCGTGGCGGGTCGATGCACCTGTTCGACCCGGACACGCACTTCATGGGTGGGTACGGCATCGTCGGCGGCCAGATCCCGCTCGCTGTCGGCGCGGCGTTCGCCCTTGCCTATCAGGAGCGGCCGGGGGTCGTGCTCTGCCAGATGGGCGATGCGACGACCAATATCGGCGCCTGGCACGAATCACTCAACCTGGCCAAGCTCCACCGGTTGCCCGTCCTCTTCGTCATCATCAACAACGGCTATGGCATGGGAACGACCGTCGCCGAGGGCGCCGCCGAGCCGGACCTCTACAAGCGTGGTTGCGCCTTTCGCATCCACGGCGAACGCGTCGACGGTCGTGACGTACTCGCCGTTCGTGATGCGACCCACCGTCTGCGGGACCGCGCCGAACGGGAGCGCGAGCCGGCGATCCTCGAGGCGGTCAGCTTCCGCTTCCGTGGCCACTCCGTCATCGACGCCGACCGCTATCGCGATCCCGAGGAAGTGAAGCAGGGACGCGCCGAAGACCCGATCGCGCAGTTCGCCGCCACGCTAACGGAGGCCGGAGTCGTCGATGATGCCTGGCTCAAGGACATGGCCGCCCAGGTGGATCGGGAGATCCAGGAGGCGATCGACTTCGCGGACGCCGGTCCCGATCCACAACTCGATGACCTCTTCGAATATATGCACGCCACGCCGGTGCCAAATACACCCGGCGCCGACGACGCGCGCGCGCTTGCCCCGCGGACGTGAGGAGCGGATGCCATGCCGGTGATGACCTACCGCCAGGCGCTCAACGACACGCTCCGCGAGGAGCTGCGCCGCGACCCCAATGTGCTGTTGATGGGTGAAGAGATCGGCAAGTTCCAGGGATCGTACCGGATCACCGAAGGACTGCTCGCCGAGTTTGGCAGCAAGCGGATCGTCGACACGCCGATCTCCGAAGAGGGCTTCGTCGGGATGGCGGCCGGGGCGGCGATGCTCGGCCTGCGGCCGGTCGTCGAGATCATGACGATCAACTTCATCCTCGTCGCGATCGACCAGATCGTCAATCACGCCGCCAAGATCCATTACATGTTCGGCGGCCGGGCGAGGGTACCCCTCGTGATCCGGACACCGAGCGGCGGCGTCGGCCAGCTTGCCGCCCAGCATTCGCAGAACTTCGAAAACTGGTTTGCCTATGTGCCCGGCCTCAAGGTTGTGGCGCCATCCACCCCCTACGACGCCAAGGGACTGCTCCGCAGCGCCATCCGCGACGACGATCCAGTGATCTTCATCGAAAGCCTGGCGCTCTACGACACGCGGGGCGAGGTGCCCCCGGACGACAGCTATTCCGTACCGATCGGCGTGGCTGAGGTCAAGCGTGAGGGTGCGGATGTCACGGTCGTCGCGTATTCACGCATGACGGCGATCGCCCTGCAGGCGGCGCAGACGCTGGAGCAGGAAGGCATCAGCGTCGAAGTGGTGGACCTGCGCTCGCTGCGGCCGCTCGACCGTCCGACGATCGTCGACTCGGTGAAGAAGACTAGTCGCGCCGTCATCTTCGAGGAAGATTGGCGTTCATACGGCGTCGGCGCGGAGATCGCGGCGACGATCCAGGAGGAAGCGTTCGATTATCTCGATGCGCCGGTACTGCGGGTGGCGGGCGTCGAGGTGCCGCTGCCGTATGCCGCGCCACTCTCGCGGGCGGCCAAGCCCAACGCGCAAGACCTGATCGACGCGATCCACCGATCGTTGGAAGGGAGCACGCGATGGCGGAAGTCGTGATGCCGCGGCTCAGCGACACGATGGAGGAGGGATCGGTTCAGCGCTGGATCAAGCAGCCGGGCGATCAGGTCACGGCGGGCGAGATCATCGCCGAAATCGAGACGGACAAGGCCGTCATGGAACTGGAGGCCTACGAGACCGGCGTGCTCCAGCAGATCCTCGTGCCCGAAGGTGAGGTCGTGCCGATCGGACAGCCGATCGCGATGATTGGCGACGGTGCGCCCGCCTCGACCGCAACCGCCTCATCAGCGGCCTCGTCCACAGGCGCGCCGGCCACCGGCACAGACCAACCGGCAGCGACTGACGCCGGCGGTGCAACTCCCCAACCAGTCGAAGCAACGCCCGCCGAGGCGCAGCCGGTCGCCGCATCTGCACCGCCACAGCAGGCGGCGGCTCGGCAGGCCACGCCCCCACCGGAGCGCAACGGCCGCGGCGAGGACGGCGTCATCCGGGCGTCGCCGGTGGCGCGGCGGATGGCCGAGGAGTGGGGGATCGATCTGAGCCAGGTGCAGGGCACCGGTCCTGGCGGCCGCATTCTCCGCGAGAACGTCGAGGACTTTCACGCCAGTGGCAAGAGCGCCGCGCCTCCCCCAGCCGCACCTGGCGCCGCCGCGCCAGCCGCTGCGTCGGCGCAACCTGCCCCGGCCGCCGCCAGCAAGGTCGAGCCGCTGAGCCGCATGCGCCGGGCGATCGCCAGGACGATGACCGACTCAAAGCCGGGTGTGCCGCATTTCTACATCGACTCCGAGATCGACATGGGCGAGGCGCTGAAGCTGCGTGTCCAGATCAATGAGTCCGGCGCCGCCGACGTGAAAATTTCGGTGAATGACCTGATCGTCAAGGCCGTCGCCAAGGCGCTCCGATCCTTCCCGGCGATCAACAGCAGCTACGCGGCGAGTGCCGAGGGTCAGCCCGGTGTGATTCGCCACGAGTCGATCAACGTCAGCGTCGCCACGGCGCTGGACGACGGCCTGCTGGCGCCGGTCGTGTTTGACGCCGACAAGAAAAGCCTGAGCACCGTCGCCGCCGAAATCCGCGATCTGGCGGCCCGCGCCCGCGAAGGCAAGATTCGTCAGAACGAGCTGGAGGGCGCGACCTTCCAGGTGTCGAACCTCGGCATGTTCGATGTCTTCGCCTTCATCTCGGTGATCACACCGCCACAGGCGGCGTCGCTGGCGATCGGCTCGGTGCGGCGGGTGCCGGTGGTCCAGGAGGATGGACAGATCGGCGCCGCCGATATGATGCACGTCGTCCTCAGCGCCGACCATCGCGTCACCGACGGTGCAACCGGCGCCCGTTTCCTGCAGGAGGTCAAGCGCCTGCTCCAGACCCCGCTCAGCCTGATCGTGTAGCGGCGGGAGCCTGGCAGACTGTGGTTCGTACGAGGAGCACGTGAGCCATGCAAAGGACCGACGATCGCGGACCCGGCATCCATACCGACGTACTGGCGCTGCCCGTCGTGCTGGCGGCATTGCGGGCAGCCCCGGCGCCTGAGGGCGGCGTGCTCTCGGCCTATCTGCCGGTGAAGCCGGTGCAGGTCGCCGGGCAGGCCCATCTCGTGCGCTTCCGCGAGGCGTGCAAGGAGATCCGGGCCGGGCTGGACGGCGCCGGACGCGACGAGCGGAACGCATTCGAGGCCGCCACCGGCCGGATCGAGCAGTACCTGAGCGATACGTTTGAACCGCGCCATCCCGGACTGGCGATCTTCGCCGCCGCTCAGCCAGAATACCTCTTCGCGGTTCCACTGCCAGCGCGGCCGGGCCTGGAGGTCGTCTGGGATCCCCTGCCTGCGCTGGCCACCCTCGAGATGGTGCTCGACGATCATGAGCGGGTGGCGGTCGTGCT